>JAEZVV010000122.1 GCA_023443095.1 Pseudomonadota bacterium
TATATGGAGTTGCGCGACAGGCGGTAAGGTCGTAACGCGGCGTTTTTGCCGAAACGTCGAAGATTCAGGCGCCCGGTCCGGGCGCCCCGGCCACGTAGAATCGCCGGATGAATAATTTGCTTGCGAATCTCAACCCGGAGCAGCTGGCTGCCGTCACCCTGCCCGATGAATCCGCCCTGATCCTGGCCGGCGCCGGTTCGGGCAAGACCAAGGTCCTCACCACCCGTATTGCCTGGCTGATCCAGACCGGACGCGTGAGCCCGGCCGGTCTCTTGTCGGTGACCTTCACCAACAAGGCGGCCAAGGAAATGCTGACGCGGCTGTCGGCGATGCTGCCGATCAATACCCGCGGCATGTGGATCGGCACCTTCCACGGCCTGTGCAACCGCATGCTGCGCGCCCACTACAAGGACGCCGGCCTGCCGCAGACCTTCCAGATCCTCGATACCTCGGACCAGCTCTCGGCGATCAAGCGCCTGATGAAAGCGGCCGGGGTCGACGAGGAGCGCTACCCGCCCAAGAATCTGGCGAACTTCATCAACAGCTGCAAGGATGCGGGTCTGCGCCCGAGCAACGTCGAGGTCAACGACAGCTACAACAACAAGTTCGTCGAGCTCTACGCCGCTTACGACGCCCAGTGCAACCGCGAAGGCGTGGTCGACTTCGCCGAGCTGCTGCTGCGCTGCTACGAGCTGCTCGCTCGCAACGAGATCCTGCGCCAGCACTACCAGGACCGCTTCAAGTTCATCCTGGTCGACGAGTTCCAGGACACCAACAAGCTGCAGTACCAGTGGCTCAAGCTGCTGGGCGGCCTGGGGCCCAACGGCGCGAAAAACGCGGTGTTCGCGGTGGGCGACGACGACCAGTCGATCTACGCCTTCCGCGGCGCCAACGTCGGCAACATGGCCGACTTCGAGCGCGAGTTCCGTGTCAAGCACATGATCAAGCTCGAGCAGAACTACCGCTCGCACGGCAACATCCTGAACGCCGCCAACGCCCTGATCGCGCAGAACTCGAGCCGGCTCGGCAAGAACCTGTGGACGTCCGCCGGCGAGGGCGAGAAGCTGCGCGTGTTCGAAGCGCCGCGCGACCTCGACGAAGCCAGCTTCATCGTCGACGAAGTGCGCAACCTGATCGCCGAAGGCCATACACGCAGCGAAATCGCGGTGCTCTACCGCTCGAACGCGCAGTCGCGCACGATCGAAACCGCGCTCATGCACGCCGGCATTCCCTACCGGGTCTACGGCGGCCAGCGCTTCTTCGACCGCGCCGAAATCAAACACGCGCTCGCCTACCTGCGTCTGGTCGAGAACCCCAGCGACGACACCGCCTTCCTGCGGGTGGTGAACTTTCCCGCCCGCGGCATCGGCGGCCGCACGCTCGAAGTGCTGGCCGACGCCGCCAAGGCGCACGGCCTCTCGCTCTACCACGCGGTGGCCCATATCAAGGGCACGCCTGGCACCAAGCTCGAAGGCTTCGTCAAGCTGATCGAAAGCCTGCGTTTCGAGATGAGCGGCCTGCCGCTGCCCGAGATCGTGCAGGTGGTGCTCGAACGCAGCAAGCTGGTCGAGCACTACCGCAATGACCGCGAAGGCGCCGACCGGGTCGAGAACCTGGAAGAACTGGTCAACGCCGCCGCCTCCTTCACCCAGCAAGAGGGCTACGCCGAGGACGCCATCGCTACCGCCGGCGAGGCCGAGGTGCAGCTGCCGTCGCCGCTGGCGGGGTTCCTGTCGCACGCTTCGCTCGAAGCCGGCGACAACCAGGCCGAGGCCGGCCAGGACGCGCTCCAGCTGATGACGGTGCATGCCTCCAAGGGCCTGGAGTTCCATGCGGTGTTCATCACCGGCCTGGAAGAAGGCCTGTTCCCGCACGACAACAGCGCGCAGGAGCAGGACGGGCTCGAAGAAGAGCGGCGCCTGATGTACGTGGCGATTACCCGCGCCCGCCGCCGCCTGTACCTGACGCTGGCGCAAAGCCGAATGCTGCACGGCCAGACCCGCTACGGCATCAAGAGCCGCTTTCTCGAAGAACTGCCCGAAGGCGCGCTCAAGTGGCTCACGCCCAAGGTTTCGCTCGGCATCGGCGGCCGCGCCGCCGCCAGCGGCTGGAACGAACGCGGCGGTGGCTACGGCGGCGGTGCTTATGGCGGTGGGCGTGAGCGCGGCGGCTACGGCGAGCGCGGCAATGGCTACGGTGGGGGTGGCGGCAGCTACGGCAATGGCTACGGCGCAAACCGCGGCGGCCAGACCAGCAGCCCCTCGGCCTACGCGGCAGCCGCATCCAACCAGGAGCCCATGCGGGCCGCGGCGACGGTGGGGGGATTCCGCGTCGGCCAGAGCGTGAGCCACGCCAAGTTTGGCGACGGGGTGATCCAGGCCCTGGTCGGCACCGGAACCGACGCCCGCGCGCGGATCAACTTCAAGTCGGCGGGCGTCAAGGAACTGTTGCTGTCGGTGGCCAAGATCACTGCGGTGTAAGGCGGGCGCGGTTCAGTTTGCGTATCGAAAGCCCCGGGCGCCTGCTGGCGTGCCGGGGTCTTTTTGTCGATTTTTGTGCGGGATCGGTCGTGCATAATGGCGGTAGCTTTGCTGCGCTACGCCAAAGTGTGGTCGATCTTGATGTCGAAGGACGCAGATAAGTCGCTGGAAAACCTTTTCTTCGAGTAGCCGATTCCGATTCTTGGCAAAAATGCAAGTCTTAAGTCCGCGGCCGAGAAGCGGTCAGTCAAGTCTGACCTCAACATAAAAGATGAGAGTCAAATAATCTATAAGCCGCAGTTGTCGATAGCCAGCGCACTGGCGCTGAACGCCATAGCGGCCAGCCGTAGATGCTCAAGCCGCATTAGGCCGAACTGGATCGTTCGCAGCTCATCGGATGACAGGCAAGTACCGCCAGAACCGGTCACGGAAGGCCTCCACCAAATCTGCAGTTTCTTCGCCCTTTCCCGTGTGGCATGGCGCCGTGAGGTACATTGGACGCCTGCTCCCCCCCTCCGCGCGACGCTATTCGGCTGACCCTACGGTTAGCCGAATGCCAACATAAGCTTCAGGTTCTGGCTAGCTGTAGCGTTATATTGAAACTTTATACGAGGTGTCAGACGTATAGCGCCGAAAGGCGCAACACCCGGTATGCGAGGGAGTGATGTGATTCAGACTATTCCGACGATGACGTCGCGAGAGTTCGCGACCGCGTTTTCCTTGAGGCCAAACCTGGTGGGCTGGTTCCTGGGAGCCGGCGCCTCCGCTGCTTCTGGCATCCCGACTGGCTACGCCATGATATGGGACTTCAAGGCTGAAATCTTCGCTCGCCACGAGAAAATATCGAAGCGCGACGTCGACTCTGGTGACCAGGTCTGGATCGACCGGATGGACCAGTTCTTCAGGCGAACTTCGCTGCTGCCGCTCGATGGTGACCCGAACGAGTACGCCGCAGCCTTCGAGATGGTGTACCCGCAGGAGCGCCATCGTCGGCAGTACATAGACGATAAGGTCAGGTTGGGGACGCCTTGCTACGGGCACAAGGTGCTTGGCGCCATGATGGCGGCCCGCAAAGTTGACTGCGTGTTCACGACCAATTTCGATCCATTGGTCGAAGACGCCGCTCTGGCAGCCAACCAGTTGCTTCCCATCGCAGAGCAGAAGCGGCCGACAGTGGCGGCTATCGACTCGGGCGAGCGCGCGATGCGTTGTCTGAATGAGTCGGATTGGCCCTTGATTGCCAAGCTGCATGGCGACTATCAGTCGGTCGCCATGAAGAACACCTGGGCAGAGCTGGAGAAGCAGGACGTGGCGATGGAGCACGTCCTAGTCGAGGCGAGCAAGCGGTTCGGCTTGGTATTCGTTGGGTACAGCGGCCGCGATGCTTCAGTCATGCAGGCCTTGACGTCGGTGCTCAAGTACCCGTCGCCGTTTCCGAACGGGCTCTACTGGGTCACGGGCTCCCCTTCGAAGTTGCTCCCTGCAGTGATGGACTTCCTGACGGCTGCGCATCACGCTGGCGTCGATGTCCAGATCGTCGAGTGCGCGACCTTCGATGAGCTAGCCTCGGACGTATTGAAGCATATGTACCTGCCGAAGGTGCTCTTCGACACCGTCGATCAAGGGCGGCCGACGCCACGCTTGGTGCGGGTGAACCTTCCTTCCGGCAAGGCCAAGGACTTCCCGGTGCTGCGCTATTCGGCGCTGCTCATCGACTCCCTTCCGCGGGTCGCGCGCAGGGTGGTCCTGGCTCAGGCGCTGTCGACGCCCGAGGCTCGCGCGATGCTGAGGGCAAATGACTGCAGAGCCTGCGTTGCGGCACACGGCCGCGAGTTGGCAGTCTTCGGCAAGGACGAGGAAATAGTCGCGGCGCTAGCTTCCGTCGGAGGGCAATTGGCCGGCATCGTCGAGCTGAATCCGACTCAGGACAGTTGGGCCCTGGGGCTGCTGTATGAAGCGCTGACCAAAGCGCTGTCCAGGCAGCGGCCGCTGATCCCGCGCTACAAGCGCGCGGGGCATTCGCTCCTCTGTGCCGGGCCACGCGAGGGTGAAGACCCAGACTGGGCGCGCAAGCGAGAGCAGAAGCTCGCGCAACTGCGTGCAGCTTACGAAGGCCATCTTGTGGGCACAGTGCCCAAGCTCGACTTCCCGTTTCACGAGGGGGTCGACATGAAGCTTGAGCTGATTGAGGATCGTTGGTGGTGCGGCTTCGAGCCGTACACGTTTGTGGACATACCCCGCGAACACAGTGAGCAAGTTGCACCCGCTGAGGCTCCGAGCGCCGAGCGGGATGCGCTGGAGATGCCGACGGTGCGACGAGGAGTCGATCCAGCGGGTGATTGGCGAAGAGAGCGCTGGGCAACTAAGTACAACAAGCAATGGGGCGCCATCATCGACGCCTGGGCCAAGTTGCTTACGGGCAGCGACGACGAGATGTGCACCGTGCGTGCCTTCAGTCTGCGCGATGAGGAAGGCGTGGATGCTGTCTTCACGATCTCCAAGGTCACTGCTTGGAGTCGCCCTAGCCATGCCCATCCGTACTTCGATAGGACAAGGTAATGGCCATCCCATCGTCGTTGCTGCCTCCATTCTCATTGCTGGACGAGCCGCTGCTTGCGTTCTCGCCGTCGGACTCATCGCAGACCTCAGTACACCCGTTGCGAGGGTTGCTGAACTACGGGCCTTACTCCAAGGGGTCTTTCGGCGGATACACCGCGCAGATTCGCGTCGCAACCATCGGTCCAGTTGCCTCGTTCCGACAACGCGGTGACCTGATGAAGTTGCTGCTCAAAGAGCATCGGCCGACTGACCGCGTTGAGTACGTCCCGACCTATCCGGGGTTCGAGAAGCTCTACCAGGTAGAGCTAAAGGCGGCGCAAGTCGGAGCTGCTCACGTCAAATGGCCAGACAGCCTGAACGACTTGCCGGGCGATGGCGACATTCATCAGCGGCTGTTCTGGGCGATGGATGCGGCCTTGCGCCAGCTTGACAGTGTGCGGGGCGAGTTTGACGTCGTACTGGTCCATTTCCCTGATGCCTGGTCGGCGGCCACTCGCTCGAAGGTCTTCAACGCCCACGATGCGCTCAAGGCGCTGGGTGCCAAATACAACGTCCCAACGCAGGTTCTGAACGACCGCGTGTTCACGTTCGCCCACCCAGCTTCAAAGGCGTGGCGCCTCTCGACGGCGCTCTACGTGAAGGCCGCCGGCACGCCTTGGAAGCTGGCGCCGCTGGAGGGCGTTCCCGGCGGCACGGCATACATCGGCCTGGCCTATGCACTGCGTGGCGATTCGCGTGACGCCCACTACGTGACCTGCTGCTCGCAGGTCTTCGACATGGACGGTGGCGGTATGCAGTTCGTGGCGTTCGAAGCACGCGATCCTGTCGAAGACGTAGCTGAGGCCAGGCACAACCCTTACCTGAGCCGCGATGACATGCGTGCCGTCCTTGCACGGAGCCTGGCGCTTTACCAGGGCCGCAATGGAGGCGTCCTGCCCAAACGATTGGTGATCCACAAAACCACCGCGTTCAAGCAGGAGGAAATCGAAGGCGCCTTTGACGCCTTGACCGGTGTTCGCGAGATCGAATGCATCGAGGTGGGAGCTGCCTCGTGCTGGCGTGGCGTCTGGCTGATCGACGCAGGCGGCCGAACACCCACTGCCAAGCCGTCGGGTTATCCAGTGCCTCGAGGCACGATGCTAGTGAGGTCCGGCACCTCGGCTTTGGTCTGGGTTGCCGGAAACGCGCCTGACGTGTCTACGAAGGGCGACTACTTCCAGGGCAAAAAGAGCATCCCGAAGCCGCTGCAACTCACTAGGCATGCCGGCAAGGGCTCGTTGGAACTCATCGCGCACGAGGCGCTGGCGTTGACGAAGATGGACTGGAACAACGACGCGCTGTACGACCCTGTCCCAGTCAGCATCCAGTATTCGCAGCAGTTGGCGAGGACCATTGCCAACGTGCCGGACCTGCCTGGCAAAGTCTATCCGTACCGGCTCTTTATGTAGCGGTTGCTCCCAGAGCTTCACTCAGTCTCCAACATGTTCACCGTCATCGACTCTGTCTCAAGTATCCCGGCCGGAACGCGTGCTCACGTCTACCTGATCGTGGACCACTGGGACGACTGGTTCAAATTTCGGACTATGTACACGATGCTGCTCTACGACGACAACGGTGAGCGGCATCGCATTGGGTCCGTGAAGATCGGCCAGGCTGGACTGCTGCCGGCGCCGGCAGCTCAAGGGCTCCCGTCTGGAACGCGCGTTCCGCAGTTGCCCCCAACATTCAGCGCGCTCGACCCAACCGTATTCTTCTCGCTGGGTCAGGACGAGGACTACTACTCGACACTGCGCAGTCTTCCTGCACACATCTGTAGGCACGTCCTTGTCAACCTATGCGACTGTGCATACAACCTGCCCATCTTTGACCGCCATCTCCACGAACTGGTCATGCAGGAGTCCATCCTTCGTTCAGTCAGGGACGGCAATGTGAGGAATCGTCTGCATAGGCTTGCGCATGGAAACGCAGAACTCACGCGATTCCAGTTTTGCTACACACTGCCGCTCCCACCACTCGAGGCGGGCATGCAGGCGCCGCCACCGCCGCCAACCCTTACGTTTCACGT
>JAEZVV010000127.1 GCA_023443095.1 Pseudomonadota bacterium
GCCATATCGCGGCCGGACTCGGGCGGGCGCACGGCCGGCGCCGGTGGCAGGCGGTGATACACGTGGCGGGGCTGGGCAAGCAGCGGTTCGACCCCGCCCCAATCGGCCATCGCCTGCCGGAATTCCTGCGCCGTGCGCTCCTCGGCCGTACGCCGGGCCGCGGCTTCGGCGCGCTCGCGTTCAATCTCGCGCGAGCGTGCCAGCAGCGCCTTGCGCAGTTCGCCGAGTCGGGAGGAGTCTTTGAGCGGCAAGGCGGCGCGGGCGGAGGTACTTAAGCGCCTTCGGCGGCCGAGAGCGGCAGGTCGTCGGTGGTCTGGGCTTCGAGCCAACGCTGGGCGTCGAGCGCGGCCATGCAGCCGGTGCCGGCCGAGGTGATGGCCTGGCGGTAGACGTGGTCCTGCACGTCGCCGGCGGCGAAGACACCGTCGACGCTGGTGGCGGTGGCCATGCCGTTCATGCCGCCCTTGGTCACGAGATAGCCGCCCTTCATCTCGAGCTGGCCCTTGAAGATCTCGGTGTTGGGCGAATGGCCGATGGCGATGAATACACCTTGCAGCTTGAGTTCGTGTTTGTCGCCCGAGTTCTTGTCGAGCAGGCGCACCCCGGTCACGCCGGAGTCGTCGCCCAGCACTTCGTCGAGTTCGGTCCACAGGTGGAGGACGACCTTGCCTTCGTCGACCTTGTCCATCAGCTTGTCGACCATGATCGGCTCGGCGCGGAACTTGTCGCGGCGGTGGATCAGGTGAACGACCTTGGCGATGTTGGACAGATACAACGCTTCTTCGACGGCCGTGTTGCCGCCGCCCACCACGGCCACGTCCTGGCCGCGGTAGAAAAAGCCGTCGCAGGTCGCGCAACCCGACACGCCGCGGCCCATGAACGCTTCTTCCGAGGGCAGGCCGAGGTACTTGGCCGAAGCGCCGGTGGCGATGATGAGCGAATCGCAGGTGTAGTCGCCGTTGTCGCCGGTGAGCCGGAACGGCTTTTCATTCAGGTGGGCGGTGTGGATTTGGTCGAACACCAGCTGGGTCTCGAAGCGCTCGGCATGTTCCAGGAAGCGCTGCATCAGCTCCGGTCCTTGCACGCCCTTGGGATCGGCCGGCCAGTTGTCCACCTCGGTGGTGGTCGTCAGCTGGCCGCCTTGTGCCAGGCCGGTGATCAGCATCGGTTTCAGGTTGGCGCGCGCGGCATAGATCGCGGCGGTGTAACCGGCGGGGCCCGAACCGAGGATGAGGACGCGGGCGTGGTGCTTCTTGGACATGGAGGTTGCTCCCGGAGTGACGACGATGCGCCACCTGAATGCGATCGAGTCGAATTGAGGCGCGGATTATAGGTGGGGGCATAGGCGCCGCCCGCAAGCCTGCGGGATCGCACCCATGCAGGGAGGCGGCGGCGGACGCCTTGGTGGCGGGGCGTGTTCCCCGTATGCTCGGCGAGCCCGGCGGTCCTAGGGATAACCCTGGAGATATCCATGCACCTCAGTCCCAAGGAGTCGACCGCCCGTTCCGCCGTCCTGGCCGGCCTGCTCGACACCGCTGTCAGCGTTCTCGCCGCGGTGCTGGCCGACTCCTCGGTCCTGCTCGCCGACGCGCTCAAGACCGGGCTCGAGTTCGTGGCGATGCTGCTGGCTTGGCTGTCGATCCGCCGCGTCACCCGCGGCGGCGGCCAGAGCTACGAATACGGCATCGGCAAACTCGAGAATCTCGCCAGCCTGCTGATCGGCGCCTTGATGCTGCTGGTGTTCCTGGTGATCGTCGGCAACGCGGTGCGCAACCTGATCCGGCCCGAACACGTGCACGGCATCGGTCTTTACATCAGCCTGGCCGGGCAGGTCGTGTTCGGCAGCGCCAACACCTGGCTCTGGCTGAAGTCGCGCCGAGCGGCGCTGGCCGAGCGTTCGCCGATCATGGCCTCGCAGGCGCGGCTCTTTCTCACCCGCTTGATCGGCAACGTCTTCGTCCTCCTGGCCATCGTCGGCTCGATGACGCTCGGCCACTTCGCCTGGTCGGTCTACATCGACCCGCTGGCGGCCTTGGCGATTGCCGCCAGCATCATCGTCTCGGCCGCCGGGGTGTTCTCGAGCTCGGTCTACGACTTGCTCGACGGCACGCTCGCCGAGGAGGACAAGCTCAAGATCATGCGTTCGCTGGCGGAGAACTTCGACCGCTACGACATGGTGTATGGCATCCGTTGCCGGCGCGCCGGCAACCGGTCGTTTGTCGACATCTTCCTCGGCTTCGACCCCGACAAACGCGTGGCGCAGGTATCGGACGACATCGAGGCGATCCGCCGCTCGGTCGAGGCCCAGCTTGCCAACAGCACCGTGCTGGTGGTGATGGGGCCAAGCGGATCGAGCGTTGCCGGTCCCGAGCTGGCATGAGGATTCATCGTTGCGTCAGTGCGGGTGAACCCCTAAGCTCGGCGGGCGCCGTGCACTTTGAGGTGAGGGCATGAACGAGCTTCCGCTGGACCGCAGTCTTGATGGACGGACCACGCTGCTCGACCGCGTGCTCGATCCGCAATTGATGGGCCGGGCCGAGGATCTTGGCCATTTCCTGGTGGTGCTCGAAGGGGCCGATACCGGCCGCGTGATCGAGTTGGGCGAGGCGAGCCTGGCGATCGGCCGCAGTGCGCCGTGCGAAGTGGTCCTACCCGATCAGGAGGTCTCGCGTCGCCATTGCAGCGTGCAACTGGTCGGGGGGGCGGTGATGGTGACCGACCACGGTTCGACCAATGGCACTTTCATTGACGGGCTGGCGGTGTCGGCCGCGGCCGAACTACCCGTGGGCGCAGTCCTGCAGGTCGGGCGCGAGCTGCTCAAACATGAGCGGCGCAGCCGGCGCGAGGTGCACGCCAAGGCCGAGCTCGACCGCGACCTTGACCGCGCCAGTCGTTATGTCGAATCGCTGCTGCCGCCCCGGCTCAAGGACGGCCCCATCCTCGCCGACTGGATCTACCTGCCGTCGGCGCGGCTGGGCGGTGATGTCTTCGGCTACCACGCCTTCGACGAACGTTATTTCGCCGTTTACCTGGTCGACGTCTCGGGCCACGGCGCGGAGTCGGCGATGCACGCGGTGGGAATCATGAACGTGCTGCGCAGCCGCGCCTTGCCCGGGGTCGATTTCCGCGATCCGGCAGCGGTCATCTCCCGCCTCAACAGCATGTTTCCGATGGAAGAACACGCCTCGATGTTCTTCACCATCTGGTACGGGGTGTTCGATCGCGAGCGCCGCCTGATCGACTACTGCTCGGCCGGCCACCACCCGTCCTATTTGAGGCCGCTCGAACACGAGCCGCTCGTGCCCCTGCGCACGCCCAACCTGGCAGTGGGGGTGATGCAGGACGCGAGTTTTGTCGCCGCTTCGGCCGAGGTGCCGGCGGGTGCGGTGCTGTACGTCTTTTCCGACGGGGTGTTCGAGATCGTGGTCGAAGGGGGCCGGCGCTGGGAGCTCGAGGACTTCGTGCAGGTGATCGCCGAGCCGCCGCTGCCCGAGGTGGGAGAGCCGCAGCGGCTCTATTCGCGGGTGCGGCGAGAGGCCTTGCGCAGCACCTTCGACGACGACTTCTCGCTCCTGACCCTGACCTTCGCCTAGGCCGTGCCGAATCCGCTCACCCTCGAGATCTGCGCCCGCCGCGAAAGCCTGCCGCTGGCGCTGGCGGCGGTCGACGAGTTTTGCCGCGCGGCGCGGGCCGACCGCGAAACCGCGTTTGCCTTGCGGCTGGTCGTCGAGGAAGTGTGCATGAACCTGATCGAACACGGTTACGCCGGCCGCAGCGCAGGCGAAATCGGGCTCGGCTTCGAGCAGAGCGAGGGCGAGCTGGTGGTGACGATTCGCGACCATGGAGTCCCGTTCGACCCGGCTCAGGCCCCGCAGCCCGATCTGATCTCGTCGGCCGAAGCGCGGCCGATCGGTGGTCTGGGCTGGCACCTGATCAAGAACATGATCGACGAAGTGGACTACCGCAGCGATCCGCAGCGCGGCAACGAATTGCGCCTGATCCGGCGCAAGCGCGTCGCGCCGCATACTCAAGGAGGCGAGGGTGGAACTGTCAGTGAGGCCTGAGAAAGACGTGACGGTGGTGGTCGTGCGCGGCAGCGTCGACGGCCTGACCGCGGACCAGTTGCTGGCGAGTTTGAGCAGCGAGGTCGAGCAAGGGCGTTCGCGCCTGGTGGTTGATTGCGGCGAACTCGACTACACCAGCAGCGCCGGCCTGCGTGCTTTGCTTGGCAGCGTCAAGCAGGCTCGCGCCCGCGGTGGCGACCTGCGCTTGGCCGCGGTGCAGGGGCCGGTGCTGCGGGTGCTGGAGCTCTCGGGCTTCACCAGCATCCTCAAGGACTACCCCGACGTCGGCGCCGCGGTGGCCAGTTATTCGGCGGCGGCCTGAGATGGACGCCGTCTCCACGACTCGCCCCGCCCGCCGCGTCGCGGTGGTGATCGGCTCGGGCAGCGTCAAATGCGCGGCTTCTCTCGGCCTGATCAAGGTGCTCCAGCGAGAGGGCATTGCGATCGACATGCTGGTCGGCTGCAGCGCCGGTTGCCTGTACGCCACCATGACCGCGCTCGGCCACGGGGTCGACGAGGCTGCGGCGATGACCGCACGCCTGTGGACCGAAGAAATCACTGCTCGCCGCAGCCGGCGCTCGCTGCTCGCCGCGCTGTTTCCGCGCCTGCTCGGCTTCGACGGCCGCTTCGGTCTGCGCGACGATCGCCTGATCCTTGAACGCCTGCGCGAAGTGTTCGGAGAGGCGCGGATCGAAGACACCCGCATTCCGCTGCACCTGACGGCGACCGATTTCTCCACCGGCCACCAGGCGATTTTCTCGAGCGGTGCGGTGGTCGACGCGATTCGCGCCAGCATCGCCGTGCCTTTTCTGTTCAGCCCCTGGCCGATCGGCGAACGGCTTTATCTCGACGGCTATATGTCGGACCCGCTGCCGGTCGGGGTGGCGATCCGCGAGGGCGCCGACGTGATCGTGGCGATGGGCTTCGAGAGCCCGTATCAGGAGCACGTCCGCTCGGCCGGGCGCTTCGCGATGCAGGTCAGCTCCATCCTCAGCAACAACCTCCTGAAGAGCCAGTTCTCCTTCCACGCCCAGGCTCACCACGCCGAGGTGATACCCATCATCCCCGAGTTTTCTCAGCGGATCCGCCTGTTCGACACCAGCAAGATCCCGACGATCATCGCCGACGGCGAGCGGGCGACCGAGGCCCAGCTGCCCTACCTGCTGCGGCTGCTCGACGCGCAAGACGCGGCCCGGCATGGCTGAGACCGACGGCGGCGACGGTCCC
>JAEZVV010000182.1 GCA_023443095.1 Pseudomonadota bacterium
CCTGGCTGCAGGGCCAAGAGCCCGCGGCTTTCTCCTCGGCCACGCTGATCAACAACGCCGGCATCGTCGGCCGCGTCGGCCCGGTCGACGAAGACAGCGCTGAATCGGTTGCCGCGGTGATGCGGGTCGACCTCGAGGCACCGATGCTGCTCACCCAGACCTTCCTGGCGCGGACCGCGACCTGGACCGGCCTGCGCCGCGTCCTGAACGTGTCGTCGGGCGCGGGTCGGCGGGCGATTGCCGGCTGGGCCGCGTATTGCGCCGCCAAGGCCGGGCTCGACCAGTTCTCGCGCGTGGTCGGCCTCGACGAGGCACGAAAACCGAACGGGGCGAAGATCGTCTCGCTCGCGCCGGGCGTGATCGACACCGGCATGCAGGAACACCTGCGTTCAGCGGACGCCTCCGGCTTCCCCGACCTCGCCCGTTTTGTCGACCTGAAGAACTCCGGCCAGCTCACCTCGCCCGCGGACGCCGCGGCGCGCATGCTGGCCTTCCTTGCGCGCGACGACTTCGGCTCCGAGCCGATCGCCGATGTGCGCGGCTGAAAGACACCCATGAACGAACCGACCCAGAAGACCCAGGCCGCTGCAGCGGCTCCCGCCGTCGACGAGAACCAGATCATCGCCGAGCGCCGCGCCAAGCTCGCCAAGATCCGCGAAGCCGGCGTCGCCTTCCCCAACGATTTCAAGCGCAGCCACAAGATGGGCGACCTGCGCGCCGAATACGAAAACGCCGACCAGGCGGCGCTCGAGGCGGCCGCTCCGGAAGTGGCTGTCGCCGGCCGCCTGATGTTGAAGCGCGTGATGGGCAAGGCCAGCTTCGCCACCGTGCGCGACGGCTCGGGCCACATCCAGTATTTCGCCACCCCCGACGACCTCGGCGCCGAAGCCTACGACGAGTTCAAGCGGCTCGACCTGGGCGACATCGTCGCCGCCAAGGGCGTCCTGTTCCGCACCAACCGCGGCGAGCTCTCGGTACGGCTGAAGGAACTCAAGCTGCTGACCAAGAGCCTGCGCCCCCTGCCCGACAAGTTCCACGGCCTGGCCGACCAGGAGCAGCGCTACCGCCAGCGCTACGTCGACCTGATGATGAACGAGGACACCCGCAAGACCTTCATCGCCCGCTCCAAGGCGATGACGGCAACGCGCGACTTCATGGTCAAGGAAGGCTTTCTTGAAGTCGAAACGCCGATGTTGCACCCGATTCCCGGCGGCGCCTCGGCCAAGCCCTTCGTCACTCACCACAACGCGCTGGACATGGACATGTACCTGCGCATCGCGCCCGAGCTCTACCTGAAGCGCCTGGTGGTGGGCGGTTTCGAACGCGTGTTCGAAGTCAACCGCAACTTCCGCAACGAGGGGGTGTCGGTCCGCCACAACCCCGAGTTCACGATGATGGAGTTCTACGCCGCGTACACCGAGTACCAGTGGCTGATGGACTTCACCGAGCGCCTGCTGCGCCATGTGGCGATCGTCGCCACCGGCAGCGCGGTGCTGAACTACCAGGGCATGGAGATCGACCTGTCCAAGCCCTTCGCCCGCATGACCACGGTCGAGGCGATCAAGGCGCACGCCCCGCAGTACTCGGACGCACAGCTGGCGGACCGCGACTTCCTGCACGCCGAACTCGAGAAGTTCGGTTCGACCCACTCGAAGGAAGTCGGCATCGGCGCGCTGCACCTGGCGCTGTTCGAGGAAGTCGCTGAAAGCCGGCTGATCCAGCCGACCTACATCATCGATTATCCGGTCGAGGTCTCGCCGCTGGCGCGAGCCTCCGACGCCAACCCCGAGATCACCGAGCGCTTCGAACTCTTCATCGCCGGCCGCGAGACCGCCAACGGCTTCTCCGAGCTGAACGACGCCGAAGATCAGGCCGCGCGTTTTGCGGCGCAGGCCGCCGCCAAGGCCGCGGGCGACGAGGAAGCGATGTATTTCGACGCCGACTTCGTGCGCGCGCTCGAATACGGCCTGCCGCCCACCGGTGGCTGCGGCGTCGGCATGGACCGTTTCATCATGCTGCTGACCGATTCGCCCAGCATTCGCGACGTCTTGCTGTTCCCGCACATGCGGCCCGAGTAAGCCGGCCCGCGATGGCGCCCCCCTCCATCGCGAAACACCGCCTGCAGCCGCTCATCCAGCGTCTGCAGGCGCGAGCCTTGTCTGCGCGCCCGGCCGATCGGCTGGGCGTTTTTATGGGCGGCGCCCGGGTCGGCCTGGCGACGCGCGACGTAGCCCGGTTTCTCGCCGACCGCTACCCGCGCTTCCGCATCGATGCCAACTCCCTGGTGCTCGACGACGCCGACCTCGACCGCGACACGCGCACCGACTTGCTCGCCCACGCCGCCGCGGCGCTGCGCTCGGCGGGCTTGACTTTCGCCTGGCGCGACGAAGCGCTCGAGATCCGCGCCAGCTGCAACACGCCGGTGCTGGCGACGATCGAACGCGCGGTCTGCCGCACGCTCGGCATCACGACCCTCGCCGTACACATGAATGCGCTGGCGACCGACGGCCGCTTGTTCGTGGCGCAGCGATCGGCCACCAAGAAGATCGACCCCGGCCTGTGGGACAACCTGGTCGGCGGCATGGTGCCTGCTGGCGAGTCGGCCGAGGCCGCTCTGGCACGCGAGGCATGGGAGGAGGCCGGCCTGCGGCCCGGCGACTTCCGCGCCACCCGTGGCCGCCGCTTCCTGGTCGACCGCCCAGTACCGGAGGGTTGGATGAGCGAAATGATCCAGGTCTTCGATGGCGAGATCGGGCCAGCGGTGGCCCCGTCCAACCAGGACGGCGAAGTCGGCGCGATCGAGCGGCGCGAACTGTACGAGGTGCTGGCCGGGATCGAGGCTGGCGACTTCACGCTCGAAGCCTCGCTCGCCACGCTCGACCTGCTGGCGCGCCGCGCCGGCCTGCCCGCTGATTCTTTCTTCCGATGAGCTTCGATCCCGTCGTTCTGTTTTTCCTGCTGGGCGCCGGCGCCAAACTCGCCAAAAGTGATCTGCGCCTGCCCGACTCGCTCTACGAGACGCTGTCGATCTACCTGCTGCTGGCGATCGGGCTCAAGGGCGGGGTCGAACTCGCCAAGCAGCCGGTGATGACCCTGCTGCCGCAGGCGGCCACGGCGATTGCCCTGTCGGCGCTGATCCCTTTCATCGCCTACCCGGTGCTGCGCAAGTTCGGCCGCATGAACGTCGCCGACGGCGCGTCGATCGCCGCTCACTACGGCTCGGTCTCGGTGGTGACCTTTGCCGTGGCCCAGAGCTACCTGGCCGGCCAGGGCGTGAGCGCCGAGAGCTACATGCCGCTGCTGCTCGCCCTGATGGAAGCGCCCGGCATCATCGCCGGCATCTTCATCGCCCGGCTCGCGCTGGCGCGCGCCCCCGGAGCCACGACCCAACCGCAGGGCTGGGGTCAGCTCGCGCACGAAGTCCTGTTCGGCAAAAGCGTCCTGCTGCTCGCGGGCGGCATCATCATCGGCGCGATCGCCGGGCCGCAGGGCCTGGCACCGATCGAGCCGGTGTTTTTCGGTCTATTCAAAGGTCTGCTCGCGCTTTTCCTGCTGGAGATGGGCCTGGTGGCCGGCAGCCGGCTGGGCGACCTGCGCCGGGCCGGCCCCTTCCTGCTGGTCTTCGGCATCGCCGGCCCGCTGGTGTTTGCGCTGCTGGGCGCGGTGGCCGGCCGGCTGGCAGGTCTGAGCCTGGGCGGCATGGCCTTGCTCGCGACGCTGGCTGCCAGCGCCAGTTACATCGCCGCGCCGACAGCCATGCGGATCGCCCTGCCTGCGGCCAACCCGGCGCTGTCGATCGGGGCTGCGCTGGGCATCACCTTCCCGTTCAACATCACTCTCGGCGTCCCGCTCTACCTGGGTCTGGCCCGAGCCATCGGAGGCTGAGGATGCAGGTCCACGCCAAGCAGCTGCTTGTCATCGTCACCGAAGCGGCGCTCGAGAAGCTCCTGGTTAAGGACGCCCGCTCGCTCGGCGCTCAGGGCTGGACCATCGTCGATGCCCGCGGCGGCGGCGGCGGCGGCGAGCGCGAAGCGATCTGGGAAGCCGATCGCTCGATCGAGATGAAGGTGATCTGCGATTCCACCGTTGCCAAGCGCCTGGCCGAACATGTGCTCGCCACCTACGCTCCGCACTACGCGGTTACGCTGTGGGTGTCCGAGGTCGGCGTGTTCCGGCCCGAAAAATTCTAGGCTTTCACCCGCCCTGTCCCTGACGGCGATCAAATCCGCGTAAACCCAAGGAAACGGCAAGCCGCCACACTGCAACGACCTTAACGGTGCGCCGGGCGCCACGAGAGCGCCGCCGCAGAATGGATGCTGGCTGTGGAAGATTTTACGAATCGGGTCCTGGGTTTTTTCTGGCTGCCGGAAGCGAAATACGTGTTGATCACGTTCGCCATCCTGGCGCTCGTGTTGCTGCGGCAGCTGCCGGGTTCGCGCGGGCAGGTCCGCAATGCGGCCGTCTTGTTTGTTTCCTGCGTGGCCGGCCAGTTCGTCGCCTCGGTGCTCGAAGCCATGGAGTATTCGCGCCTGGCGGTATGGATCCACGAGGCCTTCGTCGTCGGTGCCGGTTTTGCCCTGCTGCGGCTGATCGGGCTCTTCGTCTTTCGCGTGATCCTGCCGCGGCTGGGTGTGCACGTCGTCACGATCGCCGAGGACATCGCGCTTTTCATCGCCTACGCGGTGTTCGTGCTCGCCCGGCTGCATTTTCTCGGACTCGACCCCTCCAGCCTGCTGACCACCTCGGCGGTCCTGACTGCGGTGCTTGCGTTTGCGATGCAGGACACTTTAGGCAACGTTCTCGCCGGCGTCGCCCTGCACCTCGACGACTCGCTGCAGACCGGCGACTGGATCCGGGTCGACGAAGTCACCGGCCGGGTGCTCGAGATTCGGTGGCGGCACACCAGCCTGTGGACTCGCAACGGCGAGATCGTCGTCATACCCAACAGCCAGCTGATGAAGGGCCGCTTCACCATCGTCGGCCGCGAGCATCGCCCCGACTGGTTATGGCGGCGCTGGATCTGGTTCAACGTCACCCACGCCAACCCGCCGACCCGGGTGATCGACAAGGTCGAGCGGGCGCTGCGGCTGGCCAACATCGCCAACGTCGCCCGCGACCCGCAACCGAGCTGCGTGTTGATGGACTTCGGCCCTGGTTATTCGCGCTACGCGCTGCGCTACTGGATGCTCGATCCGCAACCCGATGATCCGACCGATTCGGCGGTGCGGGTCCACCTCTACGCCGCGCTTCAGCGCGCGGGGATCGAACTGGCCGTGCCCGAGCAGGCCCTGCACTTGATGGAGGAAGGCCAGGCGCAGCAGGAGTCGGCCCGCCGGCGCCAGATCGAGCGCCGCGTGGCCGACCTGCGCAAAGTCGAGCTCTTCGCCAGTTTCAGGGACGAGGAACTCTGGACGATCAGCGAACGCATGGTTTACGCCGCCTTCCCGCGCGGCGCGGTGATCTTCACCCAGGGCAAGGCCGCCCGTTCGCTCTACCTGATGGTCAAGGGCGAAGCCGAAGTGCTGATCGACGTGCCCGGCCACCCGCGTCAGCATCTGCGCACGGTGCAGGCAGGCAAGGTCTTCGGCGTACGCGGCGTGATGACGGGTGAACCGCGGCGCGACACTGTGGTCGCCATCACCGACGTGGTCTGCTACCGCCTCGACCAGGCGACCCTGCAGGAAATCATCCGCTCGCGCCCGGAGATTGCCGAGGAGATCGCCGAAATCCTTGCCACGCTTGAGGCCGAACTCGACCATTTCTCGCGCCGTTTCACCGACGCGACCAACGAGCCGCCCTCGCCTCCCAAGGCCGGCATGCTCGACAAGATCCGCAGCTTCCTCAACCTCTGAGCACTTCCGGCCGAGGCCGCGCGACTGAGACGATCGACAGGCGCTTAACGCGCCTCGTCGATCCAGGCCATCTGGATCGCTTCGAGGATCTTCTCGTTCGAGCGCTGCGGATCGTCGGAGAAGCCGGACAACTCGGTCACCCAGCGATGCAGATCGGTGAATCGCACGAGCTGCGGATCGACATCGCCGTGTTTTTCGCTGAGCGCAATGGCGATGTCCATGGTGTCGGTCCACTTCATGGCGGCCTCTCAGTGGTTTTCTTTGGCGTGGTTGATCGTGTATTTGGGGATCTCGATCACGAGATCCTCGTCGGCGACCTTGGCCTGGCAAGACAGGCGGGAGGTGGGCGCGAGGCCCCAGGCCTTGTCGAGCAGGTCTTCTTCGTCGTCTTCGGCGGGCTCGAGCGAATCGAAGCCCTCGCGCACGATGCAGTGGCAGGTGGTGCAGGCGCAGGAAAGCTCGCAGGCGTGTTCAATCTCGACTCCATTGTCGAGCAGGGCACGCGCCAGCGTGGTGCCGGGAGCGGCTTCGATTTCGGCGCCTTGCGGACAGAGCGCTTCGTGCGGCAGGACAGTGATCTTGGTCATGGTCAGAGGCTGTTGAGTTCGTCGACGCGACGGCCGGCCAGCACGGCACGGATCGAACGATCCATGCGGCGGGCGGCGAAGTCTTCGGTCGCGGCCGAAAGTCGGTCGGTGGCGGTCTTGAGCGCGGCCAGATCGCTGCCATGCGAGATCTCGACCAGTTCGCCCAGCAGGCGGTCGATCTCGGCGTGTTCTTCCTTGGACAGGAGATCAGCGTCGGCGACCAGTGCGGCGGCGGTCGATTCGACCAGGCGCTGAGCGTCGACTTGCTGCTCGCGCAAGGCACGCGCATCCCGGTCAGACTCCGCCGCACCAAAAGAATCCTGCAGCATGCGGGCAACGTCATCGTCGGACAGGCCGTACGAGGGTTTGACCACGATCGAGGCTTCGGCGCCGGTGTGGTCCTCGCGCGCGGTCACCGACAGCAGCCCGTCGGCGTCGACCTGGTAGGTGACGCGGATGCGCGCCGCACCCGCGGCCATCGGCGGGATGCCGCGCAGTTCGAAGCGGGCGAGCGAGCGACAGGCATCGACCAGTTCGCGCTCACCTTGCAGGACATGGATCGCCATCGCGGTCTGACCGTCCTTGAACGTGGTGAACTCCTGTGCGCGAGCCACCGGGATCGGCGAGTTGCGCGGGATCACCTTTTCGACCAGGCCGCCCATGGTCTCCAGGCCCAGCGACAGCGGGGTGACGTCGAGCAGCAGCCAGTCATCGCCCGGCGCGGTGTTGCCGGCGAGCAGGTTGGCCTGCATCGCCGCGCCGATCGCGACCACCTGGTCGGGATCGATGTTGGTCAGCGGTTCGCGGCCGAAGAAGTCGGCGACCGCCTTGCGCACGATCGGCATGCGAGTGGCGCCGCCCACCATCACCACCCCCTTGACTTCGTCCGGCTTCAAGCCCGCGTCCCGCAGGACGCGGCGGGTCGAGTCGAGGGTCTTGGCGACCAGGTGCTGGGTGATGCCGGCGAATGTCTCGCCGCTGATGCTGAGGTTGACCCACTTGCCGGTCGAGATCCGGGCCTGCAGCGTGGCGGTCGGCTTGCTCGAGAGCGCTTCCTTGGCGGCGCGCGCCTTGACCGTCAGCAGTCGCATATCTTCCGGCGACAGCAGCGAGAGGTCGGCCTGCTCGAGGATCCAGCAATACAGCCGGTGATCGAAGTCGTCGCCGCCGAGGGCCGAGTCGCCGCCGGTGGCAAGCACCTCGAACACGCCCTTGGTGAGCTTGAGAATGCTGACGTCGAAGGTGCCGCCGCCGAGATCGTAGACCACGTAGATGCCTTCGGCGCCGTTGTCGAGCCCGTAGGCGAGCGCCGCCGCGGTCGGTTCGTTGAGCAGGCGCAGAACGTTGAGCCCGGCCAGGCGCGCAGCATCCTTGGTCGCCTGACGCTGCGCGTCGTCGAAATACGCTGGCACGGTGATGACCGCGCCCACCAGGTCGCCGCCCAGGCTGGCTTCGGCACGCTGGCGCAAGGACTTGAGGATCTCGGCCGAGACTTCGACTGGACTTTTCACGCCCGCCACTGTGCGGACTTGGACCATGCCAGGTTCGTCGACGAAGTCGTAGGGCAGGTTTTCGACGTGTTCGATATCGCGCAGGCCGCGTCCCATCAGGCGCTTGGCGCTGACCACGGTGTTGCGCGCGTCGCGCGACTGTTCGGCCTGGGCCGCGGCGCCAACCTGGACCGTGCCGTCAGCGCAGAAGCGGACGATCGAGGGCAGCAGGGCTCGCCCCTGTTCGTCGGTCAATACAGTCGGGCTGCCGCTGCGAACCGAAGCGACCAGCGAGTTGGTGGTGCCGAGATCGATTCCCACCGCCAGCCGATGCTGGTGCGGCGCGGCCGACATGCCGGGCTCGGCGATTTGCAGGAGAGCCATGTCGTCCTCAGGAGTTGTCAGTGACGGCTGCGAGTTCCGCGCCGAACTTGTCGATGAACATCAGTTGGCGCACCAGGCCGGTGGCCGCCGCCAGATCGCCATTCTGATCGAGCGCGGTCTCAAGTGCATCCAGAGCGGTCTGGCGCACGGCCTGCACTTCGTCGATCAGGGCGCCGACGGCCGCGCTGTCGCCGCCGCGACGGACGTCTTCCAAAGCTTCGCGCCATTCCATTTGCTGCATCAGGAACGCGGCCGGCATGGCGGTATTGGAATCAGCCTCGATTTTCGCACCGCGGCGCTCGCACAAATAGGCGGCACGGCGCAGTGGATCGCGCAGGATCTGGTAGGCCTCGTTGGCGCGCGCCGCCCATTGCATGGCCACTCGGCGCTCGGGCGCCGAGGCAGTGGCGTAACGGTCGGGGTGAACGCGCGACTGCAGGTCGCGGAAAGCGAGTTCGAGCGCGGCTTCGTCGACGCGGAATCGGGGTACGAGGCCAAAAAGCGCGAAATGGTCAAGCGGATCAGCGGAGCTGGCAGGCACGGTGCGACGGCGAAAGGTAGGCGGGCGCTGCAGAAGCCGGCAGCGCCCGGTAGCGACGCGGTCGCTTGCAGGCGAGACCGCGTCGGAGGAAGGCTTAGACCTTGAAAGACTCGCCGCAGCCGCAGCGGTTCTTCTCGTTCGGGTTGTTGAACTTGAAGCCTTCGTTCAAACCCTCGCGCACGAAATCGAGCTCGGTGCCGTCGATGTAGACCAGACTCTTGGGGTCGACC
Organism: Pseudomonadota bacterium; assembly: GCA_023443095.1. Classification (GTDB taxonomy): domain Bacteria; phylum Pseudomonadota; class Gammaproteobacteria; order Burkholderiales; family Burkholderiaceae_F; genus JAEZVV01. The sequence goes on from JAEZVV010000182.1 coordinate 9,085, forward strand.
AGAACGGTCACGCCGTGCGACTCGAAGGTCTGGTCGTCGGGCTCGGCCGCGTCGGCGAACTCAAGCTTGTACGCCATGCCGGAGCAGCCGGTGGTGCGAACGCCAAGGCGCAAACCGACCCCCTTGCCGCGGCGGGCGATGAAGCTGGAGACGTGTTGTGCCGCACGTTCGGTCAAAGTCACAGCCATTCTTGATCTCCCAGTCCTTAAGCCGCGCTCGCCTGATCCGGCACCGTCTGCTTCTTGCGATAGTCGTCGATGGCAGCCTTGATGGCGTCTTCGGCGAGGATCGAACAGTGGATCTTGACCGGAGGCAGGGCCAGCTCCTCGGCGATCTGGGTGTTCTTGAGGTTCATCGCCTCATCGAGCGTCTTGCCCTTGACCCATTCGGTCACGAGCGAACTCGAGGCGATCGCCGAGCCGCAGCCGTAGGTCTTGAACTTGGCGTCTTCGATCACGCCGGCCTCGTTGACTTTGATCTGCAGCTTCATCACGTCGCCGCAGGCGGGGGCGCCGACCATGCCGGTGCCGACCGAGTCGTCACCCTTGTCGAAGGCGCCGACGTTGCGGGGGTTCTCGTAGTGATCGATGAGCTTGTCGCTGTATGACATGGCTGACTCCTGGAATCTCTCTGCGGGCGCTCAGTGAGCGGCCCATTGAACCGCGTTGAGGTCGACGCCTTCCTTGTGCATTTCCCACAGCGGCGACATCTCGCGCAGCTTGGCGACCTTGGACTTGAGCAGGTTGACGGCGTAATCGACTTCCTCGACCGTGGTGAAGCGGCCCAGGGTGAACCGGATTGAGCTGTGGGCCAGCTCGTCGTTGCGGCCCAGCGCGCGCAACACGTAGCTGGGTTCGAGGCTGGCCGAGGTGCAGGCCGAACCCGACGACACCGCGATGTCCTTGATCGCCATGATCAGGCTTTCACCCTCGACGAAATTGAAGCTGACGTTGAGGTTGTGCGGGACGCGGCGCTCCATGTCGCCGTTGAGGTAGACCTCTTCGATCTCGGACAGGCCCTGCCACAAGCGGTCACGCAGCATACGAATGCGCTCGCATTCGGCCCCCATCTCTTCGCGGGCGAGGCGGAAGGCTTCGCCCATGCCGACGATCTGATGCGTAGGCAGGGTGCCGGAACGCAGGCCGCGCTCATGGCCACCGCCGTGCATCTGGGCTTCGAGCCGCACGCGCGGCTTGCGGCGAACGTACAGGGCGCCGATGCCCTTGGGGCCGTAGACCTTGTGTGCGGAGAGGCTGAGAAGATCGATCTTGAGCACGTTCATGTCGATCAAGACCTTGCCCGGGGCCTGGGTCGCGTCGCAGTGGAAGACGATGCCGCGGGCGCGGCACATCTCGCCGATCGCAGCCACATCCTGGATCACGCCGATCTCGTTGTTGACGAGCATGACCGAGACCACGGTGGTGTCGGGCCGCAACGCAGCCTCGAGCTTGGCCAGGTCGAGCAGCCCGTTTTCCTCGACGTTGAGGTAGGTGACCTCGAACCCTTCCCGCTCGAGCTCGCGCATGGTGTCGAGCACGGCCTTATGTTCGGTTTTGACGGTAACGAGGTGCTTGCCCTTGTCTTTGTAGAAATGCGCCGCGCCCTTGATCGCGAGGTTGTCGCTTTCGGTAGCGCCGGAGGTCCAGATGATCTCGCGCGGATCGGCGTTGATCAGCTTGGCGACTTCCTCGCGGGCGTTCTCGACCGCTTTTTCGGCCTCCCAGCCATAAGCATGGCTGCGCGAGGCCGGGTTGCCAAAACGCTGGCCCAGCCAAGGCACCATGGCGTCGACCACACGCGGATCAACCGGGGTGGTGGCGGAATAATCGAGATAAATGGGCAGTTGCATGCCGGGTACTCCGATCAAGGCAGGACCGGTGCGTCAGCACCGTCCTTGGCGCTGGCCTTGGAGGCACGAGCGCGGTTCATGTGCATGACATTGACACCTGCCGACTGGCCGGACGCGGCCAACTTGCGCCGCTGTTCGTCGACCAGGTCTTGCAGGTTTACCGAATCCAGAAACTCGACCATCTTGGCATTGAGCGCCGCCCACAGATCGTGGGTCATGCAGCGCTGCTCGTCCCTGCAGTTCTCGCGCCCGCCGCACTGGGTGGCGTCGAGCGGCTCGTCGACGGCATAGATGATGTCGGCCACGGTGATCTCGCGCGCAGCGCGACCGAGCGAATACCCGCCGCCGGGTCCGCGGGTGCTTTCAACCAGTTGATGCCGACGCAGCTTGCCAAACAGCTGCTCCAGATAGGACAGCGAAATCTGCTGGCGCTGACTGATCCCGGCCAGAGTCACCGGCCCGGCGTGGTCGCGCAGGCCGAGGTCTATCATGGCGGTAACGGCAAAACGTCCTTTGGTGGTGAGTCTCATTGGCAGCCTCCGGGTCGCGGTCCGGACAACCAAAACGGTGCGCCGGCTCGACAATAATTCCCGATTTATTTTGTCGGGAATTCTACAATTCCCGACAAAATTAGTCAACCAAACAAGCCCTCGGTCTAATGAATAACGGCGCACTCGCGGGAGCGCGCCGTCGTTCATCAACCGCGCCTCAGGCCGCCGCGTACATCGAGGCACGCTTGCGCACGACCTCGAGCAGCCCCTGGCAAGCGTCTTCGACGTAGTCGAGCACGGTGTTGAAGCCCTCGTTGCCGCCGTAATACGGGTCCGGCACGGTGGCCGCGTCGAACTCGCTGGCAAAACGCATCAGCAGATGCAGCTTGTGCTTGTATTGCCGCGGGCATTGCTGTTGCATAGCCGAGAGGTTCTCCCAGTCCATCGCGAGGATGTAGTCGTAGTCGCGATAGTCGTCGGCCGTAATCTGGCGCGCGCGCAGGTCGGCCAGTTCGTAGCCACGCTTGCGCCCTGCCAGTTGGGCGCGCACATCGGGCGCTTCACCCACGTGATAACCATGTGTGCCGGCGGAATCGACCTTGACCGTGTCGCTTAGGCCAACGTCACGCACCATCTTGCGGAACACACCCTCTGCCGTGGGGGAACGGCAGATATTGCCCATGCAAACAAACAGCACTTTAGTCATCGCTACTTCGCCTTTCCTTCGGGCGGAACGGCCGCCCGGATCTGCCGGCTGCCCCCTGCGGAGCGGCAGCCGTAACAAGCTGGTTCTAGTACAAGCAACGCTCGAGCGACCTTTTGGAAGGACCGCACCAACGATGCCAAGTTCATCGGAGTAAATCGTTTCACTCCAGCCCGGACTAACCCGGACCCGGGCCTCAAGCGGCCCTGTCGCGCACCAAGGGCGCGACCTTTCCCGCGGCACCGAACACCTGCTGCTTCAGCAGGGCAAGCTGATCGCGCATACGCGCTGCCTTCTCGAACTCGAGGTTCTTGGCATGCTCGAACATCTGCTTTTCGAGCCGCTTGATCTCGCGCGCCACGTCTTTTTCGCTCATCACCTCATAGTCGCCGCCGGCGGCCTGAGTCTCGGCCGGTCGGGCCGAGGGGTCGTACACACCGTCGATGAGGTCACGCACTTCCTTTTTCACCCCGCGCGGCACGATTCCGTGCTCGGCGTTGAACGCCTGCTGCTTGACTCGCCTCCGCTCGGTCTCATCGAGCGCGCGCCGCATCGAATCGGTAATGCGATCCGCGTAGAGGATCGCGCTGCCGTTCAGATTGCGCGCCGCCCGCCCGATGGTCTGAATCAAGGATCGCTCGGAACGCAAGAATCCTTCCTTGTCTGCGTCAAGAATCGCCACCAGCGAAACCTCAGGGATATCCAAGCCTTCGCGCAGCAAGTTGATTCCGACCAGAACGTCGAACACGCCGGTCCGCAGGTCGCGGATGATCTCGACACGCTCGACCGTGTCGATATCCGAGTGAAGGTATCGCACCTTGACGCCGTGGTCGCTCAGGAATTCCGTGAGGTCTTCGGACATTCTTTTGGTCAGCGTGGTGACCAGGACACGATCCCCCTGCGCCACCCTGGTTCGAATCTCGGACAGGACGTCGTCGACCTGGGTGCGCGCGGGGCGTACTTCCACCATGGGGTCTACCAGGCCGGTCGGGCGCACCACCTGTTCGACAACCTGCGCCGAATGTTCGAGTTCGAACGCGGCCGGCGTGGCCGACACGAAGATGCAGCGGCGCATCTTGCGCTCGAACTCGTCAAACCGCAGCGGACGGTTATCGAGCGCCGACGGCAGGCGAAAGCCGAAGTCGACCAGAGTTTCCTTGCGCGAACGGTCGCCGCGGTACATGCCGCCCAACTGCCCGATCATGACGTGAGACTCGTCGAGGATCATCAAGGCGTCGGCAGGCAGGTAATCGATCAGCGTCGGCGGCGGCTCGCCCGGCAAACCGCCCGACAGATGGCGCGAATAGTTTTCGATGCCCTTGCAGAAACCCAGTTCGTTGAGCATCTCGAGGTCGAAACGGGTGCGCTGCTCGAGCCGCTGTGCCTCGACCAGCTTGCCGGCGGCGAGCAGTTCGGCGCGGCGCTCCTTCAGTTCCTCCTTGATCGCTTCGATCGCGCGCAGCACGTCGGCGCGCGGCGTCACGTAGTGCGACGAGGGATACACCGTGAAACGGGGAACCTTCTGCTGAATCCGGCCGGTGAGCGGGTCGAAGAGCTGGATCGACTCGAGCTCGTCGTCGAAAAGTTCGAGCCTTACCGCCAGCTCGGCGTGTTCGGCCGGGAAGATGTCGATCGTGTCGCCGCGCACACGGAAAGTGCCGCGCGAAAACTCGGTCTCGTTGCGGCTGTATTGCATACGAATCAGCTGCGCAATCAGGTCGCGCTGGCCGACCCGGTCGCCAGCGCGCACGATCATGCGCATTTCCGTATACGACTCGGGCTTGCCGATACCGTAGATCGCACTCACGGTGGCGACGATGATGGTGTCGCGCCGCTCAAGCACGCTTTTGGTCGCCGACAGCCGCATCTGCTCGATGTGCTCGTTGATTGCCGAGTCTTTCTCAATGAACAGGTCGCGCGAGGGCACGTAGGCCTCGGGCTGGTAGTAGTCGTAATACGAAACGAAGTATTCGACCGCGTTGTTCGGGAAGAACTCGCGCATCTCGGAATAAAGCTGCGCGGCGAGCGTCTTGTTGGGCGCCAGAACGATCGCCGGCACGCCTTGCTGGGCGATCACGTTGGCCATCGTGTAAGTTTTGCCCGAGCCCGTCACCCCCAAGAGCGTCTGGAATACCAGTCCGTCGCTCAAGCCTTCTGAAAGGCGGGCGATCGCGGCCGGCTGGTCTCCCGCAGGGGGAAACGGCTGGTTCAGCTCAAACGGGGAATTGGGAAAAGTGACGACCATTGCTGCGTCGCAAAGAAGCTTTTTATAGTAGCACCGCCCCCCTCAAAGACCTAGCTTTTTTCTCTGGCAATAAGCAAAAGCGATGGGGAATCAAGCGAGTAAGCCGGTGCATGAACACTTGGCCGGTCCGCCACCCCGGGGCAACGTGGCCTTGACCAAGTTCCTGCAACTTGATCTGAATGGTCGTTGACGCCCCCTTTTGCCGCGTCGCGGCAATCCCTTGTGCTAATTTCTGGCACCCAGTAGTCGTGGCTTTGCGGCCCGCTTGACGCGGTCCGTGAGCCCTTTTGAGCCCGCCGATGACCGCACCTCTCTTCTCCGCCGTCGAACTCGCCCCGCGCGACCCGATTCTTGGCCTCAACGAGGCCTACCACGCCGACCACCGCAGCCACAAGGTCAACCTTGGTGTTGGCGTCTACTTCACCGACGAAGGCCGGATCCCGCTGCTGCGGGCCGTCCATGCAGCAGAAGAGAAACTTGCCGCCGAAGCCTCGCCCCGCGGTTACCTGCCGATCGAAGGCCTGGCCGCTTACGACACGGCGGTGCAGACGCTCCTGCTGGGCGCCGACTCGCCCCTGATCGCCGACGGCCGCGTCGTCACCGCCCAGGCCCTGGGCGGCACCGGCGCCCTCAAGATCGGCGCCGATTTCCTCAAGCGCCTGTTGCCCAACGCCCAAGTCGCCATCAGCGACCCGAGCTGGGAAAACCACCGCGCTCTGTTCGAGAGCGCCGGCTTCGAGGTCGTCAGCTACCCCTATTACGATGCCGCCACCCAGAGCGTGGACTTCGACGCGATGCTCGCCGCGCTGCGCGCGCTGGCGCCGCGCACGATCGTCGTTCTGCATGCCTGCTGCCACAACCCGACCGGCCTCGACATCAGCGACGAGCAATGGGCGCAAGTGGTCGAGGTCGCCCGCGAACGCGAACTGGTGCCCTTCCTCGACATCGCCTACCAGGGATTTGGGGCCGGCATCGCGCCCGACGCCTCGGCGGTACGCCTCTTCGCCCAGGCCGGCCTGGCGTTTTTCGTCTCCAGCTCGTTTTCGAAGTCGTTTTCGCTCTACGGTGAACGAGTCGGCGCGCTCACTGTGATCGACGGCAGCCGCGATGAATCGGCGCGCGTGATGAGCCAGCTGAAGCGTGTGATCCGCACCAACTACTCGAACCCGCCGACCCATGGCGGCAAGGTCGTCGCCACCGTGCTCAACGACCCGCAGGCTCGCGCTACGTGGGAAGAGGAACTCGGACAGATGCGCGACCGCATCAAGCTGATGCGCAGCGGACTGGTCGAACGCCTGCACGCCAAGGGCGTGGAGCGTGATTTCTCCTTCATCCTGCGCCAGCGCGGCATGTTCTCGTATTCCGGCCTGAGCGCCCAGCAGGTCGAACGCCTGCAGCACGATTACGGCATTTACGCCGTCAAGACCGGTCGCATCTGCGTTGCCGCGCTGAACTCGCGCAACCTCGACTACGTCGCGGACTCGATCGCCGCGATTCTGTGATCGGGGATTTCTAGCAAGGCTGCGCCGCCCAGTTTGCGCGGCGCAGCCCTCGCCGTTATACTTCCGCTTCTGTGTTTTTCCCCGATAGCTCAGTCGGTAGAGCGACGGACTGTTAATCCGCAGGTCCCTGGTTCGAGTCCAGGTCGGGGAGCCAGAAAACTCAGACCGCAAGCCCTGCCGCTTGCAGAAATACCGCATCATTCCCCGATAGCTCAGTCGGTAGAGCGACGGACTGTTAATC
>JAEZVV010000131.1 GCA_023443095.1 Pseudomonadota bacterium
GCGCCACGATGAGCCGCAGGCGCTGGTGGCGGCGGTGGCCGCGGCCGGTTTCGAGCGGGTCGAGCTGGGCTGGGTCGCGATCGCTCCCGGTCGCTGGGCGGGCGCCCAGGGCCTGCTCGAGTCGGCGCCGCTGCGCAGCGTCTTGTCGGCTTGGCCAGCGCTTGGCCAGTTGGCGAGCCACTCCTTGCTGCTGCGCGCGCGCGTGCCGGGAGGGCGCCAGTGATTGCCGATCGAATGATGCAGGCAGCGGCCCGTCTCGGCCTGGGTCTGGTCACTCGCGGCCGGCTCACGATCCTGATCTTTCACCGCGTGCCGGCTCTGCCCGATCCGCTCTTTCCCGAGCTCTGGCCCGCGGCTTTGTTCGAAGACCGCATGCGCTGGCTCGCCTCGGCCTTCACCGTCTTGCCGCTCGACGAGGCGGTGCTTCGTCTGCGCCAGGGCCGATTGCCGCCGCGCGCCGCCGCCATCACCTTCGACGACGGCTACCGCGACAACGCCGAGGTGGCCGCGCCCATCCTGGCCCGGCTCGGTCTGAGCGCGACCTTCTTTGTCGCCGACGGCTACCTCGACGGCGGCCGCATGTTCAACGACACCGTCTACGAAGCGCTGCGCCGCCTGCCGGCGGGCGAGTTCGAGCTGCCACTGCCCGGCTCGCCGCGGGTGTCGATCGATTCGATGGTCAGCCGCCGCGCCGCCGCCGACTCGCTTCTGCCCGAGCTCAAATACCTGCCCCTGGCCGAGCGCGAATTCGCGTGCGGGCAGTTGGCGGCCTTGGCGGGTTCGCCTCTGCCGACCGATCTGATGATGAGTTCGAGCCAGGTGGCGGGACTGATAGGCCAAGGCATGGCGGTCGGCGGCCATACCGTCAACCACCCCATCCTCGCGTCGATCGACGCAGCGGCGGCCGAACGCGAGATCCACGCCAACAAGACGCGGCTCGAAGCCACCACCGGTCGCCGCCTGAGCCTCTTCGCCTACCCCAACGGCGGCCCCGGGCGCGACTACACCCGGGCCCACGTGCAGATGGTGAAAGACGCCGGCTACGAGGCCGCGGTCTCGACCTCGCACGGCGCGGCCACCGCCGCGACCGACCCCTACCAGCTGCCGCGTTTCACGCCCTGGGACTTGCGGCCGGGGCGGTTCGAGCTGAGTTTCGTGCGCAACGCAGGGGCACCGGTCCGTGTCGCCCCCGCCTGATACGGCACGGTGGTTTCAGGCGCGCGCGTTCCACAGCCCCAGCATCATCAGAATCCACAACATCGTCCCGTAATACCCGGCGTGTTGGCCCAGCGGCTGGCGCGCCATGCGGTCGAGGAATTCGGGGCGGACCACGCCCTGGTCCTTGAGGTGGGCGAGGGAGTCGGCGGCCATCGCCCGCAGCGGCGCGTAACCGTCGAGCCAGGCGCCGACCGGCAGGCCGAAACCGTGTTTGGTTTTGCTGATGATCTGCGGTGGCAGGAAATCGGTCAGCGCCTGCTTGAAGAACCAGCGCAGCTGGCGGCCGCGCAGCTTGTAGGAGGGCGGCAGCTTGAGGCTGAAGTCGAGCAAGGCGTCGTTCATCAGCGGGTAGGCCACGTTCACGCCGGCCAGTTCGCACATGCCGCTGACCTTGGGCAGGTCGCTGTCGGCCAGGGTGAAACGCAGGTCGAGCGCCATCATGCGGTTGACCTGGCTGTCGGCGAGGGCGCCGTCGTAACTCTGCTTGAGCTGGGCCACCGGCGCGCGGGTATCGACCGCGGCCAGGAACTCGGGCGTGAGCACCTCGGCCAGGCCCATGCGGTTGAGCAGGTTGTAGCTCTGCGTACGCTCGGGCATGGGGGTGCGCGCCTGGTCCACGTAGCTGCGCGCTTTTCGCACCGGGGTGAACTCGCCCAGGCCGAGCGCGCCGCCGGCGGCCAGCATCGGTTCGATCACGCCGCCCCGCAGCAGACCCGGCACCCGCTCGTAGAGCGAAAAGATCTGCTGGGTCGAATAACGCTCGTTGCCGCCAAAAAGCTCGTCGCCGCCGTCGCCCGCCAGCAGGGTGGTGAGCCCGGCCTCGCGCGCGCGCCGCGCGCACCAATAAGAGGGAACGGCGCTGGCGTTGCCGAAGGGCTGTTCGTAGAAGCCGGCCACGGCCGGCAGTGCCTCCACCACGTCGGCCGGGGTTACGTAGTACTCGTGTTGGTCGGTGCCGAAATGGCGTGCGGCGATGCGCGCGTATTCCATCTCGTCGTAGCCCTGCGCGTCGAAACCGATAGACCAGGTGCTGGCCGGCCGCCCACCCACCCGCGTGAGCATGCCGCTCACGGTCGAGCTGTCGGTGCCGCCCGAAAGAAAAGCTCCAGTCGCCGGTTGCCTCGCCCAGGGACGCACGCTGTCTTGCAGCAGGCCCAGGAACTCCTGCTTGAGCGCATCGAAATCGGCCGGCCGGTTTTCCTCGTATTGCGGCTGCCACCAGGTTTCCAGATGGACTGCGCCGCGTTTGCCGCGCAGCAGCTGGCCCGGCAGCAGGCGCCGGCATTCGCGCCAGACGGTGGCGGGCGCCGGCACCATGTGAAAGTAGAGGTAGTCGAATACCGCTTGAGGGTCCTGCGAGAAAGGCCCGAGCGTGGTCCGCAGCGGTTCGATCCGGGTCGACACACCCAGTCCCTGCGGCGACTGGCTCCAGTAAAGCGGCACCGTGCCCAAACGGTCGGTGGCGGCAAAAAGCTCGGGCTCTTCACCACGCTCGTCCACCACCACCAACGCCCAGTGGCCGCGCAGCTGCTCCAGGCAGGTCGCGCCGCTCTGGCGCCAGAGCGGGACGATGGCGGCCGCGTCGAGCGCTTCGATCGAGCCGTCGGCGGCAGTCCGCTCGGCCTGCCCGGCGAGCTGAACGCTCAAGCCCGGCTCCTGCGCGGCCGAAGCTCCGCCATCGATGGCCAGGCCGCCTCCCGCCAGCGGCAGGGAACGGGCCTCCGGCCCGAGCGTGCGGGCGAGCTGCGCCGCGGTGTCGGTGCCGCTGCGGGAGGGAGCCAGCAGGGTCGCCAGGTGGTTCATGCCTTGTCCTCGGAAGTAATGGGGCCGTGCCGCCAGCGTTGCATCGCATCGCGAACCCGGCGGGCGGCGGGCAAAAGGCGGGTCTCGAACAGCCGGCAGGCCGCGCCTCGCAAGGTGGGGCTCCAGACGCTCAGCTGCTGCAGCGATACGCCGTCGCGGGTCCAGCGCAGCTTGTAGGCGTTTTCGCCCGGACCCATGAAATAGCTGGAAAGCCCTTCGCCGGCGAGGCGCTCGAGCATTTTCCAGTTGAGATAAGTGCCGGGCGAGACCTGGGCGTGGTCGGCGCGGAAGTCCGAACGCAGCGCGTAGACCGTGCCGGCTTCGAGCAACTGGTACTCCATCGCCACCGGCACGCCGTCGAGCCGCGCCAGCCATACCGACAACCAGCCGTTTTCGGCGGCGTGCCGAGACAGTCGCTCGATGAAGGCGGCGGGGCCTGGGTTCTCCAGGCTCAGCCCGGTTTCGGTCTTCCAGCTCGCCGCGGAAATTTCGGTGATTGCCGCGAGCACGGGGGCCACTTCGACCGCCCGCAACCATTCGATCTCGACCGTGCCGGCGCGCGCCAGGCGGTTGGCCGCGAGCTTGTTTTTCTCGCGCACGGTTTTCGACAGGCCCGCGTAATACGCGGCCCAGGGCGCGTCGAGGGCGATCCTCAGGTTGCGCGAATAGCTGCGGCTGTCGCCGCTCACACGCGCGCCCAGGGCGGCTGCCAGATGACGCCAGGCGCCGTCGGGACGCAGATGGGTCAGGTGCAGCTCGTCCCAGTCGCCGCGGGCGGCGAGCAGGGCCGCCGCCATGGCCGGCGCCACCCGCGCCGGGTCGGGCCCGAGCAGGACGTCGGCGAACTGGGTGTCGGGCACGGTGATCGGAGCCAGCTCGCGGCGCAGGCCGCGGGTCCGCAGGCAGGCCGGCAGCAGCCCGACCAGAACCTCGCCCTCGAACACCGCGAGCAGGCGGAGTTGCGCCTCGCGGCCGGCCCAGACCCAGGCCGCATCGAACCACTCGAAGCGGCCGAAGAGATCGGGCGCGAGCGCATTCCAGCCCGCACGCAAGGCGGCGGCGTCGGGCCAGCGGTCGATCCAGCGGCTTGTCAGCACGCGGTCGCAGCCGGCCGGCGTTGCCGCCCGGGCGGGCCGGGTTTCGTCCGAAGCGGCGTTGATGCGGGCTACCGGGGAGGGCATCACTGCGGGATGGGCCCCGGGGGCGGCGCGGGAGTCGCGGCCGGCGCTTCCGGCTCGGCCGGCAGCGGTTTCCAGGCGCCTTCGGCTTCGAGGCGCTTTCTCAGGCCGGGCATGGGGTGACCCATCGAATACGCCTTTTGCGCGTGGCGGTTCGCGAGGTCGAGGCGTTTGGTCTGCGCGTAGAGCAGGCCGAGGTTGTAATGCGCGTTGATCGATTCGGGGTCGAGCTGCAGCGCCTTGGTCAGGAGCGGCTCGGCGTCCTTGGTATTGCCCTGCCGCATCAGGTAGGTGCCGATGATCACGTAGGTGGGCGCGGCGTCGGGCGCGACCTCGATCGCCGCTTTCGAATACTGCTGGAACAGTTGCGGCCGGTTGAGCAGGCGGGCGGCGTCGAACATGCCGAGCAGGGCCTGCGGGTGGTTGGGCCAGCGCGACAGGATGTAGCCGAAGTCGGCGACGGCGTATTCGATCCGGTGCGGCTTGCCGGTGGCGAGGTCCGCCTTGGCTTTGCCCAGGTGGGCTTCCTCGTTGTTGCGCAGGAGCTGCATCAGGTCGGTATTGCCGGGTGCCGCGTAGTAGTTGTTGTTGAGCGTGGTGGCTTCGGCCCTCACCTCGGTGATGACGATGGCAGTACCCATGGCCAGCAATAGTTGGCAAGCCACGAAGACATGCAATTTGGAAAGGGCCAACGACAAGCGCTTCATGGGCAATCCTGCAAGGGGCTCGGACACAGAGAGCGCACGGTGACGCTCAAGTCTAAAGTCGCGACCCGCGGGTGTAAGCAATCGAGGTCGAAGACGACCTCGGGTGTCGGCGCCGCGCGACACCCGGGTCAGCCCTCTGG
>JAEZVV010000019.1 GCA_023443095.1 Pseudomonadota bacterium
TCTCTAGCCGTTCGCTTGAGGACAGTGGGCCCGCACCTCCAGCCCCTCGCCCCGGGGACGAGGGGAGAAAGGCAAGCGGCGTGTTTACTGCAGGCGACTTCTTTTCCGGCGGACTGGCCGGCTGAGGACAGCCATCTCTAGCCGTTCGCTTGAGGATGGCGGGCCCGCACCTCCAGCCCTTCGCACCGAGGGCGAAGGGAGGAAGACAAGCGGCTTGCATACTTGGAGCGTTTATTCCCGACCGGCCTGGGCGGCTTCTGCAGGCCGTCGCGTGTCGGAGGGCATCCCTTCATTCCGGTGCCAGCGTCGACGCGGGCCTCTCAGCGCAGGTTCCGGTGTCGGTTTTTCGCCGCGGGCCGAAGCAAGTTCGGCCCTGTCCATTATTTGAGCACGGCCTGCAAGCCCTTTGGCGACGGGGCTGGGCGCGCTTTTCCACGGACTTGTCCACCGAAAACCGGAACAACTCACAGGGCAAGGTCGGCGCACTCGCGACGAAGGGCTCCGGTCGACCGAATCGACGTCGCCAGAGCGCTTTGCCCGCTTCTTGAGCAGCCCCGCAAACCCGCGCCGATACTGGCTTCGAGCCGCTTGTCCACGTCCTTGTCCACTGTCTGGGGGAATAACTCACAGGCCGGGGCTGCAGGGCACAATGACGGGGTTTCCACTCTTTTTCCGGGCTCGCCATGACAACTGCCTACGACTTCAACGCCACGTCCATCGACGGCAAGCCCAAGAAACTGGCCGACTTCAAAGGCCAGGTGCTGCTGGTCGTCAACACCGCCAGCCAGTGCGGCTTCACGCCGCAATACAAGGGACTGGAGACGCTCTACGAAACCTACAAGGACCAAGGCTTTGCGGTGCTGGGTTTTCCGAGCAACCAGTTCGGCGCGCAGGAGCCTGGGCCCGACGACGAGATCGCCCAGTTCTGCGAGATGAACTTCGGCGTGAGCTTCCCGCTCTTCTCGAAGATCGAGGTCAACGGCGCCCACGCCCACCCGCTCTATCAGTGGCTGACCGCGGAAAAAAAGGGCTTTCTCGGGACCGAAGGCATCAAGTGGAACTTCACCAAGTTCCTGATCGGCCGCGACGGCAAGGTGATAGACCGCTATGCGCCGACCACCAAGCCCGAGGACATCGCCCGCGACATCGAACGCGCGCTCGCCTGAGCGCGTGCCGCATCAGCCGAGGCGGATATAAAGCCGCTTGTTGATGCGGCCCTTGTTTTCGGTCCGCACTACGCTCAGGCGTCCGAGTTCGGCCGTGTTGCTCGCGTGGGTGCCGCCGCAGGCCTGGCTGTCGAAGCCGGCGATGTCGATCACCCGCACCTGGCCGGCGATGACCGGCGGACGGGCTTCGAGCGTGCGTACGAAGTCGTCGCCGAACTCGGCTTCAGGGACGAAGCGGGAGCTCACCTCGAGTGCGGCCTCGATCACGGCCCGGGTCTTGGCTTCGAGGTCGGCCGCCAGGCTCGTCAGCGGGGTCTCGACCTTGAAATCGATGCGTGAGATCTCGGTGCCGATCTGGCAGCCGGTGATCCAGCCGCCGTGATCGCGCAGGGCGATCGCGTTGAGGATGTGCAGGGCGGTGTGCGGGCGCGACAGCGCGGTCCGGTAGCCGGCGTCGACCTTGCCACTGACGCTGCAGCCGATCAGGTCGCCGGGCGGCGGCGACTCGGTGTGGTGCCAGCAGGCGTCGCCTTCGCCACGGCTGGCGTGGGAGATCGCGATCACGCGGCCGTCTGGCAGGTGCAGTTCGCCGCGATCCGGGGGCTGGCCGCCGCCGCCGGGGAAAAAGCCGCTTGCCGACAACTGGATCGCCGATTCGGTCACCGACAGCACAACGGCCTCGAACTCGAGGCCGCCGTCGTTTTCCCAATAAAGCCTAGGGCTGGGCATCGGCCACAGGCCGCTGGCGGTACTGGCCTCTCACCATCTCGAAGCGGAACAGGCGGCATTCGAGCGGACCATTGAAAAGCACGATCTTGCGCGTCTCCGCCAGCCGCATCTGGCGCGGCAGGCTGCGGTCGCTGGTGAGGAACCAGGCCTGCCAGCCGGCGAAGTTGTGCTTCAGGTTGTCGGCGACCACCTTCATCATCGAGCCCACGGTGGCGCTGCGCGGCGTGCTCTGCTCGCCGTAAGGCGGGTTGGTGACGATCATGCCGGATTCGACCGGCGCTTCGACTTCACGGGCGTCGTCGGCCACCAGTTGCAGGCGGCCGTCGGCGAGCCAGGATTCAAGCCCGGCGAGTTTGGCGTTGGCCCGCGCCTGTTCGACCACCCGGGTCGAGATGTCGCAGCCCATGATCGTCGCCTTGGCGTCCATCGTGACCGCGGCGCGGGCCTCGTCCTTGAGGCGGGACCAGGCATTCGAATCGAAGCCCTTGAGCTTTTCGAAACCGAAGCGGCGGTTGAGGCCGGGTGCCCGGTTGGCGGCGATGCTCGCCGCTTCGATGACTATCGTGCCGCTGCCGCAGAAGGGATCGAGCAAGGCCTGGTCGGGAGTCCAGCCCGACAGCCCGAGCAGGCCGGCGGCGAGGTTCTCCTTGAGCGGGGCCTCGCCCTTTTCGGCGCGCCAGCCGCGCTTGAACAGCGGTTCGCCCGAGAGGTCGAGGTAGAGCGTGCAGGTCTCGGCGTCGAGGTAGGCGAACACTCGCACGTCGGGGCGGGAGCGGTCGATCGAGGGCCGCTCGCCGGTGGCGTCGCGCAGGCGGTCGACCACCGCGTCCTTGATCCGCAGCGTGACGAAATCGGTGCTGGCGAGCGGCGAGCGCGAGGCCGAGAGATCGACGCGCAAGGTCTGGCCGGGAGTGAAGTGCGACTCCCAGGCCACGTCGCGGGCGCAATCGTAGACATCGTCCTCGTTGCGGTAGGAACCGTGCCCAACGCGCCACAGAATGCGGCTGGCGATGCGCGAATGCAGGTTGGCCGCGTACGCGACCGCCAGGGCTCCGGAAAACGAGGCGCCGCCCGGCTCGGGGCGGACCCGCTCGGCGCCGACGCGTTTGAGTTCATCGCCCAGCAGGCCTTCGAGGCCGCGCGGGCAGATCGCGAAGAAATCGTGCTGGGTCTTGTTCATGACGCCATCCCGGCAAGCTTGCGGTCGACGAAGTCGAGGCGGTCCTGACCCCAGAACAGTTCGCCGTCGACCATGTAGCTGGGCGAGCCGAACACGCCGTGTTCGATCGCTTCGCGGGTGTGGGCTTCGAAACGCTCCTCGATCTCGGCGCTGACCGCATGCATCAGCAGCGGGCCGGCGTTGAGGCGCCGTTCGCTCAGGATGTCCGAGAGGGTGCCGGCGTCGGCGATGTTGCGCTCCTCGACCCACAGCGCCCGCATGATGTCGCCGGCTACGTCGAGCGCCACTTCGGTGCCGTGGCGCTCGGCCACGGCGAGGATGGTGGTGGCGGCCGGCTGGGCCGGCACCGGGAAATACTTGGGCTCGATATTGAGCGGCACGCCCAGGAACTCGCGCCAGCGCGCGAGCTCGAGCAGGCGGTAGGCCTGGCGCTGCGGCGCGCGGTCCTTGAGCGGGATGCCGCCCGAGACCGGGAACACGCGCGACAGGTCAACCACGTGCAAGGCGATGTCGGCGCCGCGGCGGGCGGCGATCTCGCGCAGGCGGGCGTGGCCCAGCCAGGTGTAGGGCGAAACCGGGGTGAAGTAATAATCGATGCGCTTGCTCATGCTGCAAATCCTAAAACGGCTTGACGACCACGAGGGCGACGGCGGCAAGCAGCGCGACCACGGGCACTTCATTGAACCAGCGATACCAGAGGTGACCGTGGGTGTTGCGTCCGGCGTCGAAGGCGGCAAGCCGCCGGCCACACCAGTGGTGATAGACGACCAGTCCGAGGACGATCGTCAGTTTGGCATGGATCCAGCCCGAACCCTTGCCGACCCCGTAGCCCAGCCACAGCCAGAGGCCGAAAGCGATCGTCAACACCGCCAGCGGCGCCATGAAGCGGTAGAGCTTGCGCGCCATCAGCAGGAGGCGGGCGCGCGCCGCGGGTTCGGTCTCGAGCGCCAGGTTGACGAAGATGCGCGGTAGGTAGAACAAGCCCGCGAACCAGCTGGCCATGAAAACAATGTGGAGGGTCTTGACCCAGAGGTAGGCGTTGCTCATCGCGAAGAAGAAAAGCGGGCCGGGCGGCCCGCGGGGTGTCAGGTGCGGATCTGGCCGCTGCCCAGAACCACGTATTTCTGGCTGGTCAGGCCTTCGAGCCCGACCGGGCCGCGGGCGTGCAGCTTGTCGTTGGAGATGCCGATCTCCGCTCCCAGCCCGTATTCGAAACCGTCGGCAAACCGGGTCGAGGCATTGACCATGACCGAGGCCGAATCGACTTCGCGCAGGAATCGCATCGCGTTCGAGTAGTTCTCGGTGATGATCGAATCGGTGTGTTTGGAGCCGTAGTGGTTGATGTGGGCGATCGCGGCCTCCACGTCGGGCACCACGGCGATGGCGATGATGGGCGCCAGGTATTCGGTGCGCCAGTCCTCTTCCACCGCGTCGACCAGGCCCGGGACTCCAGCGGCGGCCAGCACTGCCTTGGCCGCTTCGTCGCAGCGCATCTGCACGCCCTTGGCGGCGTAGATCGCGCCCAGCCGCGGCAGGACGTGGGTCGCCACCTCGGGCGCGAGCAGCAGCGTCTCCATCGTGTTGCAAGGGCTGAAGCGCTGGGTCTTGGCGTTGTCGCACACCCGCACCGCCATCTCGATGTCGGCGTGTTCGTCGACGTAGATGTGGCAGATGCCGTCGAGGTGTTTGATCATCGGCACCCGGGCGTCGCGCATCAGGCGCTCGATCAGGCCCTTGCCTCCGCGCGGAACGATGACGTCGATGTATTCGGGGGCAGTGATCAAGAGGCCAACCGCGGCGCGGTCGGTGGTGCCGATCAGCTGCACCGCGTCGGCGGGCAGACCGGCTGCGGCGAGGCCTTCGGCGACGATCGCCGCGAGCAAGGTATTGCTGGCGATCGCTTCCGAGCCGCCGCGCAGGACGGTGGCGTTGCCGCTCTTGATACACAGTCCGGCGGCGTCGATGGTCACGTTGGGCCGGCTCTCGTAAATGATGCCGATCACGCCCAGCGGCACCCGCATCTTGCCGACCTGGATTCCGCTCGGGCGCGGGCGCAGGTCGGTGATCTCGCCGATCGGATCGGGCAGCTTGACCATCTGCTCAAGGCCGTCGGCCATCTGGCGGATCACGGCGTCGCTGATGCGCAGGCGGTCGACCAGGGGCGCAGCCAGGCCCGCGGCCTCGGCGCGGGCGATGTCGACCGCGTTGGCCGCCTTGATCTCGCTTGCGCGCTGGCGCAGGCCGGCGGCGATGGCGGCGAGCGCGGCATCCTTGGCTGCGCCCGGGGCGCGGGCCATGGCAGCGGCCGCGACGCGGGCGTTGCGACCCACGTGATGGATGTAGGCGGCCAAGTCGCCGCCGAATTCGCCGGCAAGGCGTTGTGCGAAAGAGTCGTGGTCTGTGGTCATGGCGCTGAGCCGCGCCCGGCAAGGGCGGTGGCGAGGACCTTCAATTCTATCCAAGGGTCGGAATCGCGCCCGAGAGCGCGCAGGCCTTTCGAGAGGCGGTCGATGTCGGCGGCGTGGACCAGGGCCGATTCGAGCTGGCCGACCGTCACGCGGCCGATGGCGCGCCGGATCCCGTCCTCGCGCGGGCCCCAGATGCGGGCTTCTCGCATCGCCTGCGGCAGCGGCCGGCCGGCGTCGACCGCCGCCTTGACCCGCAGCAGGGCGCGGATCTCTTCGAGCAGGGCCCACAACACCAGCGGGATCGCCGTGCCTTCGGCCTGCAGGCCGTCGAGCGTGCGGGCGACCCTGTCGGTCTCGCCCGCGAGCAGGGCGGCGGGCAGGGCGCCCAGTTCGAAGCGGGCGACGTTGAGCACGGCATCGCGCACTTCGTCGATCAGGAGTTCGCGCGCCGGGTAGAGCAGGCCGAGTTTGGCGATTTCCTGGTGGGCGGCGAGCAGGTTGCCCTCGACCCGGTCGGCGATGAACTCCAGGGCTTCGGGCGCAGCGCGCTGGCCTTGTTGTTTGAGCCGATCGGCGATCCAGGCCGGCAGGTGGGCGCGGGTCACGGGCCAGATCTCGACCACCACGCCGGCGGCGGCGAGCGCGCTGAACCAGCGGCTCTCGCGCCCGCTTTTGTCGAGCCGCGGCAGCGAGAGAATGGCGAGTACGTCTTCGCCCGCGGTCTGGGTGAAACGCTCGAGCGCTTCGCCGCCGGTCTTGCCCGGCTTGCCCGAGGGCAGGCGCAGCTCGAGCAGCTTGCGTTCGGCAAACAGCGACAGGCCGCTGGCCGCCTCGAGCAGCTGCGACCAGTCGGCGCGGGCGTCGAGGTGGATCACTTCGCGCTCGCTGTAGCCGAGCGTGCGGGCGGTGGCGCGGATCGCGTCGGCCGCTTCGATGGCGAGCAGGGGTTCGTCGCCGGTGACGGTCCAGACCGGGGCCAGCCGACCCTCGCGCGCAGCGCGGGTCAGCAGGCCGCCGAGCTGGGCGCCTTTAACCTGCATCGGGCTTGATCGCGGCCAGACGGTTGATCATCTGCCGCACCAGGTCGGTCTGCATGTCGCGGTAGAGCAGGGTCTCTTCGCTTTCGCGGGCGAGGAAATCGGTCTCGTTGACCGAGATGTCGCGGCGGGCGGTGACGGTCGTGGGCGGCAGCAGCTCCTCGCCGGTCGGGCTCACCACGCGAAAGTTCGCGCTCATGCGCAGCTGGTACTCGCGCGCGCGGCCCTGGGCGTTGATCGCCAGCACCTCGCGCTCGCGCCGCTCGCCCATCAGCTCGAAGATCGCATGGGCGTCCTTGCGGACGGTGACGATCTTGACCTGGCTCACCGCCCGCAGGTTGCGGCTGATCTCGGCGCCGATCGGAGAATTGAACGGCACCTGGATGAAGATCGATTCGAGCGGAATGTCCTGCTCGCCGCGCAGCTTGAAGCCGCAGGCGACGAGCAGAGAGCACAGAACCAGGGCGACGAGGCCTCTCATCACGCCACCACGTTGACGAGTTTGCCGGGCACGACGATCAGCTTTTTCACCGGCCGGCCTTCGACGAAACGCTGGACGTCGGCGTCGGCCAGGGCGGCGGCTTCGATCGCGGCCTTGTCGGCGCCGGCCGGCACGCGGATCGCGCCGCGCAGCTTGCCGTTGACCTGGACCACCAGTTCGATCTCGTCGGCGGCCAGAGCGTCGGCCGCGGGCTGCGGCCAGGGCGCGTCGAGGCTATAACCATGCTCGCGCTGGTAGCCGAGCTCGTTCCACAGCGAGTGAGTGATGTGCGGCGCGATCGGGTAGAGCACGCGCAGCAGGATGCCGTAACACTCGCGCGCAACGGCGGCGCTGGCGGCGTCGAACTTGGCGCCTTCGAGCGTGTTGAGCATCTTCATCGTCGCCGAGACGACGGTGTTGTATTGCATGCGGTCGAAGTCGAACTCGGCCTGCTTGAGCAAGGTGTGCACTTCGCGGCGCACGTCCTTGAGCTCGCGCGACAGTCCGGAAGTATCGATCGCGGCGTGGGTCGACAGCAGTTCCTGGCGGGCGAGGCCGAAGTTCCACAGCCGGCGCAGGAAGCGGAAAGTACCCTCCGCGCCCGAGTTACTCCAGGCCGCGCTCTGGTCGGGGGGGCCGGCGAACATGGTGAACGAACGCGCGGTGTCGGCGCCGAACTTGGCGATGATGTCGCGCGGCTCGACCACGTTGTTCTTGGACTTGCTCATCTTTTCGACCCCGCCGTGCATCACCGGCAGGCCGTCGTCCTTGGCCGTGACCTTGACCGGGCGGCCCTTGTCGTCGAACTCGATGTCGATCTCGTTGGGGTAGTACCAGCGCTTCTTGCCGCCTTCGAGCTCGCGGTAATAACAGTCGGCGGTCAACATGCCCTGGGTGAAGAGCTTCTTGAAGGGTTCGTCGAACTTCACCAGGCCCAGGTCGCGCATCACCTTGGTCCAGAAGCGCGCGTACAAGAGGTGCAGGACCGCGTGTTCGATGCCGCCGATGTATTGGTCCATCGGCATCCAGTAGTTGTTGCGCTCGTCGACCATGGCCTCGTTGGCATCGGGCGAGCAGTAGCGCATGAAATACCAGGACGAATCGACGAAGGTGTCCATGGTGTCGGTTTCGCGCCGCGCCGGCTTGCCGCATTTCGGACAGCTGCAACGCAGGAAACGCTCGTCCTTGTTGAGCGGGTTGCCGCTGCCATCGGGAACGAGGTCTTCGGGCAGGACCACCGGCAGATCCTTCTCGGGCACCGGCAGCGCACCGCAGTCTTCGCAGTGGATGATCGGGATCGGCGTGCCCCAGTAGCGCTGGCGGCTGATGCCCCAGTCGCGCAGGCGGTACTGGGTCTGCGCCTCGCCCAGGCCGCGGGCCTTGAGGTCGGCCGCGATCGCGGCGGTGGCGGCTTCAAAGCCCAGGCCGTCGTAGGCGCCGGAGTTCACACACACGCCGCGCTGCTTGTCGGCGTACCAGTCCTGCCAGCCTTCGAGCGAGAAAGTCTCGCCGGGAACGGCGATCACCTGCTGGATCGGCAGGCCGAACTTCTGGGCGAAGGCAAAATCGCGCTCGTCGTGTGCCGGCACGCCCATCACCGCACCTTCGCCGTAGCCCATCAGGACGTAGTTGCCGATCCAGACTTCGACATCCTCGCCGGTGAGCGGGTGGCGGACGAAGAAGCCGGTGGCCACGCCTTTCTTTTCCATCGCGGCGATGTCGGCCTCGGCCACGCCGCCCTTCTTGCATTCGTCGATGAAGGGCAGCAGCTCGGGCCTGTCCTGCGCCAGGCGGGTGGCGAGCGGGTGTTCGGCGGCGATCGCGACGAAGGTCACGCCCATGATCGTGTCGGCGCGGGTGGTGTAGACCCGCAAGAGCTTGTCTTCCCCGTCGATGGAATAGGGGAAGCCGAAGTTCACGCCCGTGCTCTTGCCGATCCAGTGCTCCTGCATCCGGCGCACCTGCTCGGGCCAGCCGTCGAGCTTGGCGAGGTCGGCCAGCAGCTCTTCGGCGTATTGGGTGATGCCCAGGTAATAACCGGGGATCTCGCGCTTTTCGACCAGGGCGCCGGAGCGCCAGCCGCGGCCGTCGATCACCTGCTCGTTGGCCAGCACGGTCTGGTCGATCGGGTCCCAGTTGACGGTCTGGGTCTTGCGGTAGGCGATGCCCCGCTCGAGCATCTTGAGGAACATCCACTGGTTCCAGCGGTAATAGTCCGGCTTGCAGGTGGCGACTTCGCGCGACCAGTCGAAGGCCAGGCCGAGCGGCTCCATCTGCGACTTCATCTCGCCGATGTTGGCGTAGGTCCAGGCCGCTGGCGCCACCTTCTTGTCGATGGCGGCGTTTTCGGCCGGCAGGCCGAACGCGTCCCAGCCCATCGGCGTCATGACGTTGTAGCCCTTCATGCGCAGGTAGCGGTACATCACGTCGTTCAGCGTGTAGTTGCGCACGTGCCCCATGTGCAGCTTGCCGCTGGGGTAGGGCAGCATCGAACAGACGTAGAACTTGGGCTTTTCCTTGCCGGCCGCATCCACGGCGTGTTCGACGGCGCGGTAGGCGGCTTTCGCCTTCCAGTGCGACTGTGCTTCGGCTTCGACTTCCTGGGGCGAATAAATCTCGCGCATGGGGTGCTCTTTGTGTGTAACGGTAGCCAATCCGCAGTATATCGGCCGCCCCCCCGGGTTCCGGCGGCGGTGGTCGACGAAAAAGGCCCCGGTCGCGGGACCGGGGCCTTTTTTGCGGACTAACCCTGTGGGCTTTAAGGCGCAACGCTGATGGTCTGGGCCTCCTTCTTGGCTTTGGCGTCACGGTAGAACAGCAACAAGCCGGTCTGCGAGGGCGAGGCCAGCTCGCCGCCGGCCACGGCCGAGACGGTGAAGCTGGCGCTGCCGCCCGCGGGAACGAGCGGCTGCACCACGCTGGCGGCGTAACGCGGCGTGCCCGGCGTGAAGTTCATGCCGGTGATGGCGTCGGTCAGGTTGCCGGTGAAGTAGTTGTCGAAGGCGTAGACGTCGAAACCGATTGGGCTCGCCGGCGTCAGGCCGAGCGCGGCCAGCGGCACCGACAGCGTGGCGTTGGCGGAGTTGAGATCGGCGTCGGTGTAGAAATACGCCGCCGCTCCGCCCACCGGCGCGCCGCTGGCGTCGAGTTTCTGGACGAAGGTGAGGTTGGTTCCGGTTTGGCCGAAGCCGGTCTGCTCGGCGTTGAAGACGACGTAGTCGGCCACCTTGTCGCCATTGGTGTCGATATAGACGTCGAACTCGGCCGGGTAGTTCGGGTGAGCCCGTTCGCCGATGGTGTTGACCGCGAACTGCAGGGTGGTGCCGACCAGGCGGACGCCCACGTGGCGCAGGTCGACCAGGGCAAAGTTGTCACCCGGCTGCGGCAGCTGCGACTTCTTGAACTTCTTGCCGGTACCGGTGAGGGCGAAAACTTCGACCCGGCCGTTCTGCGCGCCGCTGTTGCGCAGCTTGACCGTGCGGCCAACCCTGACGCTGTCGCTGCTGGCTTCGACCTCGGCCGCCTTGTGCGGCAGCACCTGCCACGGCAGGTTGATGGTCTCGGCGCCGTCGCTGATCTTCACGTAGCCGTCGAACTCGTGATCGTTGAGCAGCACGCCGACGCCGCCGTTGGACCCGCCGTTCAGGCTCCAGTTGGGCAAGGCGCTGGCCTTGATCCGCATCTGGATGTCGAACTCGGCGCTGCCATTGGCGGGCACCCAGACCGTCGCCGGCGCCTTGAAGCTCACCGCGCCGCTGGCGGCGTCGTTGGGGTAGCGGAAGTTGGTGCTGACCGCCAGGCTGCGCGCGTTGCCCGAGTAGTTGCGGACCCTGACCGTGCGCTTGATCGACTGGTCGTCGGTGACCGCGCGGTAGCCGAACGAGAGGTTGCCGCCGGCGTCGTCCGGGTTCCAGGCGGCCAGACGCGAGTCGAGCGCGCGTTTGACCTGCAGCTCGCCGCCGCCGATGCGGGTGATCGGCGCCAGCACGCCGGGCTGGGTCGCCGGGTTGGTGTAGACGCTCAGGTTGGCGGTGCTGGTGAGCAAGGCCTTGATTTCGGTGACCGAGTGCCCGGGGTAAGCCTGGCGCAGGATCGCCGCGGCGCCGCTGACCACCGGGGCCGCCCCCGAGGTGCCGCCGAAGGCTTCGGCCCCGGTGCCGGTGCCGA
>JAEZVV010000025.1 GCA_023443095.1 Pseudomonadota bacterium
CCACCGCTGCTGCGGCGCCGCCCATCATGACCGTGGAGAAAAACTTGCGACGGCTGACCTTTTCCGTGGACATATGGTTTCCCCTTCCTATCGGACGTCTGCCCGATGCTCGACGGCAGACCGGAAAAAGTCAACAGCAAGACCCTAAGACATTTCAAACTGTCCGACTTCTGCACTCAGGAAGGCGTCGAGCAGGTCGATCACGCTCAGATAAAAGGCCGAGAGTTCGACCTCGCGCGCAGCGCGGCAGAAGCCGCCGAAGCCGGGCGCGACGAAACGCTGGAAGAACTGCCGCTGCCGTTCCAGCGCCTCGTCGGAGTCGCCGCGGGTGACCAAATGCCGCATCACCTCGAGCAGAGCGGCGATATGGTCCTCGGGCTCGACCGCCTTGCGGTCGCGCACCAGACCCAGCGCCATCAGTTCGTCGCGCAGGTCGACCAGCATTTTCTCGTGGCCGGAATCAAGCGCGTAGTGCGAAAGGTAAGGCGTCACGGGCGCCTTACCCACACCAACAAAAGTGCCATCGAAATCGGCCACGCTTTGTTCGGCCGAGGTGGAGGCTGCCGCCGTCGACAGGGCCTGCCAGGCGCGCGGCAAGGCCTCCTCGCCGTCGAACATGCCGCCCGCGTCGGCAAGCGACTTGAGCAGCCCGGTGTCTGCGCCGGCGTAGAGCAAGCGCGCCAGCAGGGCATACAGGTTGGCGCGGCCCTGATCTTCGGGGCTCAGGGAAACAGCTTGGGTGTCGGTCATTGCGTTCATTTCTTCACATCAAAGATCGAGATTTCGTTCTTCGTTTCCATCATGTCGATGACGCGGCAGTCGGCGCACATCCGGATCCGGCGCAAGGCGGCGCTGGTGTCGAACATCGAATGCGCCCCCAGACGCCCGGTCATGTTGTCGATCATCTGCTTGGTGCCGAAGGGGTTACCGCAGCGCACGCAGTTGAAAGGCTCGGCTTCGTGCAGGGTCACCGATTCCGTCGCCTGCGCCGTCAGCAACAGACGCGGGACCAAGCTGATCGCCTGCTCGGGACAAGTCTTCTCGCACAAACCGCACTGGACGCAGTTGCGCTCGATGAAACGCAGCTTGGGCGCGTCTTCGGTATCGATCAGCGCCGAGGCCGGGCAGGCACCGATACACGACTTGCACAAGGTGCATTTGGCCGAGTCGATCGTGATCGCCCCGAATGGCGCGCCCTGGGCCAGAGCGATCACGTCCTGCTTGGTCGGTGCGTGCTGCACCAGGTGGGCCAATGCGTAGTTGAGCGTGCCGCGCTTGAGGTTGGCCAGATTGAACTGAGCCGGCACCGCCACCGTCGCCGCCGGCTGCAGCCCCCAGACGGCCGCCTCAAGCGGCTTGACCTCATTGGCCTCGATCATCTGCCAGTGCGAGCCGGCGTAGCCCAGGCCGTTGAGCACGGCGTCGGCAATCCTGGCCTGCTGGCCGATCAGCTGGCCGTGTTCTTCCGCCCCCTGGTCGTCGACCAGCATCAGGACCTGGCTCGCGCCGTAGCTGATCGCGCCCAGCACCACGTCGAGACCGATCGCACCCACGCTGTGCACTTCGATCGGGATCACTCGCGCCGGCAGGCCCTTGCCGCGCCGCGCCAGACGCGCGAGCAAATCGCGCCCATTCTTGGCGTTGTGGAAAAGCAGTGCCGCATCGCGCCCGCCCGCAGCATGGTAGACCGCCAGCGCCTTTTTCAGACGCGCGCCGGTATCGGCAACGCGCGGGTAGGCGTAGCTCATCGCCCCGGTCGGACAAGCCGTGGCGCAATCGCCGCAGCCCAAGCACAGGAAGGGATGAACCCAGACCTTGTCGCCGAGCGAAAGCACCGCCTCGGTCGAGCAGACGTCGATGCACTTGGTGCAGCCGGTCTTGGAGTTGCGGCTGTGGGCGCACAACCGCTCTTCGTAGCGGAAGAAACGCGGCTTCTCGAACTCGCCCACCATCTGGATCAGCTTGGCCGCGGCCATCGCCTGCTCGAGCGGGTCCGCGCCCGGCGCCACGTAGCCGTGCGGCTTTTCGGCCATGCGCAGGAGCGGCTGGGCCGACAGGTCGAACACCAGATCGAACTTCTCCTTGCGCGCCACCGCGGCGCGGCTGAAGTCGATCGCGCCGATCGCGCCGCAGGCCTTGACGCAGGCGCGGTGCGCCTTGCACTTGGTCAAATCGACCTGGTAGGTGAAGTCGATCGCGTCTTCGGGGCACGCGTGGATGCAGGCGTTACAGCGGGTGCAGGCCTCGAGGTCGATGGGGTTGGTTTCGTCCCATTCGACTTCGAACGAACCGAAGTGACCGGTGAGCTTCTTCGGCTTGCCCGACCAGACCGGATAGCTGCGGGTGGCAGGCAGCTCGGCGCCGCGCGCCGTGGTGATCAGCACGCTCACCTCAAGCGGGCCGGCGAGCTGCTCGGCCCAGCTCACGGCCGCTTCGGCCGGGCCGATGATCAAGACCTGACCGCTCGACTTGTAAGTGACGGTCGGCACCGGCTCGGGGTCGGGCAGGCTCGCCATCGCGATCAAGGCTGCCATCTTCGGCGTCGCCGCCGCGCCTTCAGTCGACCAGCCCGCCGTTTCCCGGATGTTCAGGAACTTGACCTCGGTGGCCGTCTTGGCGGCACCGGCCAGCTCGGCAAATAGCGGCGCCTCCTGGGTACAGGCCACCAGACAGGTGTCATCGCCCAGAGCCGAATTGAAGCTGTCGATTTCCTTGCGGCAGAGTTCGGTGTGGATCGGAATCGGCTGCTCGCGGCCCAGCGCCCGGCCCAGAGCGGCGCCGTCGAGCCGCATGGTGCGGTTGCAGTTGCAGAGCTTGAGGGTGCTTTTATCGGTGCTCATGATCAATCAGGTGGACGTCGAGGGCGGCAGCTCGGGTTCGCTGGCAACCGTCGGCGGGTGGGTGTCGGAAAGCGGCTCGCCGGCCTCGTCGGCAGGGACCTCCGCCATGTCGGTCTCGCCCGTGTTGCTGGCCGCAGGCGGAGCCGCCGCAGCGTTCGCGGCAGCGATTTCTGCTTTCTCGGAATCCAGCAGGAAGTCCTGCGCGCTTTTGAGCGTCAAACGCATCGCCTTGGGCAGGGGTTCGAACTGGGTGTAGTCGTCGATATACGTGTCGAGCCCGTCCATCTGGTTGAAGTGCGGGTCGCCAAAGAGCTTCTTGAGCGCGGAACGCTTGATGTCCTCGTTGACGTCCTGCCCCATGAAGGCGACGTAATCCGAACGCAGGCCGTCGAGCGAATCGAGCGGCGGCAACTCGACCGCGGGAGCAGGAGCCGGCGCCGCCTCAGTCACCGGCACTTCGGCAACGGGAGCCGCCACCGGCACCGCCGGCGCAGGAGGCTCGACGCGCGCTTGTTCCGCTTGTTCCTTTTCCCGCTGGGCTTCGAACTTACGGCGCGACCAGCGCGAGAGGAACGAACCCTCTTCGCTGCTCATTCGTCGTCGCGCTTGGCGCCCTTGAAGGACTTGGGCCGCACGCGCTCCTTTTTCTTCATCGGGACGAAATGCTCTTCGGTGAACGCCGCCAGCCAGGGCAGCCAATCCACGGGCATCGGCACCCCTTCGACCTGGGCGCCGCCGTCGAGGCGACGTGCCGCCTCGGCGTAGCTGAGGGTGATCCAACGCGGTTCAGGACCGGCCTCGGTCAGTTCCCACTCGACAAAGGCGAACGGAGTATCGGTCGTGAGGTTGAGGTAATAGCCGTCGGCCTCGTCGCGGAAGATCTCGACCACGAAACCGGTGTGCATCCAGACTTCGCGACCGTCATTCGCCTCGACCAGGCGCGGCGGCGTGGCCACCTCGGAGTCGTCTTCAAGCACGGCAATCGGCCGCCAGACCCCCGACACCCAAGGGTTGTCGATGGTCCGGTGTTCCATCAGTACGGCCGCCAAGCGGCGATTGGAATTGGGCACGTTGATATCATCAGCTACGAGTCAGATGGGCATTCTCGCGGCTTGTCGGAAGAGGCGCAAATACTGAATTAGCCCCTGCCTCCATATACATAGGCTGACAGCAGGGAAAACGCCAACATCATTCCGCCTTCGGTCACGCCTATTGGCGTCACCATTCCTCTTGCCGCCATTCCTTTCGAGCCTGCCATGTCACCCGTTATTACCGATGCCTCCCGTCCGCTGACCTTCGAGGTCGACGCCGTCAACGAGCGCGGTGAACATGTGCCAACACCGATAGCAGGGGAAAACCCTCTCACTCTGTACATCGACAAGTGCGAGATCGTCACCCTGATGACGCTCGGCCAGGCCCCCGAGGCGCTCGCCATTGGTTATCTGCGCAACCAGCGCCTGGTGCGTTCGATCGATGAACTTGCCAGCGTCCAGGTCGACTGGGAGACCGATGCGGTCGCGGTCACCACTCACGCCGGCATCGAGGCGCTCGAGAAAAAGATGGAAAAACGCACCGTCACCACTGGCTGCGGCCAAGGAACGGTATTTGGCGATTTGATGGAAGAAGTCGATTCGATCCGCCTGCGCAAGGACGTCTTCCTCACCGAAGAGACCTTGTATACGGTGCTCGACGCGGTACGCCGCCACGAGACCATCTACAAGAGCGCGGGCGCGGTGCATGGCTGCGCTCTGGCATCCAATGCCGGCGCCGCCAGCGAGATCATCGCTTTTGTCGAAGACGTCGGCCGCCACAATGCGGTCGACGCGATCGCCGGCAAGATGTGGCTCGAAGGCATCGACGGCTCGGACAAGATCTTCTACACCACCGGGCGGCTGACTTCGGAAATGGTGATCAAGGCTGCGCAGATGGGCATCCCGTTCCTGGTGTCGCGCTCGGGCCTGACCCAGATGGGATGGCAGATCGCCCAGCGCATCGGCATCACCATGCTTGGTCGCGCCGTCAACAAGCACTACCTGCTTTTCACCGGCCGCGAGCGTTTCATCGCTGCCGCACCGGCTCCCGGAGAAAACCGATGAATCCAACGATTACCGGCCTCGTTCTCGCTGGCGGCCAGGGTCGCCGCATGGGCGGCGTCGACAAAGGTCTGCAGTTGCTGCAAGGACGCCCGATGGTGGAGCATGTGATCGAGCGCCTGCGGCCGCAGGTCGGCACGATCCTGATCAACGCCAACCAGAACGCCGGCCGCTACGCCGAGTTCGGCTGCCCGGTCGTGGCCGACGAAATCGGCGGTTTTGCCGGGCCGCTGGCCGGGCTGCACGCCGGCCTGCACGCGGCCACCACCCCCCTGGTGGTGACCGTGCCCTGCGATTCTCCCTTTCTCCCGCTCGACCTGGTCGCCCGCCTCGAGGCCGCCCGTGCGACGGCTGACGCCGACATCGCCGTCGCCAAGACCGGCGCGCAGCCGCATCCGGTGTTCGCCCTGGTGCGTACTAGCGTATTGCCGCACCTGAGCCAGTTCCTGGCGCGCGGCGAGCGCAAGATCGACATCTGGTATGCCAGCCTCAACGTCGTCGAAGTGCCCTTCGACGATGAACAGGCCTTTTCCAACATCAATACGCGCGAAGAACTGGCGCAGCACGAGCAACGATGAACACGCTTTCCCAGGCCATCAGCTGCCTCGACGACTACGACCCCAAGGCTCTGCCGGTCGCCGCCGCCCAGCGCGTAATCCACACCTTCATCCGCCCCGTGACGGCGGTCGAACGGGTTGCCGTGCGCTCGGCGCTCGGCCGCGTCCTGGGTGCCGACGTGATTTCGACGGTCAACGTGCCGGCACACAACAACGCCGCAATGGACGGTTGGGCCCTGCGCCACGCCGATCTTGCAGCCAGCGGCGACACTCCACTCGCCCGCATCGGCACCGCTTTCGCCGGCCGCCCCTTCGAGGGAGAAGTTGGCCCTGGACAATGCGTGCGCATCATGACCGGCGCGGTGATGCCGGCTGGCGCCGACACGGTCGTGATCCAGGAAGTGGCACGCGCCACCGAGGATCAGGCCTTCATCCCGGCCGGGGCGAAACTCGGCCAGCATGTGCGCCTGGCCGGCGAGGACCTGGCGCTCGGCAAGCCCTGCCTGCGCGCCGGTCACAAGATTCAAGCCGCCGACCTCGGCCTGATCGCCTCGCTCGGCCTGGCCGAAGTCGACGTTTTCCGTCGCCTGCGGGTGGCGTTTTTCTCGACTGGCGACGAACTCGCCTCGGTCGGTGAAGCGCTGGCCCCCGGTGCGGTCTACGACTCGAACCGCTACACCCTGTGGGGCATGCTGACCCGGCTCGGCTGCGAAGTGATCGACATGGGCGTCGTGCGCGACGACCCGGCCGCGCTCGAAGCCGCTCTGCGCACGGCCGCTGCCAACGCCGACGCCGTCATCACCAGCGGCGGCGTGTCGGTGGGCGAGGCCGACTACACCCGCGAACTGCTGGGTCGCCTGGGTGAAGCGGTGTCGTGGACGATCGCGATGCGCCCCGGCCGGCCGATGGCCTTCGGAAAAATCGGCGACGCGTATTTCTTCGGCCTGCCGGGCAATCCGGTAGCCGTGATGGTGACCTTCTACGAGTTCGTCCGCAGCGCCCTGCTCGCCGCGGCCGGCCAGACCAGTGGCCTGCAACTGCCCAAGCTGCAGGCCGCCAGTGCCGCCCCCCTGCGCAAAAAGCCGGGCCGCACCGAATACCAGCGCGGCATCCTGGCGCAGGACGAGAGCGGCGCGTGGTCGGTGCGAGTGACCGGGCAGCAGGGTTCCGGGGTCCTGCGTTCGATGTCCGAAGCCAACTGCCTGATCGTGCTCGAGCACGAACGCGGCAATATCGCCGCAGGTGAAATGGTCACCGTTCAGTTGTTCGAGGGCTTGGTCTGACAGCGACGAGCGACTGGACTGCCATGCGCGGCTGCCTTGCAGCGCACCGGTCTGACTTCGAACGGAGACACTGAGAGCCCTGGATAACGCCCGCTTCTCTCTTGAAAGCGGAACGGAGTCGCCTCAGTCCCGCCGCTGCCCGACCTCGGTGCGATCGAACACGCGCACAGGGCGCGGCCCGGCTTTCACATCGCCAGCGGCAAGCAAGGCAAGCGAACTCTCGTTGTCGCCATCGCGCTCGGTGAGGACCAACACCTGTCCGCCCGCAGCCGTATCGAAAAATTCGGGTCAGAAGAAAACCACGCGATGACCGTCTCGCGCGCTGGCGATCTCCACGGCCTTGCGCCAGTCGAACCGGTTGCGCTCGGCCAGGCCTGCCCGTTCGGGCAAAACCTTGAGCCCCACCCCGCGCACGGTCGTGGCCGGCTCCTTACCATCGATCTCAGGTATCACCCGGGCCTGCGCCCAGCGCGGCTCAGGCTCGACCAGTAGCGCGGCGCGATCCAGCCGCAGGACCTGGCGCACACCGCCATTCAGCTCAAACGAGCCCATCTGAGCGAAAGCCGCTCCCGAAGAGAATGCGGGGACCAAGATCGCATGGCGTGTTTAGCTCGTAGCCACAAGGTCTGCATCTTGGTTAGGAAAAGGCGGGTTTGCGGCTCCGTAGAGCCAGCCTACGAGTTCATTGAAGCGTCGAGATAGGAAAACCGCTTCATATATACTTTTTTTATCGACGCCATGAACGCGCCCCGTCGCCGTCAACGCTCGATTTCACACAGCAACCGACTGCCCTAGTCCTTGGAGATGCTCATGCAAACCAGCGCTCGGAATCAGTTCCCCGGAATCGTCAGTACCGTTCACACCGGCACCGTGAACGACGAGGTCGAACTGACGCTCGCTTCCGGCCACAAGCTCGTCGCCACCGTGACCCGCGACAGCCGGGAGTCGCTCAAGCTCGAGCGCGGCGTCCAGGCCATCGTCCTGGTCAAGGCTTCCGCCATCGTTTTGGTGGGCGATGCCGATGGCTACAAGTTCTCGGCTCGCAACCAGATCAGCGGCCGGGTCGCCAAGGTGGCGCCCGGTGCCGTCAACACCGAAATCGAGCTCGACGCCGGCGGTGGCGTTCGGATCGTCGCGATCATCACCAACCACAGCGCGGCCAGCCTCGGGCTCGAGGTCGGCGCCAATGCCACTGCACTTTTCAAAGCCACTCAAGTTATCGTCGCGGTCGCGGCTTGACGCCTACTGAGCCAGGCCTCGCTCAGCGTTTCTCTCAAACCAGCAAAAACGCCCGCATTGCGGGCGTTTTTTGTCTCTGAGCTCCTGTTAGCACGGCCCCCAAACCTCACCCGGCCGAAGCTGGCGAGATCACTTAAGCTCGGGTTTGGGCCTGAGCTTCCACCATGGCAGGACGCGACTCATGGCAAGGACCTCGCCACTTGCCGCCGGGAAGTAGCCCGGCATCGCCACCAGGCGCGCCTGCCACTCAGGGCTGCGCAACACCGCAAGCAATGCCTGCGTCACCGGCGTATCGAGCGCAGACTTGAGACAGACGAGGTAATAGGTCTCGTCGGCCACTGGTACGAAGTCGAGCCCGCGGGATCGCGCGACGGGCTCGATGCACAGGCCGGCATCAGCCGCGCCAGACACCACGGCTTGCGCCACTGCCGCGTGTGAGGGCTCGACGTTGTCATAACCGCAAAGCCGGGTCGGCTCGATTCGTCCCTGCTCCAACA
Organism: Pseudomonadota bacterium; assembly: GCA_023443095.1. GTDB lineage: Bacteria > Pseudomonadota > Gammaproteobacteria > Burkholderiales > Burkholderiaceae_F > JAEZVV01. The sequence goes on from JAEZVV010000025.1 coordinate 8,510, forward strand.
AGTCGTCAAGCAACAGCCGGGTGCCCGTGCCCGGCGCGCGATTGACGTAGCGGGCCCGGGTGCGGGCGACGTCCTCGAGCGAACCGAGCGCAAGCGGATTGCCCTTGGGAACGGCCAAACCCTGGCTGCGCCGGGCAAAACCGATCAGCTTGTGGCGGCCGGGCTTGAGCAGCGGCCGGTAGGTGCGCTCGGCCAGACTGCCCTTGCCGGCGTGGGGCGGAACGTGGAAGCCCGCCATCACGCAGCGCCCCTGGTTGAGTGCGCGAATCGCGTCCACGCTGCCGGTAAAGCGGATATCGAGATGCAGGCGCGCGGCCGCCACCGCTTGCGCACGCAGGGCGCCCAGCGCCTCGTCGTGGCTGGCAAAAAAGCTCAGAACATGGGTGGCGTCGTCGAAAGCGACGGCAAACGCGCGTTCGAGATCGGCCTGCAACGCTTCGATCTGCGGTGCCAGCCTCGCCTGCGCCTGGCGCTCAGCCCACAAAAGCTTCTCGCCGAACTCGGTCAGCCGTGCCGACTGGCCGCGATCCCAGACAATCAGCTCGCGGCCCAGCTCCTGCTCCCAGCGCTTGAGCTCGCCCCAGACATGGCGGTAGGACAGTCGCAGCAGACGGGCCGCAGCCGAAATTGATCCTTGCGCCTGCACCGCATGCAAGAGGTCGAGCAAGGGGTTGCGGATCAGGGCATCGCGCTCACGCCGCCCTTCCAGCGAATACGAAAGTTCGATTTTCTGCACGACGTGAGTGTGCCTGAAACCCGCCTCCGACCGCGCCCGGCGTTATGCACAAAGTTGCATAGCTCGATATCCCACCTGCGACGTCGTGACCCCCGGGTTCCTCTCTAATATGTTGCTCAATGAATACATTCTCCGACGCTGCCGCAACGGCCCTGGAACTGATCGCGCAGTTCGACCCTGTCCTGCTGACCATCGTTGTGCGCGCGCTCGCGGTCAGTGCGGTGGCCTGCCTGTTCGCCTGCAGCCTGGGGCTGGTCGCCGGTGCCTGGCTGGGCGTATCGCGGTTCGCCGGCCGCGGTGCCCTGCTCGCCGTGCTCAACACCCTGCTCGCCCTGCCTTCGGTGGTGGTGGGCCTGATCGTCTACCTGCTTTTGTCGCGTTCGGGGCCGCTCGGCTTTCTCGGTTGGCTCTTCAGCTTCAAGGCGATGGTGGTGGCGCAGACCATCCTGGTGCTGCCCATCGTCACGGCGCTCACGCGCCAGATCGTCGAAGACGCCGACCGCGGTCATGGCGAGCAACTTGCCTCGCTCGGCGCGCCGCCGCTGATGCGCAGCCTGCTGCTGGCTTGGGACGAACGCTACGCGCTGCTCACGGTGCTGATTGCTGCCTTCGGCCGCGCCGTCTCCGAGGTGGGGGCCGTGATGATCGTCGGCGGCAACATCGATGGCTTCACGCGGGTGATGACCACCGCGATCGCGCTCGAGACCAGCAAGGGCGACCTGCCGCTGGCCATGGCGCTGGGCCTGATCCTGCTGGCGGTGGTGCTGGCGCTCAATGCCTTGATCGCCTGGGTGCGGCACTGGCGCGAGCGGGTCGACGGCACCGCCGCCGCTGAACCCGCCGGCGCCACGCGAGGGCTAGTGGCATGAACCCACTGTTCAAGCTCGACCGGGTGGGGGTGAGTTACGGCTCGGTGCACGCCCTGCGTGCGGCGACGCTGACGATAGGCGCCGGCGAGCGAGTCGCCCTGGTCGGCGCCAACGGCAGCGGCAAAAGCACCTTGCTGCGGGTTCTGCACCGGCTGGCGCCGGCGAGCCACGGCCGGCTCGTGACCGCCCCCCCATCGGCGCGTCAGGCGATGCTGTTCCAGCGCCCCTACATGCTGCGCACCAGCGCCCGCAACAACGTCGCCCTCGGCTTGTGGCTGCGCGGCGCCAGCTGGTCGGCCGCCAAATCGAAGGCGGTCGAGGCGATCGACCGCGTCGGCCTGGCCTCGATCGCCCACCGCAATGCCAAGACCCTCTCCGGCGGCCAGCAGCAGCGGCTGGCGCTGGCGCGCGCCTGGGCGCTCCAGCCCGACGTGCTCCTGCTCGACGAACCCACCGCCAGCCTCGACCCCAGCGCCAAACGCGAGGTCGAAGCCTTGATCACCGAGTTCGCCACCGGCGCCGGCATGACCCTGGTTTTCAGCAGCCACAACCTGGGCCAGGTCAAGCGTCTGGCAAGCCGCGTGATCTGTCTCGAACGCGGTCAGGTGGTCGCCGACCTTCCTGTCCACGATTTCTTCAACGGCCCTCTGCCCGAGGCCGCCCGTCTTTTTGTTCAAGGAGAACTCCTATGAAATTCCAATCGCGCTGGCTGCTGGCCGCCGCCCTGTCGATCGCCTCGATCACCGCCTCGGCCCAGAGCATCACCATGGCGTCGACCACCTCGACCGAGCAATCGGGCCTGTTCGCCCACCTGCTGCCCGAATTCAAGAAGGCGAGCGGAATCGATATCAAGGTGGTGGCACTGGGTACCGGCCAAGCGCTCGACATGGCGCGTCGCGGCGACGCCGACGTGTTGTTCGTGCACGACCAGCCGGCCGAAGAGAAGTTCGTCGCCGACGGTTTTGGCGTGAAACGCTTCCCGGTCATGTACAACGATTTCGTGGTCGTGGGCCCGAAGGCCGATCCGGCCGGCGTCAAGGGCAAGGACATCGGCGTCGCGCTGCAGAAGATCTCGGCCGCCAACGCCCCCTTTGTCTCCCGCGGCGACAAGAGCGGCACCCATGCGGCCGAGAATCGCTACTGGGCGGCAGCGGGCCTGGCCGACAAAAAAGGCAGCGCCTACAAGGAATGCGGCTGCGGCATGGGCCCGGCGCTCAATATCGCCGCCTCGGCCGGCGCTTACGCTTTGACCGACCGCGGCACCTGGCTCAACTTCAAGAACCGCGCCGACCTCGTGATCCTGGTCGAAGGCGACAAGCGGCTCTTCAACCAGTATGGCGTGATGGTGGTCAATCCGGCCAAGCACCCGCACGTCAAGGCGGCCGACGCTCAGAAGTTCGTCGACTGGGTGGTTTCTCCCGCCGGCCAGGCAGCCATCGCCGGCTACAAGATCGGCGGCGAGCAGCTCTTCTTCCCGAACGCCGGCCGCTAAGCGACCGACACAGGCGCGCGGCGACCCGGTTCGTCGCGCGCCATCCCCGAGCAGCTGGCTCGGGACTCCGCTGCGGCATTCCTGTCGCCGCAGCGCACTTCCTCCTGCCTCCGGAAAGGACACGAAGGCAGGACCGCGTCGGCCGGCAGTTGTATCCACACCCACCGACCCTCTTTTGAGCACCGTCACTCGCCGTTGCTCCTTGCAGCGCCCCCTATCCTGCCGACTCGCCCGTTCGAGTCGAGGAGCGCTGCCATGCCTGACCTCACCCCCGAGCAGAAGAAGGCCCTGGCCGAGGTGCCCCGCGGCACCTGGGCACTGACGCTGAGCGTCGTCCTGCTGATGTTCCTCGCCTGGATCGCCTTGTATGTCGGCAAGTTCCTGGCGCAAGGCCCGGTCAACTGAGGCCCGGCCATGCATATCGACATCTTCGAGAAGCGTTACGCCTGGATCGCCAGCATCATGGTGGCGCTGATGCTGGTGGTGATCGTCGTCAGCTTTGTCCTGCTGCAGATCTACCCCCCGTCCAACCCAAGCGAGCGCATCGACTCGACCCGGCTTCATCTGTCCGAGGAGTTCGCCGAAAACAACCTCGGGGTCAAGACCAACCCGGACGGCAGCGTGGTGGTGCGGCTGGTGATGGCCAAATACCTGGTTCACCCGCAGGAGTTCACGATCCCGGCCGACACGCCGGTCACCTTCCGCATCGCCACACCCGACGTGGTGCACGGCCTCAACGTACCCGGCACCAACATCAACACCATGGTGGTGCCCGGTTATGTCTCCCAGCTGCGAACCCAGGTGCAGATGAAGCAGGTCGCCAAGATCGGCCAGCCCAACCCCGACGGCAGCGTCAGCCTGCCCTTGTTCTGCAACGAATA
>JAEZVV010000102.1 GCA_023443095.1 Pseudomonadota bacterium
CACCAGCAGCGTTGCGGTAGGCGAAAACATGTTCGCGGGAGCAGCGGATACCGGCCGGGAGCTCGCGCTCGCACACGAAGTCCCGACCCTCGTGCGGACGCGGGGGATGACCCTCGACCGCCAGCAGATAACCCGGGCTCGCTTCCCAGAAGGCCTGGACGGCGGGAATGTCCGGCTCGCCCAGCTCGAGCGCGGCGCCGCCGCGCCATATCAGCAGAGGCGAGCCGGCTGCCGAGCCGACCGGGTGGACCGCGGCGGCTCTGGCGGCCGGATTCGAGCGGGTAGTCATGCGGAGTGTGCGAAGGCCACAGGCAAGGGATAATTGCAGGGTTTGCGCCGTCTGGCGCACCTCAAACGCAAAGAACAGAGACAAGCATGGGACTCAAATGCGGCATCGTCGGCCTGCCCAACGTCGGCAAGTCGACCCTCTTCAACGCACTGACCAAGGCCGGGATCGCGGCCGAGAACTATCCGTTCTGCACGATCGAGCCCAACGTCGGCGTGGTCGAGGTGCCTGACCCGCGCCTGGCCAAGCTGGCCGAAATCGTCCAACCGCAGCGCGTGCTGCCGGCCACGGTCGAGTTCGTCGACATCGCTGGCCTGGTCGCGGGCGCGAGCAAGGGCGAAGGCCTGGGCAACCAGTTCCTGGCCAACATCCGCGAATGCGACGCGATCGCGCACATCGTCCGCTGCTTCGACGACGACAACATCATCCACGTCGCCGGCAAGGTCGACCCGATCAACGACATCGAAGTCATCAACACCGAACTCGCTCTGGCCGACCTCGCCGCCGTTGAAAAGCAGCTGCACCGCTACAGCAAGGTCGCGCGCAGCGGCGACAAGGAAGCGGCCAAGCTGGTGGCCGTGCTCGAGAAAATCCTGCCGACGCTCAACCAAGCCAAACCCGTGCGAGGCATCGACCTGTCGGACGACGAAAAGGCGCTGATCCGTCCGCTTTTCCTGCTCACGACCAAGCCGACCATGTATGTCGCCAACGTCGAGGAACACGGCTTCGAGGGGAACCCGCTACTCGACAAGGTCAAGGACTACGCCGCGGCCGAAGGCGCGCCGGTGGTGGCCGTCTGCGCCAAGGTCGAAGCCGAGATCTCCGACCTTCCCGACGAAGACAAAGCCATGTTCCTGGAGGACATGGGCATGCACGAACCGGGGCTGGATCGCATGATCCGCGCCGGCTACACCTTGCTCGGCCTCGAGACCTATTTCACCGCCGGCGTCAAGGAAGTGCGGGCCTGGACCATCCACAAGGGCGACACCGCCCCCCAGGCCGCGGGCGTGATCCACACCGACTTCGAACGCGGCTTCATCCGTGCCCAGACCATCGCCTACGAGGACTTCATCACTTTCAAGGGCGAACAGGGTGCCAAGGAAGCCGGCAAGATGCGCGCCGAAGGCAAGGAATACGTGGTCCAGGACGGCGACGTTCTGAACTTCCTGTTCAACGTCTGATCCGCTCCGGGTAGCCGCTCGCGGCAGCCCGGCCGCGATCCAGCCCCGCCACGCGCGGGGCTTCTTCTTTCTGCCGCTGGGCGGGGATTTGCGCCACCGCCACACTACCTTGGGCGGGGCGGCCGCTCATTCCCCTGGCCGGCAATCAGCGCTATGTTGAAAAAATGCTTTCGACCCACCCGGGTCCAGGCAAGCGCTTTCTCAACGAGGAGAAGCTGATGAAGATGCCCTTTGTCCACCATCTGGTTATTGCCGCTGCTGCGCTGACGACTGCCGTCCCGGCCCTGGCCGCCGATCCGGCCAAGGAGCGCAGCGAGATCCGCGCCATGTGCGACCAGGCCCTGGCCACGCTCTACAAGGAAAAGCCGCAACTCAAGGCGGTGGTCGAGAAGTCGCCCGGCTACGGCTGCTTCTCGAGCTTCGGCCTGAGCTTCCTGATCGGCGGCGCGGGCGGGCGCGGCGTGGTCTACGACCGCGCGACCAAGAAATACACCTACATGAACATGGCGCAGGCTTCCGGCGGCCTCGACATCGGCATCAAGGACTACCGCGAGGTGCTGATCTTCCGCGACGCCAGCGCGCTCAACAAGTTCATCAGCTCGGGCTGGGAGTTCAGCGGCGAGATGAGCGCTGCTGCTGCTGCCGACGGCAAGGGCCTGACCGCGTCCAAGGGTGAATCGATCGGTTCACCGATCCTGGTCTATCCGATGACCAAGACCGGCCTGTCGCTCGGCGTGTCGGCCGGCGCCCGCAAATACTGGAAGGACGCCGACCTCAACTGACCCGGGTTCGCTGTCCAAACCGGGGCCGCCACCAGCGGCCCCGTTGTTTTCCAGCTCGTCGAATTGATATTTGTCAGCCGCGCGAGCCTACGGCGGTGTTCTTAAGCCTGGGCTAATTTTCGGTCTCTACGGTTGGGCGTCCCTTCCCTTTTGACATAGGAAATCGCCATGCCTACCGTGGCCCGTCACTGTGACCGAGATCGAGGCGCCCGCCTGCGGGCCGAACGCGAACGCCTTGGCTTGAGCGCGATGAAGGTCGCTCATCTTCTTGGCGTATCGACCGATACCCTGGCCCGTTATGAAAGCGGCGCCGAACCCAGCGTCCGTTCGCTCTCCGTCTTGCATGCCGCCGGCTTCGACATCGTCTACATCGTCAGCGGCGAAGCCGGCGCTCCGCCAGCGCCCCAGCCGCGCGACGAAGAAAGCGAACTGCTCAAGCGCTTCCGCGAGCTGTCGCAGCGCGGTCGGGTATCGGTGTTCATGACGCTCGACGCACTCGAACGGCTCGCTCCCAACCTGCGCCGCGCCGCATAGGCTGATGG
>JAEZVV010000104.1 GCA_023443095.1 Pseudomonadota bacterium
GGCCTGCCACGACTTCTGCCCCAAGGACCTCCCCCTCAAAACCCAGATCGCCTTCGTCCGCCGCAAGATGGCCGAGCAAGGCATCAAGGGCACGACGTCCGATTCAAAAGTGGTCGCTATCAAGGCCGCCTGAGCCCGTTCACTGGCTCCAGCCTGAATGAAACGGGCGCAGCCGATGGCTGCGCCCGTTTTTTTAGACCTGCCGCTGCGCCTCAGAACGGCTCGGGAATGAACTTGAACGGGTAGTTGCTTTCGACGTAGTCGCCGGGTTTCTGCCGCTTGGGAAGGACGATTTTTTCGCGTGGCAGGCGCTTGTGCGGAACATGGGCGAGGATGTGCCTAATGATGTTGAGGCGCGCCCGCCGCTTGTCGTCGGAATGCACCGCGTACCACGGCGCCCATTCGCTGTCGGTGGCTTCGAACATGGCGTCGCGGGCGCGCGAATAGTCGTACCAGCGGCTGTAGGACTTGAGGTCCATCGGCGAGAGCTTCCAGATCTTGCGACCGTCCTTGATGCGGTCCTGCAGGCGGCGGGTCTGCTCTTGTTCGCTGACTTCGAGCCAATATTTGAGCAGGATGATGCCCGAGTCGACAAAAGCCTTTTCCACCAGCGGCGCAGCCCCGAGGAAATGCCGGACCTGGTCTTCGGTGCAGAAACCCATCACCCGCTCGACCCCGGCGCGGTTGTACCAGCTGCGGTCGAAGATGACGACCTCGCCCGCGGCCGGCAGGTGGCCGATGTAGCGCTGGATGTACATCTGGCTTTTCTCGCGCTCGGTCGGCGCCGGCAGCGCCACTACCCGGAACACTCGCGGGCTCACCCGTTCGGTGAGCGCCTTGATCGTGCCGCCCTTGCCCGCACCGTCGCGCCCCTCGAACACGATGCAGACCTTGAGCCCGTGGGTGCGGACCCATTCCTGCATCTGCACCAGTTCGGCATGCAGCTTCTTGAGCGCCTTGGCGTAAGCCTTGCCCGACAGCTTGCCGGGCGGGCTTGCCTCGGTCAGCGCCGCACCGGCCCCGGACTGAGAGTCGGTCTCCTGGATCGGGTCGGGCTCTCGGTTCTTCTCTTTGACGGCTTTCATGGAACTTCCTCGAGTGTCGACAAGCAGCGAGTGGAAGTCTTGGCGGGCGCTGGACTCAGACCGAAGGGCCGCCCAGGCTGCCGCCGATGCGGGCACGCAAGCGCGCCACCGTTTCGTGGACGATGCGGATCGCTTCCTCCGGCCCCAGCGCCTCGATCGCTTTGGCCCGGGTCGAATAGTGCATCGTCAACAGGCCGCGCAGCTTCTCGAACGAGGCTTCCTGTGGCCGTCTGCAGACCGTCGCGTCGCCCTTGAGCACGCGCTCGATTACGCCGTCGTCCAGGATGCGAAGATCGAGGATCGCCGCCAGCCGGGCGATCTCGCGGTCGATCTCGTCGAAATATTTGCTCCAGCGCTGGATGACGTAATCGGGTTCGTCGGCCATGTTCGATCTCCGGATCAATGCTCGGCAGCCAGGCCGCCGAATCGGACTGACCCGAGTGTGTCAGCAAGATGAGACCCGCGGCTTGACCGGTGCAAGCATCCAACAGCGCAATAAACTAGTTTGAGCACCAGCGCCGGGCAAAAAAAAGGCCGCAGCACGCTGCGGCCTCGACGGGGCAGGGCCGCGATGCGGCCGGCCCCGCTCAGAAAGCAAAGACTTACGCCTGGGTCACCGGAATCTTGCCGATCTTGGCTTGCCAGACCTTGGGCGCGGTCTCGTGCACCGATTCGCCTTCGCAGTCGACCGCCACCGTCACCGGCATGTCCTTGACCTCGAACTCGTAGATCGCTTCCATGCCGAGGTCGCCAAAGCCCACCACCTTCGAGGACTTGATCGCCTTGGCCACCAGGTAGGCGGCGCCGCCCACGGCCATCAGGTAGGCGCTCTTGTGCTTCTTGATCGCGGCACGCGCCGCCGGGCCACGGTCGCCCTTGCCGATCATCAGCCCCAGACCGACCGGTTCGGCCAGCATCATCTCGACGAACTTGTCCATCCGGGTCGAGGTGGTGGGGCCCGCAGGTCCGACCACTTCGTCGCGCACGGGGTCGACCGGACCGACGTAGTAGATCGCCTTGCCATGGAAATCGACCGGCAGCGGCTCGCCCTTGGCCAGCATGTCCTGGATCCGCTTGTGCGTGGCGTCGCGGCCGGTGAGGATCTTGCCGCTGAGCAAAAGCGTGTCGCCCGGCTTCCACGAGGCGATTTCTTCCTTGGTCAGAGCGTCGAGGTTGACCTTCTTGCTCTTGTTGTAGTCCGGCGCCCAGGTGATGTCCGGCCACGAATCGAGCGCGGGCGGGTCGAGGTGAACCGGGCCTGAGCCGTCGAGCACGAAATGCGCGTGGCGGGTGGCGGCGCAGTTAGGCATCATCGCCACCGGCTTCGAGGCGGCATGGGTCGGGTACATGTCGATCTTGACGTCGAGCACGGTGGTCAGGCCGCCCAGGCCCTGCGCGCCGATCCCGAGCGCGTTGACCTTTTCGTAGATCTCGACCCGCAGTTTCTCGACTTCGGTCTGCGGACCGCGAGCCAGCAGTTCCTGCATGTCGAGCGGCTCGTTGAGCACTTCCTTGGCGAGCAAAGCGGCCTTCTCGGCGGTGCCGCCGATGCCGATGCCGAGGATGCCCGGCGGGCACCAGCCCGCGCCCATCGTCGGCACGGTCTTGAGCACCCAATCGACGATCGAATCGCTGGGGTTGAGCATGACCAGCTTGCTCTTGTTCTCCGAGCCGCCGCCCTTGGCCGCGACCATGATGTCGAGCTTGTCGCCCGGCACCACCTGCCAGTGGATCACCGCCGGCGAGTTGTCCTTGGTGTTCTTGCGGCCGAACTCAGGCGGGTTCACCGCCGAGGCCCGCAACACGTTGTCGGGGTTGAGGTAGCCGCGGCGCACGCCTTCGTTGATCGCGTCTTCCACCGACCCCGTGAAACCTTCCCACTTCACGTCCATGCCGACCTTGGCGAAGACGATCACCAGCCCGGTGTCCTGGCACATCGGGCGCTTGCCCTCGGCCGCCATCTTCGAGTTGGTCAGGATCTGGGCGATCGCGTCCTTGGCGGCCGGGTTCTGCTCGCGCTCGTATGCCGCGGCCAGGTGCGAGATGAAATCCGCGGGGTGGTAGTAGCTGATGTACTGCAGCGCAGAAGCGACGCTTTCGATCAGGTCGTCTTGCTTGATCACGGTGCTCATGTGGAACTCCATTGGAAATCAACACTGGTGCGACTCATGCGCGCGAGCGTCGGCACCGGACGGCACCCGCGCGGGATGCCGTCGGCCGCAAAGCCACCGGAACGGAGTGCTGCAGACGGCCCTATCGGAGTCGATGAACGCTCGCCACGAACCGACAGAGCATCCTTGATCGCGGCCGGATGACGCTTGACCTCGGACACGTGCAGGAATCGAAGTCACCGAACCTCGGGTTGATCGCTATGGCGAGCTCCGGCCCGCCGTCGGGCCACGGTCGGGCCGCACGCAAACACTCAGGCCCGCGCTGGGCTCAAGCACGAGCTCGAGCCCAGCGCCAAGTCCATTGAAACCCGTTATGGGCCTGTGACGTTTTGCCGTCTACGCGCTTTCCCGATCGCTCCGGAGCACTTGATCTGCCGACGGAACCGGTCCCGCTCCAGGTCCTAACTTGCGAGCCCAACGCATCACTCAATTCAACGGGTTCGGGAGTCAAACATCATGGAGTTCTTCCTTCAGCTGGCGATCATCCTGATCTGCCTTTTCTACGGCGCGCGCAAGGGCGGCGTCGCGCTCGGCATGCTGGGCGGCATCGGTCTGGTGCTGCTCGTCTTCGTGTTCAAGCTCAGCCCCGGCAAACCTCCGGTCGACGTGATGCTGACCATCATCGCGGTGGTCGCAGCGTCGGCCACGCTGCAGGCCTCGGGCGGCCTGAACGTGCTGCTGCAGATGGCCGAGCGGGTGCTGCGGCGCAACCCCAAATACGTCTCGATCCTGGCGCCCTTCACCACCTGCGCCCTGACCATGATGTGCGGCACTGGCCACGTGGTCTACACCATGCTGCCGATCATCTACGACGTTGCGATCAAAAACGGCATCCGCCCCGAGCGCCCGATGGCCGCGAGTTCGATCGCCAGCCAGATGGGCATCATCGCCAGCCCGGTCTCGGTGGCCGTGGTGTCGATGGTGGCCTTCCTCGCCAAAGCACCGATCAATGGCCATGCGATCGGCTTCATCGACCTCTTGATGGTCACCATCCCCGCCACCCTGGTCGGCGTGCTGGCGATCGGCATCTTCTCGTGGTTCCGCGGCAAGGATCTGGACCAGGATCCCGAGTTCCAGGCCTTCATCGCTGACCCCGAAAACAAGCGCCGCGTCTACGGCGAATCGACCACCCTGCTTGGCCAGAAGCTCTCGAAGGACCAGTGGCTGGCGATGTGGATCTTCATCGCCTCGATCGCCGTGGTGGCTCTGCTCGGGGCGGTCGAAAGCCTGCGGCCGGTGATCAAGGGCAAGCCGATGTCGATGGTGCTCACGATCCAGATGTTCATGCTGGTCGCCGGCGCGCTGATCATCATCTTCACCAAGACCCGCGCCAGCGAGATCGGCAAGAACGAAGTCTTCCGCGCCGGCATGATCGCCGTGGTCGCCGTCTTCGGCGTGGCGTGGATGGCCGACACCATGTTCGACGCCCACCTCGACAGCCTCAAGGCGGTCCTGACCGACACCGTCAAAAACGCGCCCTGGACCTACGCCCTGGTGCTGCTGCTGGTCTCCAAGCTGGTCAACTCGCAGGCCGCGGCGATCGCCGCCATCGTTCCGGTCGCGCTCGCGGTCGGCACCCCGCCGGGCTACGTGGTGGCCTTCTCCGCCGCCTGCTACGGCTACTACATCTTGCCGACCTACCCGAGCGACCTGGCGACGATCCAGTTCGACCGCTCGGGCACGACCAAGATCGGCAAATACGTGATCAACCACAGCTTCATCCTGCCGGGGCTGATCGGCGTGTTTACCTCCTGCGTCGCCGGCTATTTCCTCGCCGCCGCCGAAGGCTTCCTGTAAGCGGAACACGGCCAAGCCGGAAAAGGGCGCTGCGGCGCCCTTTCTTCGTTCGGCCTCGGTCCCGAGTCGGGTCGGGCGGCGGTCTCGTTATGCTGGCGGCCATGCGCTTGCCATCCGCCTTGGTCTTGACCGCCCTGCTCGGGCTGGTCGCCTGCCACAACTCTCCGCCTGCGGCCGGCCTCACGCCCTGCCGCCTGCCAGGCCTAGAACGCGAAGCCCGCTGCGGCACGGTCGAGATGCCGGTCGACCCCGATACGCCCGCGGGGCCGAAGATCGGCATTCATTTCGCCATAGTGCCGGCGCTCGCCCGCCAGACGCTGCCCGACCCGGTCTTTGTCTTCGCCGGCGGGCCGGGCCAAGCCGGCACCCGCCTCGCGGCGCAGGTCGTTCCGATCCTGGCCTCGCTCAACCACCGGCGCGACCTGGTTTTCATCGACCAGCGCGGGACCGGCGCTTCGGCCGGCTTCAACTGCGAGCAGGACGACAAGCGCTTAAGCGGCTTCGACCCGGGCCGCCAGGCGCAGCAACTCGCTGCCTGCGTCAAGCAGTCGCCGATCGACCCGCGCCAGCTCGCCACCTGGATCGCGGTGCGCGACATCGACGCGGTACGGGCCCGCCTGGGCGCCGACAAGATCAACTTGTGGGGCGCTTCTTACGGCACCCGCGCCGAACTCGAATACCTGCGGCAGTTCCCGCAACACGTCCGCAGCGCCGTGCTCGACGGTGCCGCTCCGCCCGACATGCGCCTGCCGGTGGCGATCGCGCTCGACGCCGAAGCAGCGCTCGATGCCCTGGTCAAGGACTGCGCCGCCAGCTCCACCTGCGCCCGGGCCTACCCCGACCTGGCACGGTCGATCGAGCGTCTGCTCGCCGCCGCCGGCACCGGGCAGACGGTCCGCGTGGCCGACCCGATGACAGGCCAGCCCGACACCGTGCCGCTGTCGCGCGAGCTGATCGCCGCCCTCCTGCGCCTGCCGCTCTACTCGCCCGCGCTCGCCGCCGCCCTGCCCCATGCCATCACGCAGGCGGCGGCGGGCCGCTACGAAGCGCTCGCCGCCCTGGTGGCCGGCGTGAGCGGAGCGGTGGCCGACAACTTCTCGGTCGGCATGCATTACGCGGTGGTCTGCAGCGAGGACTTGCCGCGCATCACCGCGGCCGACCGTCAGCAGGCGCTCGCCACTCGTTTCGGCGCCGCCGTGCTCAAGACGTATGAAGCCGCTTGCGCCGCGCTGCCGACGCGGCCGGTGCCGGCCGAGTTCTACCAGGTGGACGCGAGCCCGGTGCCGGTGCTGCTGCTCTCGGGCGGGCGCGACCCCGCCACCTCGCCCCGCCACGCCGAAGCTCTCGCGCGCCAGCTCGGACTGGCCCGGCACTGGGTCGCGCCCGAGCTCGGCCACGGCGTCTCGGGCCAGGGCTGCGCGCCCGACCTGGTGGCCCGTTTCATCAAGCAGGCTTCGTTCGAGGGCCTCGCCGGCGACTGCCTGGCCCGGATCCCGGCGCCGCTGTTTTTCACCCCGCCGGAGCGGCCATGATCGAAGTCCGGGGACTGAACAAGAACTTCGTCAGCCGCGTCGGCCGCAGCCGCCAGCTCGTCAAGGCCGTGGCCGGGCTCGACTTCTCCGCGCCCGACGGCGCGATCACCGCCCTCCTTGGGCCCAACGGCGCCGGCAAGACCACCGCTCTGCGGATCGTGGCGACCCTGATGCAAGCCGACTCCGGCAGCGTCCAGGTGGGCGGCTGCGACGTGGTGCGCGATCCGCTCGCCGTGCGCGACTCGCTCGGCGTCCTGTCCGACGCCCGCGGCTTGTACGGGCGCTTGAGCGCGCGCGAGAACGTCGCTTATTACGCCCGCCTGCGCGGGCTGGCCGACGCCGACTGGAGCGCGCGCCTGGAAGCAATGGCGCAGCTGCTCGACATGCAGGCCTTGCTCGACCGCCCCACCGCCGGATTTTCCACCGGCGAGAAGATGAAGGTCGCGCTCGCCCGCGCTCTGATCCACGACCCGCAGCACCTGATCCTCGACGAACCCACCAACGGTCTCGACGTGCCTTCGACCCGCGCCCTGCGCCGCCTTCTGCGACACCTGCGAGAGCGCGGCAAATGCATCGTTTTTTCCTCGCACATCATGCAGGAGGTCAGCCAGCTCGCCGACGGCATCGTGATCGTCGCCCACGGCCGCGCCGTCGCCAGCGGCACGGCGGACCGCCTCGCCGCGGCCGGCGAGTCGCTCGAAGACGCTTTCGTGCGCCTGGCTTACGCGGAGGTGACATGAGTTTTCTGCGCGCCGCCTGGATCGTTTATTGCAAGGAGCTCGTCGATACGCTGCGCGACCGCCGCACCTGGATGGTGGTCCTGCTCACCTCGATGATCGCCGGGCCGGTGTCCCTGCTGCTGCTCTCGGGCCTGGTGGCCGACATCGAAGCGGCGGTCGCCAAACGCGAAGTCGTGATCGACGGCCGCGGCCACGCGCCGGGTCTGGTCAACTTCCTCGAGCGCGCCGGTGCCACCGTGATCGACGCCCCCGCCGACTGGCCGGCGCGGATCAGGTCGGGCCAGCTCGCCAACGCGGTGGTGGTGGTGCCGGCCGATTTCGAAGCCAAACTCGCCCGCGCCGAGGCCCCGACGCTGGAACTCGTGTTCGACGACAGCGGCACCCGCGCTGCGGCCGCAACCCGAGCCACCGGCCAGCTGCTGCGCGCGTACGCGCGCGAAGTCGCCGCTCTGCGGCTGGCGGCGCGCGGGGTCAGCCCGGCGCTGGTGAGCCCGATCGCGGTCGAGGAAAGCAACCTCGCCCCCGGTCAGGCGCGCAACGCCCAGATGCTGTTCTTCATCCCCTGGCTCGCCCTGCTCGGCGCCGTGGTGGGGGCGGTGAGCGTGGCGATCGACGTCACGGCCGGCGAACGCGAACGCGGCTCGCTCGAACCGCTGCTGACCAACCCGGTCGCCACCGGCGCCCTGGCGCTGGGCAAGTGGGGAGTGGTGGCAAGCGCGGCGACCGCGGTGATCCTGCTGACGCTGGCGGGATTTTCGGTGGCAATGAGCGCGATCGAAAGCGAGTCGCTCGCCGCGCTGATGCAGTTCGGCGCGCGCGAACTCGGGCTCTTCCTCGCAATGCTGCTGCCGTTTGCCGCTTTCGTCGCCAGCCTGCTGATGCTCGCCGCCACCTGGGGCCGAAGCTACAAGGAGGCGCAGACCTATGCCAGCTACATCACGATGCTGGTCAACTTCGTGCCCATCCTGCCGCTCTTTCTCAGCCTGCGCGACGCCCCTTGGCAGCTGGCGGTGCCGGCGATGGCGCAGCAGCAGGTGCTCACGCGCGCCCTGCGCGGCGAGGCGCTCGACAGCCTCGACCTGATCGTTCCCGGCGCCATCGCCCTGGTGCTCACCGCGCTGTGCCTGGCCGCGCTCGCCCGTTTGTTGCGTTCGGAGCGAATCGTCTTCGCCCGCTAGGAAACCGGCGCGGCAGGCCCTTCGGCACGGGCTTTCGAGAACGCGCCGGGGCCTGCGGGAGGGAATGCCCACCCACCCGAGGGAAACCCTCATACTCAGGCGGGAGTACCCCTGGCGGAACGCGCTTGACGACCATCAAGTTTGGTGGGGTGGTGCGGTTGAAGATGCTTGCATGTCTCAGCCAGGACCCGCCATGAACCTCTCAGGAATCCTTGTCGTCGCTGCGCCCGACCGACTCGACGACGTGCTCGCCGCTTTGCGGGCGCTCGAAGGCGTCGAAGTGCACCACACCGACGCGGCCACCGGTCGCATCGTCGTGGTGCAGGAAGCGATCGATGTCGACGCCGAGACCGACGGCTTCACCCGCATCAAGTCTCTGCCCGGCGTGATCGACGTCGCGCTTGTCTACCACCGCCTCGACGACCCGGCCGCCCCTGCCGCGGCCGCCTGAGAGCCCTCTCGAATTTCCAGTGCAGGAGAAACTTGTGTCTCAAGACACCATCGTGACTCGCCGCGACTTTGTGAAGTCGGGCATCGCCGCCACCACCGCCCTGAGCGTGGGCATCCCCATCACCGACGCCGCAGCCGCCGCGGCCAAGAGCGCTGATGCCGGCATCAGCTGGGACAAGGGCGTGTGCCGTTTCTGCGGCACCGGCTGCGGCATCCTGGTCGGCACCCAGGGCGGCAAGGTCGTCGCCACCAAGGGCGACCCGGATTCGACCGTGAGCAAGGGTCTCAACTGCATCAAGGGTTATTTCAACGGCAAGATCCTCTACGGCCAGGACCGCCTGACCCAGCCGCTGATGCGGGTGAAAAACGGCAAGTTCGACAAGGAAGGCAAGTTCGAGCCGGTGAGCTGGAAGGTCGCGCTCGACGAGATGGAGCGCCAGTTCCGCAAGGCTTACGAGACCAAGGGTCCGACCGCGGTGTCGATCATCGGTTCCGGCCAGTACACGATCCAGGAGGCCTACACCGCCTCCAAGCTGATGAAGGCGGGCTTCCGCTCGAACAACATCGACCCCAACGCCCGCCTGTGTATGGCGAGCGCGGTGGTGGCCTTCTACCAGACCTTCGGCGTCGACGAGCCGGCCAACATCTACGGCGACATCGAGAAATGCAATGCGATGGTGCTGTGGGGCAACAACATGGCCGAGGCGCACCCGGTCCTGTGGTCGCGCGTGACCGATCGCAAGCTCACGCACAAGGACACCAAGATCGTCAACCTGACGACGCACACGAACATGAGCTCGGCCCTGGCGGACATCGAGATCATCTTCAAGCCCAATACCGACCTCGCGATCCAGAACTACATCGCCCGCGAAATCATCGCCCGCGGCGCGGTCAACCAGGCCTTCGTCGACAAGCACTGCGTGTTCGCCACCGGCCCGACCGACATCGGCTACGGCCTGCGCCCGACCGACCAGTTCGCCTTCCCGGCCGAAAAGGACGTGATGGCCAAGCAGAAGGTCGTCACGCTCGACAAGGACGAAGCGATCGCCCAGCGCCGCAAGGAAGGCGAGAAGGTCGAGCAGAAAAACGCCGGCGGCCCGGCCGGCAACCACTGGCACATCACGTTCGAAGAGTTCAAGCGCGGCGTCGAGCCCTACACGCTCGACTTCGTGGCCCAGCTCGCCAAGGGCGACCCGGACGAGTCGATCGAGGCCTTCAAGAAGAAGCTGGTTGCGCTCGCCGATCTCTACATCGATCCCAAGCGCGACCTGATGAGCTTCTGGTGCATGGGCTTCAACCAGCACCAGCGCGGGGTGTGGGTCAACGAGCAGTGCTACACCAACCACCTGCTGCTGGGCAAACACGCCCGCCCGGGCAACGGCGCCTTCTCGCTCACTGGCCAGCCTTCGGCCTGCGGCTCGGCGCGCGAAGTCGGCGCTTTTTGCCACCGCCTGCCCTCGGACATGCTGGTCGGCCCCAAGCCGCACCGCGCCAAGACCGAGAAGATCTGGAAGCTGCCGGAAAACACCCTCAACCCGCACGTCGGCGCGTCGCTGATGAACATCCTGCAGGGGCTCGAGGACGGCAAGATCAACTTCCTGTGGACCCAGGTCGTCAACATCTTCCAGTCCACCCCCAACAGCAACCACTGGCTCAAGGCCGCGCGCAAGCCCGAGAACTTCGTGGTCGTGGCCGACGCCTACCCGACCCTCTCGGCCAAGGTCGCCGACCTGATCCTGCCCGCCGCGATGATCTTCGAGAAGTGGGGCGCCTACGGCAACGCCGAGCGCCGCACCCAGGCCTGGCGCCAGCAGGTCGCCGCGCCGGGCGAGGCGCGCAGCGACGTCTGGATGATGCTCGAGTTCGCCAAGCGCTTTAAGTTGAAGGACGTCTGGACCGAGAAGAAGGTCCCCGGCCTGAAGATGGAAGGTTTTGCCGACAACACTCTGCCCGACGTCCTGGCCGAGGCGCAGAAGATGGGCTACAAGCCCGACAGCACGCTCTACGAGGTGCTGTTTGCCACCCCCGACAACAAGAAGGTGGCCTGGCCCGACGCCAAGCTGCGCGGCAAGTTGAACGGCACCGCCGAAGCGCTGGGCGACAAGTGGTTCGTCGAAAAGGCGCTTTTCAACGAATACCGCCAGTTCACCCTGGGCGACGGCCACGACCTGGCCGACTACGACACCTACATGCGCGACGACGTGCGCGGCCTGACCTGGCCGGTGGTCGACGGCAAGGAGACCCATTACCGCTTCAACGAGCAGTACGACCCCTACGTCAAGAAGGGCGCGGGCTTCGATTTCTACGGCAAGCTGATGAAGGCGATCCCGACCGGCAACCTGGACGGCGTGACCGATCCCAAGCCGGTGCCGCTGCCCGGCAAGGCCAAGATCTTCTTCCGTCCGTACGCGGCCCCGGTCGAGCAGCCCGATGCCAACTACGATCTGTGGTTGTGCACCGGCCGCATCCTCGAGCACTGGCATACCGGTTCGATGACCCGCCGCGTGCCCGAGCTGCACCGGGCTGCGCCGACCGCCGTGCTCTACATGAACCCGACCGACGCGGCCAAGCGTGGCCTCAAGCGCAACGACGTCGCCTCGATCGAGTCGCGCCGCGGCAAGATCAAGGCGGTGGTCGAGACCCAGGGCCGCAACAAGATGAGCAAGGGCACGGTGTGGCTCGCGTTCTTCGACGAGTCGGTGCAGGTCAACCAGGTGGTGATCGACGCACTCGACCCGATCTCGCTCGAGCCCGACTTCAAGAAGTCGGCGGTCAAGGTCAGCAAGGCCTGATCGACAAGAGGACCTGAACGGCACGGGGCGCGAGCCCCGTGCCACGGGAGATGGGAAC
>JAEZVV010000155.1 GCA_023443095.1 Pseudomonadota bacterium
CATTCGGATTCCGGGCTCGGTGGGCGGCGGCGCACGCGTATCCCTGGCGGCGGGATTCTGGCGCGCGCCGCCAGGTCTATCAGCGCTGGGTCTTGACGAACTGGACCGCGTTTTCCGCCGCGATCCGGCCAGAGTTCACGGCAAAGCCGATCGTGCTGCCTGCCATCAGCAGGTCGTAGCTGTCGCCGTACATGCCGCCGACGTCGTTGCCCGCCGCGTAGAGACCGGGGATCGGCACCTCGTCCTTGGTCACCACTTGCAGCTTCTCGTTGGCCTTGATGCCGCCCAGGGTGCCGAGCGAGGTCGCCACGCTCTTGATCGCGTAGAACGGGCCGGTCCGGACCGGGCGCATGTATTTCGCCGGCTTGGCGAACTGGGCGTCGTGGCGGGTGGCGGCAAAGCCGTTGTACTGCTCGACCGTGGCCTTGAGCGTGGCGGGGTCCATTCCGGTCGCCTTGGCCAGGCCCTCGATCGTGTCGGCCTTGAAGGCGAAACCCTTCTTGACGGCGTCAGCCCACTCGGCATCGAACTTGGTGAGCTTGGTCGTGACCGGCACCATCACACCGACGCCGAGGTCGATGCCGTGGGTCTTGGTCATATAGTCGAGCGTGGCCTGGTCGTAGACCACGTACATGGTGCCGCCGATGCGCTCGAGCGCGTTGCCGGCAAACGGCCAGTCGAGCATGATGCCTTCGTCGCAGAAGCGCTCGCCCTTGGGCGTGAGCCACAAGTGTGGCTGCTTGGCGGTGGCAGCGACGTGGTTGGTGGTCGAGGCGCCTTTGGGGCCGGGCCGGTACGAATGCTGGACCTCTATCCCTTCCTGGCCGGCGCCAGCCTTCCACGCCATCTGCACGCCGTCGCCAGTCTTGTGTTTCTGGGCAATGCCGTCGACCCCAGGGAAACGGGTGTATTTCTTGAGCATTTCCATGTTGTCGCCAAAGCCGCCGGTGGCGATGATCACCGCCTTGGCATCGATGCGGATCTTTTCGCCGTCGGCGTTCTCGGCGACCACGCCCACCACCTTGCCGTCTTTCTGGATCAGCTCTTTGGCCGGCGTCTCGAGCAGGATCGGGTGGCCCATCGCCTTGTATTTGCCCTGCATCAGGTTGATCCAGCCGGCACCGCGGCCCTCGTAGATGTGCCAGGTGTAAATGCCGCCGGGGTAGTTCGAGGTCAGCTTCTCGAACTTCACACCATGGCCCTTCATCCAGTCGATCGAATCGGCCGATTTGTCGACGAAGGCCCGCACCATCTTGGCATTCGAACGCCAGTGGCCGTAATTCATGATCATGCGGAAGGCCTGGTCCTTGGTCAGGTCGTAGTTCCATTCGCGCTGCATCTGGCTTTCGACCGCGAAGATGCCTTCCGAGAACTTGCCGGTGCCGCCGGTGGAGGCCTGCTTTTCCAGCATGATCACCTTGGCGCCCCGTTCGGCGGCGGCCAGTCCGGCCGCGGTTCCGGCCGCGCCGGCACCGATCACGACGATGTCGGTGTTCATGGTCTTCTGCGCCCAGGCGCCGGCCACAAACAGCGACAGGCAAGCGGCAGTTATCAGCGTGTAGCTCCGTTTCATTCGATTCCCCTGTTCCTTTTTTTGGAGGCGTCCAGCGGTCGCTGCGCAAAGGCCAAACTCCTGCGTCGAACCGCTGCCGGGGATTCTCGGATTCGGATCAAATAAAGAACGTATACAGCTTTACGGAAGGGTCGCCTCGCGGGCAAACCCCGCCGCAAGCGGCTACAGTGATGGCCTGCCTCCCCGCTCCTCATGCCCCATGAAGCTCTACCCGCTGTTTCTCGTGGTTGCGGCTCTGACCGTGCTCAGCCCTGGCCCCGGTGTATTGATGACTCTCACCAATTCGCTGCGCTTCGGCCTCAACGGCAGCATCGGCGGCATATTCGGCATTGCCTGCGGCAATGCCGTGGTGGCGCTGGTCTCGGCCACCAGCCTGGGCGTGCTGCTCGCTCATTCGGCCACGGCCTTCACCGTCATCAAATACCTGGGCGCGGCCTACCTGGTGTTCATGGGAATCAAGATGTGGCGGGCCAAACCCTTCGTGTTCGACCTCGCCCTCGCCGCCCAACATTCCGGCGCCGACCACCGGCGTCGCTTCCTGACTGGCTTGTCGCTCGCGCTCTCGAATCCGCAGTCGATCTTCTTCTTTCTTTCGATCTTCCCGCAGTTCATCGAACCCGGCGCCAACCACGCCTGGCAGTTCGCCCTGTTGGTGGCGACGTTTTCCGCGCTGGTGGTGCTGATCCACTGCGGCTACTCGCTGGTGGCGCAGAACGCGCGGCGCTGGCTGACGTCGCCGCGGGCGGGCCGCGCCGTCAACCGGGTCGGCGGGTCGACCTTCATCGCCTTCGGCGGCATGCTCGCCACGGCGTCGCGCTGACGCCTTGGACGCCGCTGCCCTCGCCCTCGTCCTGAGCGGCGCCGCCTTACACGCGACCTGGAACTACTACGCCAAAAAAGCCTCCGGCGGCCTGCCCTTCGTGTGGCTGTATGGCTTGGTGAGCCTGGCACTCGCGATTCCGCTCTGCCTGCTCGCCGACATTGGCGACCTCGCGTCCCTCGGCCCGCTCGAATGGGTCGCGATATCGGCGAGCGCCCTGGTGCACGTGGTGTATTCGCTGGTCCTGCAAAAAGGCTACCGGGTCGCGGACTTCTCGATCGTCTATCCGATGGCGCGCGGCACCGGCCCCCTGTTCACCGTCCTGGTCGCCGTGATCGTCCTGGGCGAGCGACCAAGCGCCGCCGGCTGGGCCGGCATCGCCGCCATCGTCGGCGGCATCGGGCTGATCGCAGCGCCCGCCCGGATACAAGCGGGGTCGGCGCGAATCGCGCTCGGCCTCGCCTGGGGCGGGGCGACCGGGCTGTGCATCGCGGCCTATACCGTGCTCGACGCCTGGGCCGTCAAGACGCTGGCGATCGCCCCGCTGCTCTATTACGTGCCGAGCCTGGCCGTGCGAAGCCTCTTGCTCGCGCCGCAGGCGCTTGCCCGCCCGACCGACCTGAGCCAGCAGTGGCGCCGCCATCGCACGTCGATTCTCGCCGTCGGCGCCTTGTCGCCGCTGGCCTATGTTCTGGTCCTGCACGCGATGACGCTGGCGCCGCTCGCCTACGTTGCGCCGGCGCGCGAAGTCTCGATGCTGATCGCGCTGCTGATCGGCGCGCGCGTGCTGCGCGAGGCGATGAGCCCGGCCCGCGTCGCCGGCACCGCGATGATGGTCGGAGGCGTAAGCCTGCTGGCGCTCGCGCGCTAGGGTGCAAGCATCATTTAGCTTTTGAAGGAGGAGCCATGGCAATCGACCGCAAACCCATCAACCGCGGCGGCATCCGCAGCGCCGGCTACGACCGCAACGCGCGCGTGCTCGAGATCGAGTTCGACAACGGCAGCGTGATCCAGCACAGCGCCGTTGGCGAGGAAATCGCGCGCCGCTTCCTGACGGCGAGCGCGCCAATGAGTTATTACAAGGACAACATCCAGGAGGAGTTCACGCAGCGCCGAGTGAAGTAACCCCGCGCGGGACGCGCCGAGCCCGGAGACTCGACGCGGGACGCGGCCAACTCACTCTGACAAGCCGACCTCGGCGCCGCGCCGCACTACCGCCGAAGGCGACAGTCCCGTCATTGGCGGGCAAAGATGTTACGGAACCTGCTTTCGTTCACATTAGACCGCCGCGTCTAAACAACGAGCTGTCGCCGCCCGCGTCAAACGCTCAACTCAGGGTTGACCGCGTCGTTGATCTCTCCCCGCGACGCCAGCTGTTGCCCCAAACGATCCTCCGTGTTCGCAAGCCACTGTGAAAGATCGTTTGAGATGAGCAATCGACGCACATTCTTCAAGTACCTAGGGGCCTCGGTCCCGCTTTCCTTGGTGCCCAGCCGCGAGCTCCTCGCCGCCGGACCCGCCAAGCAATACGCCATGCTGGTGGACGTGCGCCGCTGCACCGGCTGCATCTCGTGCACTGTTTCGTGCGCAATCGAAAATGGCACCAGCTCCGGCGTGCACCGCACCCAGGTCAAGCAGTTCACTGTTGAACAAAAGGGCGCTCATCCAGTCGCTCTCAATGCGCCGGTGCAATGCAACCATTGCTCCGCGCCAGCGTGCGTGAAGATCTGCCCGGTCAAAGCGGCCCAAAAAAGAAAGACCGACGGCATCGTCGTCACCGACATGAAGGCCTGCATCGGCTGCGGCATGTGTGTCTCGGCCTGCCCGTATGGCGCGCGCCAGATCGACCCGCAGACCAAGAAGGCCGAGAGCTGCAACTTCTGCATCAAGCGCACCGCGGCGGGCCTGCTGCCGGCCTGCGTCGAGTCCTGCGCCGGCGAGGCGCGTGTATTCGGCGATCTCAACGATCCGAAGAGCCGCATCCATCAGCTGGTCAAGAACAGCGAGGTCTACGCCTTGATGACCGAGGCCAAGACTCGACCCAACGTGTTCTACATCGGCCTCGGGGGCGCCCGCAGCGACAAGCAGATCGTATCGGCCACCACCGCCGACTGGCAGCGATAAGAAGGAGCAGAGCATGGAACGACGCAAGTTTCTGGGCGGCGCCGCCGCCATCGGCGCTGCCACCGCGGCCAGCACTACGGCGCAGGCCAAGCCCGCACCCGAAAACCTCGACCGCTTCGCCCCTCGGGCGCTCGAACCCGAGTTCCGGGTCGACACGGCCAGCGGCAAGATCGAACGCAACCCCAAGCAGCGCGTGGCTTTCGCCCGCTGCTTCGGCTGCCTTGACCATTGCAATCTGCGTGTACGCGTGGACGTCAAAAGCGACAAGGTGATCCGCGTCTCTGGCAACCCGTATTGCGAGAACAACAACGGCAAGCCACTGCCGCTCGAGATGCCGGTCAAGGAGGCGATGCTCGCGCTGTCGGCCTACCGGGACCGCGGACTCGAATCGCGCGCCACCTCGTGCGGTCGCGGCTCGGCCACTGCGGATTCGGTCGACGAACCGCGCCGAGTGACACAGGTATTGAAGCGGGTCGGCAAGCGCGGCGAGCGCCAATGGAAGAGCATTCCTTACGAACAGGCCCTGCAGGAGATCATCGAGGGCGGCAACCTCTTCGGCGAGGGCCATGTCAAGGGCTTGCGCGAGGTTTACCGGCCTGACGAGCTCGCCGCGCCCGGCCAGCCCGAGTTCGGCCCGGCAACCAACCGGCTGGGCTCCGGCTACATGTCGGAGATCACCGCTCGCGCCAACTTCTACACCCGCTTCATGAAGCAGAGCTGGGGCACGATCAACCTCGGCAAGAAGTCGGCCTACTGCGGCGCGCAACAACGGCTGGGCCTGGCGATGGCGCTCAAGGACCCGCTCACGGGCGCGATGCACAACCACCCCGACTGGAACGAGGCCAAGTTCGCGATCTTCCTCGGCACCAGTCCCGGAGTCTCGGGCAACAGCCTGAACTCGCTCGGCCGCCTGCTCGCCGATGCTCGCGTCGAGCACGGCATGAAATACGTGGTGGTCGACCCCATCCTGCGCGCCACTTCCAACACCTCCCGCGATGGCCGCTCGAGCTGGCTGCCGATCAACCCCGGCGAGGACACCGCTTTCCTGTTCGGGGTGATGCACGAGATCTTCGCGCGCGAGAGCTTCAACCGCGCCCATCTCGAAAATCCAGGCCCGGCCGCCGCCAAGGCGACGGGCGAGATCCACCACACCAACGCCACCCACCTGCTGGTGCGCGACCCCAAGCACCCGCTCTACAACAAGTTCCTGCGCGCCGACGCTCTCGGGCTGGGCGAGGCCAAGACCGCTGTCGCAATCTGCAAGGCCAGCAAGACGCCTTTTGCCGCCACCGAGGCCAAACCCGGCGAGCTTTTCTTCAAGGGCTCGATCAGGGACAAGGACGGCAAGGAAATCGCGGTCGAGACCGCTCTGTCCGTGTTCCGCTCCCATGTGCGCGAGCGCAGCCTCGAGCATTACGCCGAAGTGACCGGGATCAGCGTCGCCGACCTGCAGTGGGTCGCCAAGGAGTTCACCGGCTACGGCCGCAAGGCTTCGGTGATGCTGTCGACCGCGAGCAATAATCACGACGGCTTTGTCACCGGGTTTGCGGTCGGCGTGATGAACACCTTGATCGGCGCGCACGACGCCAAGGGCGGCGCGACCTACGCCCGTGGCGCGCACCGCGGCAAGCCGCGTTACTCGCTTGGCAAGTTCGACGGCGCCAAGGACCGCAAGACGCTCGGCGTGTCGATCAGCCGCGAAGGCTTCTACGAGAAGTCGACCGAGTACGCAAAAAAGAAGACTGCCGGCCAGAACCCCTACCCCGCGGCCCATCCCTGGATGGCGATCGCCCCGGTCGAACACACCGGCGAGGTGCTGGTAAGCCACGCCAACCGCTCGCCTTATGCGCTCGACGTTTTCTTCAACTGGCGCACCAATCCCTTCTACATGAACGCCGGCATGTACGAGGAAGTCGTCGGTGCGATCAAGGACCCGAAAAAGACCAACCTCTTTGTCGCGATCGACGCCCACCTCAACGAGACCAACGAACTCGCCGACTACTTCATACCCGACCTCAATTTCATGGAGGAGTACGCCGCCGACCGCATGTGGGGTTCGGACATGAAGGGCGTATCGGCCGGCGCGCCCGTGGTCACCCCGCGCACCGTCAAGACGGCACGTGGCGAACACGTGTGTATGGAGCGCTTCCTCATCGACATCGCGCTCGCGCTCAAGCTTCCGGGCTTCGGCAAGGGCGCGATCGCCGACGACGCTGGCGGCAAGCACGACCTCTTCACGCCCGAGGACTACTACGCCAAGCAACTGGCCAACATCGCCCTCGACGGCAAGCCGCTGCCGCCGGCCACGGCCGAAGACCTCGAATGGTCGGGCGCCGACTACGCGTTGCAGAAGCTCAAGGGCAAGGTCAGCGAAGACGAACTGCTGCGCGTCGGTTTCCTGCTCTCGCGCGGCGGCCGCTACGACGCGGTCGAGCGCTACGACGGCGACTTCCTTTCGGGCTTTGCCGGGCGCGAACTGCGGATCTACAACGAAAAGCTTTCCGAGTTCCGCCACTCGTATAGCGGCGAGCGCTTCGAGGGCCACCCCTCGTACCACCGGCCGCGTTTCTGGAGCGGCGCCTCGCTCGAGCAAGCCTGGCCACGCTCGCAGTACCCGCTGCTTTTCTCGTCGTTCAAGCCGGCACTGCGCAGCCCGTATTCGGTCTCGCTCGCCAAAATCACGGCGCTCGCGCCGGAAGCCGGCAACCACGTCCTGCTCAACAGCGCGGACGCGGCCAGGCTCGGCATCATGAGCGGCGACCGGGTCCGAGTCACGACACCGGTCGGGCGCAGCGCTCTCGGCACTGCGCTCGCCGACGCAGGCGTCAAGCA
>JAEZVV010000169.1 GCA_023443095.1 Pseudomonadota bacterium
TGGCGGCGCGGGCCTGCAACGGCGGCCCGCGCTGGCGATGTGAGGTTGGCTTAGAGTTCGAGCAGCAGACGCGCCGGATCTTCCAGCGCTTCCTTCATCGCCACCAGGGCGAGCACCGCTTCGCGACCGTCGATGATGCGGTGGTCGTAGCTCATTGCCAGGTAGTTCATCGGCCGGATCACGATCTGGCCGTTTTCCACCACGGGGCGGTCCTTGGTCGCGTGGATGCCGAGGATGGCCGACTGCGGCGGGTTGATGATCGGCGTCGAAAGCATCGAGCCGAAGGTGCCGACGTTGGAAATCGAGAAAGTGCCGCCGGTGAGTTCCTCGAGCCCGAGCTTGCCTTCGCCGGCGCGTTTGCCGAAATCGGCGATCTTCTTTTCGATCGCGGCAAACGAAAGCTGGTCGGCGTCGCGCAGCACCGGCACCACCAGCCCGCGCGGCGAACCGACCGCGATGCCGATGTCGATGTAGCCGTGGTAGACGATGTCATTGCCGTCGACCGAGGCGTTGACCACCGGGAACTTCTTCAGCGCCGCGACCGCGGCCTTGACGAAGAAGGACATGAAGCCGAGCTTGACTCCGTGCTCCTTCTCGAACTTGTCCTTGTATTTGGCACGCAGTTCCATCACCGGCGCCATGTTCACTTCGTTGAAGGTGGTGAGGATGGCGGCAGTCGATTGCGACTGCACCAGACGCTCGGCGATGCGGGCGCGCAAGCGCGACATCGGCACCCGCTGTTCGGGGCGGTTGGCCAGCGCCGAAACGTCGATCGGCGCCTTGACCTGAGGCAGCGCCGGCTTGCTCGCCGCCGCAGCAGCCGCGACCACGGGGGCGGCCGGCTTGGCTTCGAGCGCGCCCAGAACATCGCCCTTGGTGATGCGGCCGTCGCGGCCGGTACCGGTCACCGAACCGGCCGCCAGCTTGTTGTCCGCCATCAGCTTGGCCGCCGCAGGCATCGCGACCTCGGCCTTGGAGGCCGCCGCGGGGGCGGCAGCAGCCACCGGTGCGGCGACCGCAGCCGGAGCAGCGACGGCGGCGCCGGCCTTGGCCTCGGTGTCGATCGTGGCGATCACTTCTTCCGCCACCACGGTGGCGCCGTCGCCCTTGACGATGGCGGTGATCACACCAGCGGCGGGCGCCGGCACTTCGAGCACGACCTTGTCGGTCTCGACTTCGATCAGGATCTCGTCGACCGCCACCGCGTCGCCGAGTTTTTTCTTCCAGGAAAGCAGGGTCGCTTCGGCGACCGACTCGGACAGCTGGGGGACCTTGACTTCAAGCAATGCCATTTGAAACTCCGGAATCTGGTGTGTGAGAGGGGGAACCGGCGCGTTTTCTCGCGCCGGCTGCGACCCGACTTACCTGGTTTGGACGAAACCCTTGAGCTTGGCGAAGGCCGCATCGAGCAGCGCTTTTTGCTGCTCGATGTGTTTGGCCGCGTAACCCACCGCTGGCGAGGCCGAGGCCGGGCGGCCGGCATAACCGAGCTTGCTGCCTTCGCTCATGTTCTCGAGCAGGTGGTGCTGAACGTAGAACCAGGGTCCCTGGTTCTGCGGCTCGTCCTGACACCAGACCACTTCCGAGAGGTTGGGATACTTCTTGAGTTCGGCCGCGAGCGCCTTGTGCGGGAAGGGGTAGAGCTGTTCGATGCGGAAGATCGCCACATCGTCGGCCTTGCGTTCCCGGCGCTGGTTGACGAGGTCGTAATAGACCTTGCCCGAGCAGCCGATCGCACGTTTGACCTTCTTGGCGTCGATGTCCTCGCGCTCTCCGATCACGGTCTGGAACTCGCCCTTGGCCAGTTCGACCAGTTCGGAGGAAGCGTCCTTGTTCCGCAGCAGGCTCTTGGGCGTGAAGATCACGAGCGGCTTGCGGAAGAGCCGGATCATCTGCCGCCGCAGCAGGTGGAAGATCTGGGCCGCGCTGGTCGGCTGCACGATCTGCATGTTGTTGTCTGCGGCCAGCTGCAGGAAGCGCTCGATCCGCGCCGACGAGTGTTCCGGCCCCTGGCCCTCGTAGCCGTGCGGCAGCATCATGGTCAGGCCCGACTGCCGCCCCCACTTCACTTCGCCCGAACTGATGAACTGGTCGATCACGACTTGGGCGCCGTTGACGAAGTCGCCGAACTGGGCCTCCCAGATCACGAGCGCATTGGGCTCGGCGCTGGCATAGCCGTATTCGAAGCCCAGCACCGCCTCTTCGGACAGCACCGAGTCGATCACCGTGAACGGAGCCTGCTTGTCCGAGACGTGCTGGAGCGGGATCCAGCTGCCCTCGTCCCACTTCTCGCGCGCCTGGTCGTGCAGGACGGCGTGACGGTGGGTGAAGGTGCCGCGGCCCGAGTCCTGGCCGGTGATACGCACCGGGTAGCCGCTCGAGACCAGCGAAGCAAACGCCAGGTGTTCGGCCATGCCCCAATCGAGGCGGGCCTTGCCTTCAGCCATGGCGCGGCGGTCGGCCACCACCTTCTCGACCAGCGGGTGCAGCTTGAAGTGCTCGGGGATGGTCGTGATCGCCGTTCCCAGGCGCTTCAGTTCGGTCATCGGCACGCCGGTATCGGCGTGGTCGGTCCACTTGCGGTTGAGAAAGGGCGTCCAGTCGACCGCGTATTTGCTCTTGTAGTTGGTGAGCACCGGGTCGGCGGTGTGACGGCCTTCGTCCATCGCCAGCCGGTAGTCCTTGACCAGTTCGTCCGGGTAGTCGGCGGGAACCGTGCCCTGGGTGACCAGCTTGTCGGCGTAGAAGCGCCGGGTGCCGGGATGCACGCCGATCTTCTTGTACATCAGCGGCTGGGTCACCGCCGGCGTGTCCTGTTCGTTGTGGCCCAGGCGGCGGAAGCAGACGATGTCGATCACCACGTCTTCGCCGAACTCCTGGCGGTAGTCCATGGCGATCTGGGTGGCGAGCACCACGGCTTCCGGGTCGTCACCGTTGACGTGCATCACCGGCGCCTCGATCAGCTTGGCGACGTCGGTGCAATACGTGGTCGAACCCTTGTCGCGCGGATCCGAGGTGGTGAAACCGATCTGGTTGTTGATGACGATGTGGACCGTGCCGCCCGTGCCGTAACCGCGCGTGAGCGCCAGGTTCAGGGTCTCCATCACCACGCCCTGGCCGGCAAACGCCGCGTCGCCGTGGACCAACACCGGCAGGACCTTGTCGCCGGCGGTGTCGCCGCGACGCTCCTGGCGCGCCCGCACCGACCCCTCGACCACCGGATTGACGATCTCGAGGTGCGAGGGGTTGAAGGCGAGCGAGAGGTGGACCGGGCCGCCCGCCGTGCTGACGTCGCTCGAGAAGCCGTTGTGGTATTTGACGTCGCCCGCGGGCAGCTCTTCGCCCGCCTTCTTGCCTTCGAACTCGGCAAACAGGTCGCGCGGCATCTTGCCCAGGGTGTTGACCAGGACGTTGAGCCGGCCGCGGTGGGCCATGCCGATCACGATCTCTTCGACACCCTTGACACCGGCGCGCTGGACCAGTTCGTCCATCGAGGCGATGAAACTCTCGCCGCCTTCGAGCGAGAAACGCTTCTGGCCGACGTATTTGGTGTGAAGGTAGCGCTCGAGGCCTTCGGCCGCGGTGACGCGTTCGAGGATGTGTTTCTTCTGTTCGACCGAGA
This sequence comes from Pseudomonadota bacterium, assembly GCA_023443095.1. Classification (GTDB taxonomy): domain Bacteria; phylum Pseudomonadota; class Gammaproteobacteria; order Burkholderiales; family Burkholderiaceae_F; genus JAEZVV01. Next base: position 3,623 of record JAEZVV010000169.1, read on the forward strand.
AGTTAGGGGTCGAGCGGATCGACTCTAGCCGTTGCTGCCACCAGCGCTTCTGCGCCGGGTCGGAGATATACATGTATTCGACACCGATGGTGCCGCAATACGTCTGGCGCAGCGCGGTGATCAGTTCGCGCAGCGTCATCTGCTCGGCGCCGAAATACGTGTTCGACGCCGAGAACACCATGTCCATGTCGGCTTCGGTCAGGTCGTAGAACGCCGGCTCCAGCTCGGGGATGACCTGGCGCTCCTGCCGCAGCAGCGGGTCCAGGTTCGCCCAGCGGCTGCCGAGGAAGCGGTAGGCCGCAATAATCGACTGGACATGGACCTGCTTGCGCGCCACCGTCAGATCGCTCTGGGCGACCTTGGTGCTGAAGGCGCCGGTCTTGGCTCGCAGCGCAAACGACTCGACGATCGGGGCGTGGGCAACGTCGTGCGTCGCCGGGGATCCGTCGGCAGCCGGGACCAATTGCATCTGGTCGAAGTAGGTCCGCCATTGATCGGGGACCGACGCCGGGTTGTCGAGGTATTTCTCGTACAGTTCTTCAACGTACGGCGCGTTGCCGCCGAACAGGTACGAATTCAGCTGAAACTGCTTCATCATCGACGCTTCACCTTAGGTAAACGAGTTTCTCGTTCAAGATGCTCGGCGAGCGCCGCGGGGCGCATTGCATCGCCGACGACGGCGCTACCGGATTCCGGCCGCGCCGCCGAGACTGCCGTCAGCCGGGGAGCCCGGCGTCAAGGCAGGTTCGTCATCCTACCACCCGACTTGTGTTTACCCTAAGCAAAACCGAGGCCTAACCCTGCCCGCCGGTCCAACCAGCGCCGCCAGTCGGTGCGCTTGCTTGCCGAAGATCAATCGCCCCTCCCCGGCGACCGGGTAAACCCTCGCTTACGCCAACGCGCGACCGTCCAAACCGGACCCCTCGCCGATCGGCGAGGGGAGACAGGCATGGAGACGGCAGCACCCACCGCTTCGGACTTCCGTGTTCGCGAGCGCGTCGATTTTTCCGATCTCACTTTCCTGCTCGAAGTCGAACATCCGGCGCTGGCACGGGCCGCCCAACCCGGGCAGTTCGTGATCGTGATGCTCAGCGAACGCGGCGAGCGAATCCCGCTCACCATCGCCGATTTCGACCGCGAGCGCGGCACCATCACCCTGGTGATCCAGGCAGTCGGCAAGACCACCCGCGAGATGCAGCTCGTATGCCGCCCCGGCACCCGGCTGCACGCCCTGGTCGGGCCGATGGGAATCCCCAGCCAGATCGGGGCGGCCAAAAAAGTGGTGTGCGTGGGCGGCGGCCTGGGCGTGGCGCCGATCTACCCGCAGGCGCGCGCGTACCAGGAAGCTGGCGCCTGCGTGATCGGAGTGATCGGGTTCCGCAAGCGCGAACTGATGTTCTGGCAGGACAAGTTCGCCGCCGTCTGCGACGAACTGATTGTCTGCACCGACGACGGTTCGGCCGGCCTCAAGGGTCCGGTCACCGAAGGCATCGCCCAGGCCATCGCACGCCACCCCGACATCGACGAGCTGATCGCCATCGGCCCGCCGGTGATGATGCGCGGCTGCGCCGAAGCCACTCGAGCGCACGGCATCAAGACCCTGGTCAGCCTCAACCCGGTGATGGTCGCCGGCACCGGCATGTGCGGCGGCTGCCGGGTCAAGGTCGGTGGCCAGATTAAGTTCGCCTGCGTCGACGGTCCCGATTTCGACGGCCACCAGGTCGATTTCGCCGACTTGATGGCGCGCCTGGTCCGCTATCGGCGCAGCGAACACGAGGCGACCGAACGCTGGCAGGGCGACTGCAGGATGCGAGGCGCCGAGCCCTTGAGCGCCGCCGTGCTCGGCTCCAAGCCTTAGGAGCGGCCATGGCGACCAAGAAGCGGACCATCCGCAGCATTCCGCAGGAGCGCACCCCCATGCCCGAGCAGGAGCCGCGGGAGCGGGCCCGCAATTTCGCCGAGGTGGCCTGCGGCTACGACCTCGAAGACGCGCTGCGAGAAGCCGAGCGCTGCTTGCAATGCGCCGACGAACCCTGCGTGCGGGGGTGCCCGGTCGGAATCGACATCCCCGGCTTCATCCAGCGCATCGGCGACAAACACTTCCGGGGCGCCTACGACACCATCACCCACACCAACCTCCTGCCCGCGGTCTGCGGCCGCGTCTGTCCGCAGGAGCGTCAATGCGAAGGCGTCTGCACGGTGGGCGAATCGCTCGAACCGGTCGCGATCGGCCGCCTCGAACGCTTTGTCGGCGACATGGCGATTGCCGAAGGCTGGAGCGGTGGCGCCGCGCCGCCAGCCAGCGGTTTTCGCGTCGCCGTCGTCGGTGCCGGGCCGGCCGGCATGGCTTGCGCCGCCGACCTGGCGAAAGCGGGCTGCGAAGTCGTGGTCTACGAAGCCTTCCACGAGCCCGGCGGAGTCCTGAAATACGGCATCCCCGACTTTCGCCTGCCCAACGCCGTGGTCGATGCCGAAATCGACAAGCTGCGCGCGCTCGGCATCCAGTTCCAGTGCAACACCCTGGTCGGCCGCCTGTTCACCCTCCAGCAGATGCTCAACGAGATGGGGTATCACGCGGTTTTCATCGGGACCGGCGCGGGTTACCCGAGTTTCATGGGCATCCCGGGCGAATCCCTGAACGGGGTCTTGTCGGCCAACGAACTGCTGACCCGCTGCAACCTGATGCATGGGCGCGACTTCCCGGCCTTCGACACTCCGCTGCAAGCCGGCAACAAGGTGGCGGTGATCGGCGCCGGCAACACCGCGATGGACGCCCTGAGAGTCTCTCTTCGGCTGGGCGCCGACAGCGTCAACTGCGTCTACCGCCGCTCCCGCGCCGAAGCGCCTGCCCGCGCCGAAGAAATCCACCACGCGGAGCAGGAGGGCGTGGCTTTTCATTGGCTGGTGAACCCGATTGAAATCCTGGGCGACAGCGAGAACCAAGTGCGCGGGCTGCGCTGCGTGCGGATGGAACTTGGCGAACCCGACGCTTCCGGCCGCCGCCGCCCGGTGGCGGTCGCGGGCAGCGAGTTCGAGATCGAGGCCGATAGCGTGGTGTTTGCGATCGGCACCCATGCCAACCCCATCCTGGGACAGACCTCGCCGCTAAAACTCGATGCCCGCGGCTACATCGCGACCGACGATACGCTCGCCACGTCGATGTCCGGCGTATGGGCGGGCGGCGACATCGTCACCGGCGCCGCCACCGTGATCCAGGCGATGGGAGCAGGCCGGCGGGCCGCGGCCGCAATCAAGGACAAGCTCGGCCTGCGCGACCCCGGTGCCGCCGCCCTCGACGGCCCGCGCCGCTTCGGCCTTCCGATCCGGCAACGCCATTACAGCCGCCCCCATCTCGCCCCTTCCTTCCAAGGCACGCCATGAACGACACCAGCGTCCTCGAGCGCCCTGCCCGCACCACGGCCAGCCGCAAACCCGCGCAGCCGCTCGCCGAACACATCGTCGAGGTGATCAGCGACTCGGGCGAAGGCGCTCAGCGCTGCGGCCAGTCGCTGGCGGCGATCGCCGCGCGCAGCGGCAACGGCATCTGGACCGTCGAGATCATTCCGGCCGAGATCCAGCCACCGGCGCGCAGCGTGGCAGGCGCCAGTGGAATCCGGATCCGCATCGGCGCTGGCAAAGTCAGCAACGGCGGCGACGAGACCGATCTGGTGGTCGCCTTCAACGAACAAGTGCTCCTGGGCCGCGTGCGGGCGGGCGAACTCAAGCCCGGCGCCACCATCCTGCTCGAGTCGATGTGGAGCGAACACAAGGACCCGGCGGTGGCGGCCTCCTACCGGACCACGCTCGAACAGCTGCGCGCCGCGGGCCTGCGCGTGATCGAAGCGCCTTTCGAACGCGAGTGCCGCACCCTGGTCGCCGACCCGCGCAAGGGTAAAAACATGTTCGTGCTCGGGCTCCTGTGCAGCGTCTACAGCTTCGATCTGCAGCTGGCGCGCGAGCAGGTCGAACGCATCTTCGGCAAGAAGGACGCGGCCGTGATCGCGGCCAACGTGCGCCTGCTCGAGGCGGGATTCGAATGGGCCGAGGCCGAGCTCGACTTCAAGTATTCGATCCCGGCCCCACCTGTGACCGAACCCCAGATCGTGGTCAACGGCAACACCGCGATCGCGCTCGGCGTTCTTGCGTCGGGCATGGACATCTGCGCGATGTACCCGATCACGCCGGCCACCTCGGCCTCCCACTATCTGTCCGACGTGTTCGAGCGGGTGGGCGGCATCGTGCACCAGGCCGAAGACGAGATCGCCGCCTGCGCGTTTGCCATCGGTGCGAGTTATGCCGGCCGCTGTGCCGTCACCATCACCTCGGGCCCGGGCTATTCGCTCAAGCAGGAAGGCCTGGGCCTGGCGGTGATGGCCGAGATTCCGCTGGTGGTGGTCAATGTCCAGCGCGGCGGCCCGAGCACCGGCCAGCCAACCAAGGTCGAGCAGGGCGACCTGCTGTCGGTGATCTACGGCAGCCATGGCGACGCACCAAAAGTGGTGCTGGCGGTGAGCGGGATCGAGGACTGTTTCCACGCCATGATCACCGCACGCAAGATCGCCGAGACCTTCAACATGGTGGTGGTGGTGCTGTCGGACGCGAGCCTGGCCACCGCCCAGCAGCCCTTCCCGCGGCCACGCTTCTGCGCCGACTGGCTGGCGCCGCCGATCGATCAGAGCCCGGTGCCGGCCGGCGCCAAGCCCTACGACTGGGACCCTTTGACCGGCATCGCGCGCCGCTTCGTTCCCGGCCAGCCGGGCGGGATGCACACCATCACCGGCCTCGCGCACGACCGCTCGAGCAAAGTCGCTTACGACCCGGCGATCAACGAAGAAGGCCTGCGCGCGCGCAGCCTCAAGCTCGCCGCTCTGCAAAAGACGCTGACGACGCCGCCGCTGCACGGCGATACGAGCGGCGACCTGCTGCTGGTGGGCTGGGGCAGCACCCGGGGCATCATCGAAGAAGCAGTCGATCGCCTGCGCGCCGAAGGCCTCAAGGTCTCGTCGCTGCACCTTCGCTTCATCCAGCCCTTGCCCTCCGGCATAAGCGAGATCCTGCGCGACTTCAGGCAGGTGATGACGATCGAAGGCAACTGGTCGGACCAGCTCGACGACGAGCTGATCGATCCCAACAACCGCCGTTATTCGGCGCTGGCGATGATGCTGCGCTCGCGCTACCTGGTCGATGTCGATTGCTGGAGCCAGTCGCGCGGCCAGCCGATCAAGCCGGGCCAGGTCTGCGCCGCCGTCAGATCGCGCCTCCAAGCCGGGAGCCACTGATGGACACCGCCTTCAACACACCGGTCGCCCACTGCCTCATCCGCCTGCACGAGGAGCAACACGCGCTCGAGGACTACCAGGGCGGCGTGCCGCGCTGGTGCAGCGGCTGCGGCGACAACGCCATCCTTGCCGCCGTCCAGCGCTTGTGCCGGGACGAAAACCTTGCCCCAGAAAAGACCGTGTTCGTCTCGGGCATCGGCTGCTCGAGCCGCTTCCCGCATTACATGAAGACCTACGGTTTCCACGGCATCCACGGCCGTGCGTTTCCGCTCGCCGAAGGGGTGAAGATGGCGCGCCCCGACTTGCATGTCTTCGTCAATACCGGCGGCGGCGACTGCTGCAGCATCGGAGCGGCGCACTGGATCCACGCGATCCGCTACAACATGAACCTGACCGTCATCCTGCACGACAACCACGTCTACGGGCTCACCAAGAAACAGGCCTCGCCCACCTCGCCGATCGGACTGAAAAGCAATACCACGCCGCGCGGCAGCCTGCTCGAGGCGCTCAACCCGCTCACCGTCACTCTCGGCGTGCAGAACGTCTCGTTTGTGGCGCAGGCGGTCGACTGGATCCCCGAACTGCTGCACGACATCGTCGAACGCGCTTTTCACCACCGCGGCTTTTCCTTCATCCGGGTGATCCAGCGTTGCCCCGAATTCCTGCCCAAGATGTTCGAACCCTGGCTGCACGACCCCGGCCGGACCCTGATCCTGACTCACGACTCGGGTTTGCGGCCGAGCAGCGAGCTGTCCCGGACCTACCGCCACCAGCTTGCCCACGACCCGGCCGACATCCACCGAGCACGCGAAATCGCCTCGAGCGAAGACCCGATCCCGGTCGGCATCCTCTACCAGAACCCCGAAGTCCCCTGCTACGAGGACCTGCGCGGCGCCGGCCGCCCCCGCAGCAGCGAGTCGATCCGCAAAGGCCTCGAGGCCGAGTTCGACAAATTCACGGTCTGGCCGCAAGCCGCGGACCCGGCCCTCCCCTCCTCCTCCGCCTGAGGTCGCGATGGACACCGCCACCCAGCAGCAAGACCTGCGGATCTTCCACCTCACCGGGCAGATCAGCGGAGCTGAGCTCGCTCCGGTCACCGGCCTGCGCCCCGCTCTACTGGCCGATGTCAGCAACCTCACCCGCCTGCGCTACGACTGGCCGGTGGTGCTGGTCGACGAAGGCGAGGCGAGCGGCAGCGCGCTCTCGCTCAGCGAGGCGGTCGATGCCCTGCTGGCGCGCCTTGCGCCGCGCGGCCCCGAGGGCGATCCGCTGCGCCGCGCCATGCTCGGGCTCGAGGCCGAGCTAAGGGCCATGCTTGCCGCCAGTGCCCGGGGCCGGCTGAGCCGGCTCTGGACCGAAGCGGTCCGGCGCCGGGGTGCTACTGCGCCGGCGGACGCGCAGGCGGTGCTGGAACATGCAGGCCTCTCGCTCGACCTCGACGGCGAGCTCGTCGATTGCGACGCCGGTCTGCCGACGCGCCTGATCCGTCACGCCTGGCAAGCCGAGCAACGGGCCAAGGCGATCCGTTTCCACGCCTTGGTCGACGAACTGGTGCGGCAGCTCTCGGCGATCCTGCGCGCTGCGTTTTTCAACTCGGAAGCCGGGCGCCAGCCGGCGGCCCTGCGCGCAGGCGTGGGGCCGGGCAATGCGGCCGACTTCGATTTCGACATCCTGTCCCGGCTGGTGGTGCGCGGCCTGCCCGCCGACGAGTTGCCGCCCGGACGACGGGCGCGCATCGAAGCCGCGCTCGCCACTCTGGCAACCCAGGCCTTCCACCCCGACCCGCGCGACGCCGAGCCGGACGGCCTCAATTTCTGCTTCGACAACTGCGCCGCCGCCATGACGGCCTGGCACGAGCGCCTGCCCGCCGTCGTCGACCTGGTACGGGCGATGGCGATCGCCCAGCTCGAAACGCGCGGCGCCTATCTCGAGTCCGAACACGGTCCCTTTTTCTCGCGTTTCTCGGCCGCAGCCTTGACCGCAGACGACCTCGAACTGTTCCCCGACTATCTGGTGTGCCCCGACCCGGCACACAACGCTAGTCCCGACAATGCCGGCCTGATCGAGATGCTCTCGTCCGGTCTTCCGGTCAAGGTTCTGGTCCAGCTCGACGAGCTGCTTGAAGACGCCCCTCTGGGCGGCGGCCACTACGCGTTCGGCGTACGCGGAGCGCGCCTGGCGACCACGGCGATGGGGCTGGGCGGCATGTTCGTGCTGCAAGCGACCGCCTCCAACCTCTACGCCTTGCGCCACCGCCTGGCGCGCGGGCTGGCGTGCCGCGGTCCGGCGCTTTTCTGCGTCTACGCGGCCGCCCCCAGCGGCTCTCTGTTGCCGCCGGCTCTGCATGGCGGCGCCGCGATGGATTCGCGCGCTTTCCCGAGCTTCACTTACGACGCCACCGCGGGCAGCGACTGGGCCAGCCGTTTCTCGCTTGAAAACAACCGCGACCCCGAAGCCGACTGGCCGCTCGAGACGCTCGAATACGCCACCGCCGGCGGGCAGCGGCAAAGCCTGGCACTGGCCTTCACCTACGCCGATTTCGTCCTCGCCGATCCGCCGCACTCGGGTCATTTCGCGCGGATTCCTGACGAGCGCACGCATCCCGCCCTGCTAGCCGCCGCCGACTGGATCGCGGCCAGCGCCGAGGTCGCCGGTTCGAGCATTCCTTATCTGTGGGCGGTCGATGACCAGGATAGCTTGTGCCGGGTCGTCGTCGACCATCGCCTGATGTCGGCTGCCCGGCGCTGCCAGCTGTTGTGGCGCCGGCTGCAGGAACACGCGGGAATCCACGATTCACACGCCGGACGCCTGCTGGCGCAAGAAAAGGCAAAGTGGCTGGCGCCGGAAACCCGCCCGCCGGCCGCCGCGCCCGACGCCGAAGCCGAAGCCGAAGCCAAGCCTGACGCGCCGGCAGCGGACCCAAGCGCGGCCTGGATCGAAACCTCCCGCTGCCCGAGCTGTAACGAATGCCAGCTCATCAACAACCGGATGTTCGGCTACAACGAAAACAAGCAGGCGGTCATCCTGGATATCCGCGCCGGCACCTACCGCCAACTGGTCGAGGCGGCCGAGTCCTGCCAGGTGGCGATCATCCATCCCGGCCAGCCGCTCGACCCCGGCGAACCCGGCCTGGCCGAGCTGATCGAACGCGCCCGCCCCTTCCACTGAACCGGACCGCCGGAACAACAACGGCGCCCGCGGGCGCCGTTGTTGTTGTCGCCAGGCCGATCAGCGCAGCGAGATCGGCTCGACCTTGCGGGTTTCCGAACCGACGAAGAGCTGGCGCGGACGCCCGATCTTGTATTCGGGGTCGGCGATCATCTCGTTCAGTTGGGCGATCCAGCCAACCGTGCGAGCCAGGGCGAAGATCGCGGTGAAAAGCGAGACCGGGATGCCGATCGCCTTTTGCACGATGCCCGAATAGAAGTCGACGTTCGGGTAGAGCTTGCGGCTGACGAAATATTCGTCTTCCAGAGCGATCTTTTCGAGCGCCATCGCGAGCTTGAAGAGCGGGTCGTCCTGCAGGCCGAGCTCGTTCAAGACCTCGTGGCAGGTCTCGCGCATGAGCTTGGCGCGCGGGTCGTAGTTCTTGTAGACGCGGTGGCCGAAGCCCATCAGGCGCACGCCCGAGTTCTTGTCTTTGACCTTGGCGACGAAGTCGCCGATCTTGTCCAGACCGCCCTGGGCCTGGATCTCGTAGAGCATGTTGAGAGCGGCTTCGTTGGCGCCGCCGTGGGCCGGCCCCCACAGGCAGGCCACGCCCGCGGCGATCGCCGCGAACGGGTTGGTGCCCGACGAGGCGCACAGGCGCACGGTCGAGGTCGACGCGTTCTGCTCGTGGTCGGCGTGCAGGATGAAAATGCGATCGAGCGCCCGCACCAGCACGTCGTTGATCTTGTAGTCGGCGCAGGGCGTGGCGAACATCATGCGCATGAAGTTCGCCGTGTACGACAGGTCGTTGCGCGGGTAGATGAAGGGTTCGCCCACCGAATACTTGTAGGCCATCGCGACCAGGGTCGGCATCTTGGCGATCAGGCGGATCGCGCTGATCTCGCGCTGGTGCGGATCCGACAGGTTGATCGAGTCGGGATAGAACGCGCTCATCGCGCCCGCCAGGCCGGTCAACACCGCCATCGGGTGGGCGTCGCGACGGAAGCCGCGCAGGAAGAACTGCATCTGCTCGTGGACCATCGTGTGGCTGCTCACGCGGTTCACGAAGTCGGCCTTCTGCGCCGGGTTGGGCAGCTCGCCGTAGAGCAGCAGATAGCAGGTCTCGAGGTAGTCGCACTTGTTGGCGAGCTCCTCGATCGGGTAGCCGCGATACAGCAGCTCACCCTTGTCACCGTCGATATAGGTGATCGAGGAATTGCACGACGCGGTCGACAGGAAGCCGGGGTCGTAAGTGAACTTGCCGGTCTTGCCGTAGAGCTGGCGGATATCAACCACGTCAGGGCCGACGGAGCCTTGGTAGATCGGGAGTTCCAGCGTGGGCGTTCCGTCCGAAAAACTCAGGGTCGCCTTCTTGTCGGAAGGGGTCAGGGCCATTGTCGTTCCTTGTTCAAGTTCAACCCGCGCGGGTTCAGGCACAACGCAGCCGCTCAAGCAGGCTGCGCATGGTGGGGCTGGCGAGCTCCTCGGGGAGTTGCTTGCGCTCGAGCAGCAAGTCCAGCAGTTCGTTATCGGTCAAATCCAGCAAACGGTCGAACTCGATCACGTCCGCTTCGCTCAGCGATTTTTCCTCGCGGTCGAGGAAACGCGTGAACAAGATGTCGTTTTCGAGCAGACCCCGGCGCGCCCGCCAACGCAGACGGCGCCGTTCCTGCGCAAACGCGTCGTCGCTCATATCACTAGACCGCACGACGGACCATGAGTTCCTTGATCTTGCCGATCGCACGCGTCGGGTTCAGCCCCTTGGGGCAGACGTCGACGCAGTTCATGATCGTGTGGCAGCGGAACAGGCGGTACGGATCCTCGAGGTTGTCGAGACGTTCGCCGGTGGCTTCGTCGCGGCTGTCGGCGATGAAGCGGTAGGCCTGCAGCAGGCCGGCCGGGCCGACGAACTTGTCGGGGTTCCACCAGAAGCTCGGGCACGAGGTCGAACAGCAGGCGCACAGGATGCACTCGTAGAGCCCGTCGAGCTCTTCGCGCTGTTCGGGCGACTGCTTGCGCTCCTTCTCGGGCGGCGGCGTGTCGTTGATCAGGAAGGGCTTGACCGAATGGTACTGGTTGAAGAAATGGGTCATGTCCACGATCAGGTCGCGGATCACGGGCAGGCCGGGCAAGGGGCGAAGGACGATCGGCTGGGCCAGGTCGTTGAGGTTGGTGATGCAGGCCAGCCCGTTCTTGCCGTTGATGTTCATCGCGTCCGAACCGCACACGCCTTCGCGGCAGGAGCGGCGGAAGCTGAGCGAATCGTCGTCGTCGCTCTTGATGCGCATCAGCGCGTCGAGCAGCATCTTGTCGGTCGGCAGCAGTTCGACCTCGAGCTTCTGCATATAAGGCTTGGCATCCTTGTCGGGGTCGTAGCGGTAGATCTCGAACTTCACCACTCGCTTGCCGGCCGCGACGTTGACCAGGGCCTGGGATTCCGTGTTGCTGTGGGCGGTCATGGTCGGTCTCTCAGAAGGTGCGCTTTTTCGGCTCGAAGCTGGGAACGGTCAGCGGCTGGGTCTTGACCGGCTTGTAGTCGAGCCGGTTGCCTTCCGAATACCACAGCGTGTGCCGCATCCAGTGGGCGTCGTCGCGCTCCGGGAAGTCGTCGCGCGCGTGGGCGCCGCGGCTTTCGGTGCGCACCGCGGCCGACGTGATGGTGGCCTTGGCGACTTCGATCAGGTTGTCGAGCTCGAGCGCCTCGACCCGGGCGGTATTGAAGACCTTGGACTTGTCGGCGATGGCGACGTTCTTGACCCGCTCGGCGATCTCGTAAATCTTCTCGCGCCCCTCTTCCATGATCGGGCCGGTACGGAACACGCCGCAGTGCTTCTGCATGGTCTTGCGGATGTCGTTGGCGACGTCCTGGACCTTCTCGCCATCCTTGGCGGCGTCGAGCCGCGCCAGCCGCGCCAAGGTCGCTTCGCCGGCGTCGGCCGGCAGGTCCTTGTTCTCGCGGCCCTTGAGTCCGGATTCGACAATGTGTTTGCCCGCGGCGCGGCCGAAGACGACGAGGTCGAGCAGCGAGTTGGTGCCCAGACGGTTAGCGCCGTGCACGCTGACGCAGGCGCATTCGCCGATCGCGTAGAGGCCGTTGATCACGGCGTTGGGATCGCCGTCCTTGGGGGCGACGACCTGGCCATGGATGTTGGTCGGGATTCCGCCCATCTGGTAGTGGATGGTGGGAACGACTGGGATCGGCTCGCGGATCGGATCGACGTTCGAGAACTTGATGGCGATCTCGCGGATCGAGGGCAGGCGCTTCATGATGGTCTCGGCCCCGAGGTGGTCGAGCTTGAGAAGCACGTGGTCCTTGTCCGGGCCGCAGCCGCGACCCTCCTTGATCTCCTGGTCCATCGAGCGGCTGACGAAGTCGCGCGGAGCCAGGTCCTTCAAGGTCGGCGCGTAGCGCTCCATGAAGCGCTCGCCGTTGCAGTTGAGCAGGATCCCGCCCTCGCCGCGCACGCCTTCGGTGATCAGCACGCCGGCGCCCGCCACTCCGGTGGGGTGGAACTGCCAGAACTCCATGTCCTCGAGCGGAATGCCGGCGCGCGCTGCCATGCCCAGGCCGTCGCCGGTATTGATGAAGGCATTGGTCGAGGCGGCAAAGATTCGGCCCGCGCCGCCGGTGGCGAGCACCGTGGTCTTGGCCTCGAGGATCATGACCTCGCCGGTTTCCATCTCGAGCGCAACCACGCCGACCACGTCGCCTTCGCTGTCGCGCACCAGGTCGAGCGCCATCCATTCGACGAAGAACTGGGTGCGCGACGCGACGTTGCGCTGGTAGAGCGTATGCAGCAGGGCGTGACCGGTGCGGTCGGCCGCGGCGCAGGCGCGCGGCACGGGTTTTTCGCCGAAGTTGGCCGAGTGGCCGCCGAAGGGGCGCTGGTAGATGGTGCCGTCGGCATTGCGGTCGAAGGGCATGCCGAAGTGCTCGAGCTCGTAGACGACCTTGGGCGCTTCGCGGCACATGAACTCGATCGCATCCTGGTCGCCCAGGTAGTCCGAACCCTTGACGGTGTCAAACATGTGCCAGAGCCAGTTGTCCTCGTTCATGTTGCCGAGGCTGGCGCCGATGCCGCCCTGCGCTGCCACGGTGTGGCTGCGGGTGGGGAAGACCTTGGAGAGCACCGCGACATTGAGGCCGGCCTGAGCCAGTTGCAGCGAGGCGCGCATGCCGGAACCGCCGGCGCCGACGATCACCGCATCGAAGCGGCGACGGGGAAGCTGGATTGCTGCCATGGAATCAAACTCTCCAGAGAATCTGCACGGACCAGATGGCGCAGCCGACCAGCCACAGGATGGTCAGGACCTGCAGCGTGAGGCGCACGGCCACCGGCTTGACGTAGTCCATCCAGATGTCGCGGATGCCGATCCAGGCATGGAAAAAAAGCGAGAAAAGCGCGAGCAGGGTCAGGACCTTCATGCCCGTCGGGGCAAACAGGCCGGCCCACTTGTCGTACGACAGGTCGGCCGCGAACAGGGCGTAACCGCCGAGCACGATGGCGTAGAGCGCGAGGATCACTGCCGTCACGCGCTGCGCGAGCCAGTCGCGCAGGCCGTAATGCGCGCCGACGACGAGGCGCTTCGAACCCACTTTGGCAGTCATCAGAACACCCCGAAGAGCTTGAGCGCGCAGAGCGCAGTGAGAGCCAGGCTCACCCCCAGCACCAGGCGCGCGCTGTTGGCGGCGGCGGCCTTGTCGATGCCGATGTGCAGGTCGAGCACCAGGTAGCGCAGGCCGGCGACGAGGTGGTGCAGGAAACCCCAGATCAAGCCGAGCAAGACGATCTTGGCCGGCCAGGCGGAGGCCAGGGCCTTGAGTTTCTCGAAGCTGATCTCGGACATGATGCTGAGTTCGAACAGCCACAGCAGCAGCGGCAGCGCCAGGAAAAGCAGCGCGCCGCTGATGCGGTGCAAGATCGACACGATGCCCGCCAGCGGCAGCCGGTAGGCGACGATCTGCGAAACGTGGATGTTGCGGAACTCGGGGCGCGCTTTCTTGGCGGAAGCCAGCGGGGTGCTCATTGTTTGTGACTGCCCTGAGAGATGGAGGTGGAGCGTGGAAACCCTGACATTCTGGCGCAAATGCTGCATCGAACCAAATCGACTCAACCGATCGTATTTCGGTAGTGGTAGTCGACTGTCACACACAGGCCACGGCGGACCTCGACCGGGCGCTCGCCGTAGGTGTACGAAACCCGCTCGACCAGGAGCAGGGGCGAGGCGGGCGCCACTTCCAGCAGGGTCGCCGCCTCGGCCGATGCGGCCACGGCACGCAAGCGCTCGTCGGCGCGCACCATGCTGGTGCCGAACTCGGTTTCGAACAGGCCGTACAAGGGCCCGCTATAGGACGCCAGGCGCTCGGGGCTGAGCCCCTTGAAGATGGCCGCCGGCAGCCAGATCTGGTCGAGCACCTCGGGCTTGCCCGAGAAGCTCAAGAGGCGCTGCAGGTAGATCACCGCCTCGCCCTTGCGCAGGCCGAGCAGACGCGCGATGTCGGCCGGAGCCCGCTCTTCGTGGCAATCGAGGAAGCGACTGGTCGCGGGCGTCGGCTCGCCGGCATCGGGCGCGATTCGCAGAAAGCGAAACTGCGAACGCGGTTCGTGATGGGTCGCAACGAAGGTGCCCTTGCCCTGGCGGCGCACCAGCAGGTTTTCGGCCGCCAGCTCGTCGACCGCCTTGCGCACCGTGCCCTGGCTCACCTGGAAACGCGCCGCGAGTTCGATTTCACTTGGCACCAGTTGCCCCGGCTTCCATTCGCCGCCCTGCAGGCTCGCCAGCAGCAAGCTCTTGATCTGCTTGTAAAGCGGAGCGTAGACGGCGGGCCGCTCCGCCGGGGCGCCCTGGGGGTGTCGCTTGCTGGTCATGTGAGTGCAGGGATACCGAATGCCGTCCGATCCGATCGGATCAAAGCCTCAGTGAATCTTTGGTCTTGTATAAGATACAATATACGCGTTTTCATCGAAAGCGCGGCCGCTGGACTCGACGCAAACACAACGGGTCAAGGGCGCCCGACCATCAGGGTCATCCCGATACCGGCGTAAACTTCGCTGCACCGCACCGCCATGTTCACCGCACCGCCCACCCCTGCCGCCAGCCTGCTTGCCGGTTCCTCCGGGCGCCTGCCGTTTCCCCGTTTTCCGACCCTCTCTCATCACGTACGGAGATCACGATGAGCAAGACCCCCGTTCGCGTCGCCGTGACCGGCGCCGCCGGCCAGATTGGTTACGCACTCCTGTTCCGCATCGCCTCGGGCGAAATGCTGGGCAAGGACCAGCCCGTCATCCTCAGCCTGCTCGAGATTCCCGACGAGAAGGCCCAGAAGGCTCTCAAGGGCGTGATGATGGAGCTCGACGACTGCGCCTTCCCGCTGCTCGCCGGCATGGAAGCTCACAGCGACCCGATGACCGCGTTCAAGGACGTCAACTACGCCCTGCTCGTCGGCGCCCGTCCGCGCGGCCCCGGCATGGAGCGCGCCGACCTGCTGGCCGCCAACGCGCAGATCTTCACCGCCCAGGGCAAGGCGCTCGACGCGGTCGCCTCGCGCCAGGTCAAGGTGCTGGTG
>JAEZVV010000188.1 GCA_023443095.1 Pseudomonadota bacterium
GGCCAGGCGAGCCACCCGGTCGCGCAGGCGCTGGCCGCGCTCGCCCCGGTTTTCCCTGCGATCACCCACGCCCGGCTCGAGGCCGTGCTCACACGCGCCGAGGCCGGCCTACACCAGACCCGCTTTCTCGACTACGCCGGCCTGAGCCACTTTCATGCCGCTGGCGACCGCGCCTTGGCGGAACTGGCCAGCGGAGTGCTGGGCGGCGACGCCGCCGCTGCCGCCGCGGCCGAACGCCTCGCCCACGCCTTGCGCCTGGTCGGGCTGATCAGCGACACCGGCGCCGCCGTGCGGCGCGGCCAGATCTGGCTACCGCTCGACGATCTGCGCCGCTTCGACATCAAGGCCAGCGAGCTGGCGGGCGGCCGTGCGTACGCCGCAGGCTGGGTACCGCTGATGCAGTTGCAGGCCGGCCGGGCCCGGGCCGCCTGGTCGCAGGCAATCGACGCCCTACCCGCCTCGGCCCGGCGCTCGCACCGGCCCTTGCTGATCCTGGGCCAGATCGCGATGCGTCAGCTGGACGAAATCGAAGCCGAAGGTTTCCAGATCCTGCACCAGCGCGTTGCGCTGACGCCGATCACCCGTCTGTGGCTGGCCTGGCGCACCGGGCTGTTCGGTCCGCGACGCGCCTAACGGCCGCGAATCAAAGCTTCAGTGCTTGTGCGAACCTTCGTGATCATGGTCATGCCCGTGCTTGCACTCGGGGCCGTGCACGTGATGCCCGCAGCCGGGGCCGTGGACATGACCCGGCTCCTCGTGGCGGACCTCGCGCTCGGGTGAAAACGGCGCCATGGCTTCGACTACGTCGAGGCCGCGTTCGCGCAGTTCGTGCGCCCGATCTTGGTCGTTCGCCAACCGCAGCCCGTGGTCGCGCACCTCCACCCGGACTTCAGCCCGGCCCAGCGCCAGCGCGGCCTTGAGCAAGGTATCGGTCGGTCCGCGCACCTCGAGCACCGCCTCCGGCGCCGCTTCCACCACCCACAGGCCGCTGTCTTCGTCGAGCAGCAGATCACCCACTTCCAGGGGGCGGTGACCGGTCAGCGTGTGGTGAAGGTGGGCGCCCGGCAGGTCAAGGTGGTCCGGCAGCTGCGCCCGGGCGGTACTCGCAAGCGGAAGGCGGCGCGCCCGGGCCAGCAAGGCGGCGGCCGGGCGGGCGTTGGCGGGAAGAAGCTTGGTGAGAGTCGTCATGGAAATCCTTTTCTGTTGGGGCTGGAGCGGGCGCGTCGGGTCCGCTCTCAGTAAGAGTTGGCGGCGTCGAGCGCTTCGGCCAAGCGGTCGACCGGCACCAGTTCAAGTCCTTCGATCTTGCCCTTGGGCGCATTGGCTCGCGGAATGATGGCACGCGAAAAACCGAGCTTGGCCGCCTCGCGCAGACGCTCCTGACCGCGCGGCGCAGGGCGGATTTCACCCGCCAGACCGACCTCGCCAAACACCACCAGACCCCGCGCGAGCGGGCGGTTGCGGATCGAGGAGTTGATCGCCGCCAGCACGGCCAGATCGGCGGCTGGCTCGGTGATCTTGACCCCGCCCACTGCATTCACGAACACGTCCTGGTCGAAAACCGCGATCCCGGCGTGGCGGTGCAGGACGGCGAGCTGCATCGCCAGCCGCTGCTGGTCGAGGCCAACCGACAGCCGGCGCGGGCTGGGCAGGTGGGAGCCGTCGACCAGGGCCTGGATCTCGACCAGCAGGGGCCGCGTCCCCTCCTGGGTCACTAGGACCGAAGACCCGGCGACACTTGCATCGTGCTGGCTGAGAAACAGGGCCGACGGGTTCGAAACGCCGCGCAGGCCGCGGTCAGTCATGGCGAAAACGCCCAGTTCGTTGACCGCGCCGAAGCGGTTCTTGAAGGCGCGCACCAGGCGGAAGCTCGAATGCGTGTCGCCTTCGAAATACAGCACGGTGTCGACGATGTGCTCGAGCACTCGCGGGCCGGCGAGCGCGCCTTCCTTGGTCACGTGGCCGACCAGGATCACGCAGGGGCCGCCCTGCTTGGCCAGGCGGGTGAGCTGAGCGGCGCACTCCCGCACCTGGGCGACTGAACCCGGCGCCGAGCTCAGTTCTTCGGAAAACAGGGTCTGGATCGAGTCGACCACCACGACCTCGGGTTTTTCGGCGGCTATCGCCGCTTCGATACGCTCGAGCTGGATCTCGGCCATCAAGCGCATGCCGGCTGCGTCAAGGCCGAGGCGGCGCGCGCGCAAGGCGATCTGGGCCCCGCTTTCTTCGCCGCTCACATACAGGACCCGGCGGCCGGCCTGGGCCATCACCGCCAGCGCCTGCAGCAGCAGGGTCGACTTGCCGATGCCGGGATCGCCGCCGATCAGCACCACGCCGCCCGGCACCAGACCGCCGCCCAGGACCCGGTCGAACTCCTCGAGGCCGGTGGCGGTGCGTGGCAGTTCCTCGGCCTCGATCGCCGCCAGATCCGAGACCTCGGCCGCGCTCACCAGGCCGGCGCGGGCGCCTGCCGCAAAGCGGTTGTTTCCTGTCGCCTCGAGCTTGACTTCGCTCAAGGTATTCCAGGCCTGGCAATGCGGGCACTGGCCCTGCCACTTGGGCACGGCGCCGCCGCAGTCCCCGCATACGTATTGGGTCTTGGCCTTGGCCATCAATCGTCCTCCCGCACCGGCACCCGGCTCGCCAAGGCGCACATCAGCTCGTAGCCGATGGTGTCCGCTCCTGCGGCCACCTCGTCGATAGCGATCTGTCGCCCCCAGAGTTCGACCGGGCTGCCGACTCCCGCGCGCGGCAAGTCGGTCAGATCGACCGTGAGCATGTCCATCGACACCCGGCCGACCAGAGGAGCCCGCTGGCCGTCGACCGCCACCGGGGTGCCGTCGCTAGCGTGGCGCGGGTAGCCATCGGCGTAACCGCAGGCGACCACGCCGATCCGGCTCGGGCGGCGCGCGACGAATCTTGAGCCGTAACCGACGGCCTCGCCGACCTCGAGCGACTGGACCGCAATGACGCGCGATGTCAGCGTCATGCCGGCGGCCAGGCCGAGTTCGTCGCGGCTGGCGCGCGGATCCGGCGTGGCGCCATACAAGACGACGCCGGCGCGCACCACGTCGCCGGCAATCTGCGGCTGGAACACCAGGGCCGCCGAGTTGGCCACGCAGCTCAGCTCGCCGGTCTGCAACCCGGCACGGTCCCATGCCTCGAGCTGCTGGCTGACCGTCACCGGGCCGAGCCAGGGGTCGGCCCGGTCGGCGTTGGCGAAATGCATCATCAAGCCGGCGATTTCGACGCCGGGAATGGCCGCGAGGCGCTTGCGCACGGCCTCCACCTGCGACGGCCGGAAGCCGAGCCGGTTCATGCCGGTATTGAGCTTGATAAAGACCCGGATCGGCAGCTCGATCTGCCCGAGTTCGAGCATGCGTATCTGCTCCTCCCCGTGGACTGCGGTCTCGAGCCGCAAGCCCTGCACCAGCGCCAAGTCAGCCGGCTCGAAGAAGCCCTCGAGCAGGAGCAGGGGTTTGGTCCAGCCGGCCGAACGGGCGCGCTGGGCTTCGGCCAGATCGAGCAGGGCCAGGCCGTCGGCCGCGGCGAAAGCCCGCACCGCGCGTTCAAGGCCGTGGCCGTAAGCGTTGGCCTTGACCACCGCCCACAAATGGCGGCCGGCAGCGGCGCGGCGCGCGAGCGCCAGGTTCGAGCGCAGAGCGCCGAGGTGTATGGTGGCTTGTATCGGGCGCGGCATGATCGTGTGTCGTGGGAGCGGATCAAGGATACCTTCGCCCGCGTCGGCGGCCGTCGCGGCCGCTTTGGCCTTCGTGTTATAACGCGGCGCCCTCGGCGTTTCCGGCGGCCTATCGTTTACCCGAGAGCTCTCGCAACAACCATCGCAAGGCCCGCTTGAAGAAGTCGAACGCGCGGATCACAGCCCAGGCAACGAAAAAATGAAGCGCGGTTTCTACACCATCATGGCCGCGCAGTTCCTGTCGTCGCTGGCCGACAATGCGCTGCTGATCGCCGCCATCGCCCTGCTGACTTCGCTCGGTGCTCCCGCATGGATGACGCCGATGCTCAAGCTTTTCTTCGTGCTGAGCTACGTTTTCCTGGCGGCCTTCGTCGGCGCTTTCGCCGACGCCCTGCCCAAGGGCCGGGTGATGTTCCTGACCAACATGGTCAAGGTCGGCGGCTGTCTGATGATGCTGTTCGGCTCCCACCCGCTGCTGTCGTACGCGGTGGTCGGCATCGGCGCCGCGGCCTATTCGCCCGCCAAATACGGCATCCTCACCGAACTCTTGCCGCCCGACAAACTGGTCGTCGCCAATGGCTGGATCGAAGGCCTGACCGTGACCTCGATCATCCTTGGCTTTGTCCTCGGCGGCGCCCTGATCAGCCCCCACGTCTCGGCCATCCTGCTTTCGTTCGACTTTCCCCTCTTCGACACCGGCATCGACCAGGCGCCCGAGGCCGCGATCTCGGTCATCGTTTTCGTCTACGGTGCCGCCGCGATCGCCAATCTCTTCATTCCCGACACCGGTGCCCGCTACCAGGCCCAGTCGATCCACCCGGTGCGGATGATCAAGGGTTTCGCCCACTCCTGCAGCCTGCTGTGGAAGGACAAGCTGGGGCAGATCTCGCTCTCGGTCACGACCTTGTTCTGGGGCGCCGGCGCCACTTTGCAGTTCCTGGTGCTCAAGTGGGCCGAACAGGTCTTGGGACTGGACCTGTCCAAAGGCGCGATGCTGCAGGCCGTGGTTGCCATCGGCATCGCGCTCGGCTCGGTCTACGCGGCCGCACGCGTGTCGCTGCGGCGATCGATTTCGGTCCTGCCGGTCGGCGTCGCCATGGGGCTGATGGTGGCAGCGATGGCGTATTACTCGCCCGCCGTCGTGCCCGCCGGCTCGCTCGCTGTCGGTTCGGTGCAGCTCACCTGGTTCATCCTGACTGCCTGCGCACTGCTGGTGGTAGTGGGTGCGCTCGCAGGTTATTTCGTGGTGCCGATGAACGCCCTGCTGCAACACCGCGGCCATGTCCTGATGAGTGCGGGCCGCTCGATCGCGGTCCAGAACTTCAACGAAAACCTCTCTATCCTCGTGATGCTGGGCTTGTACGCCCTGCTGGTCTGGGCCGAACTGTCAGTGCAATCGATCATGCTGCTCTTCGGGCTTTTCGTTGCCGCGACCATGGCCGCGGTGATCGTTCGCCACCGCAGCAACCAGCGCGAGTTCGATTCGGTCGCCCTGATCGGCGAAGGCAGGCACCACTGAAAGCCAGGCCTTTTTCGCAAACGGAAAGGGGCGCCGCGGCGCCCCTTCTTCGTTTGAGCCCCGGGTTTCCTTAGGTTTTCGCGGCCAGCTTGCGCGCTCGCACCAGGTCTTCCCAGGACTTGGCCTTGTCGGCGAGGTTGCGCAGCAGATAAGCCGGGTGGTAGCTCACCACCACCGGCACGGCGCGGCCGGCCACCGTGGTCTGGTGCTGCCGGCCGCGCAGCCCGGCGATGCTGGTGTCGGTGGCGAGCAGCGCCTGCGCCGCGAAGCGTCCGAGGACCATCACCACGGCCGGGTCGATCAGCTCGAGCTGACGCACGAGGAATGGGAAACACGCCGCCACCTCCTCGGGTTGCGGATTGCGGTTGCCCGGCGGCCGGCACTTGAGCACGTTGATAATCGCCACCTCCGGGCCGCGCGCCAGGCCGACGGTGGCCAGCATGTTGTCGAGCAGCTTGCCGGCCTGGCCGACGAAAGGCTCGCCGCGCATGTCTTCCTCGGCGCCCGGCGCCTCACCCACCAGAACCCAGTTGGCGCTCGGTTCACCCGCGGCAAACACCGTCTGGGTCCGCGACTCGCATAGACGGCAGGCGCGGCAGCTTTCGACCGCGACCCGCAGTTCGTCCCAGCTCATGGCGGCGATGCGCCGCGCACGCTCCTCGTCAACGACCGCCACCGGCGCCGGCGCTGCCGGCGGCGCCGCGCGGGGCGGACGGGGGGCAGTCATGCGCGGTGCTGGTC
>JAEZVV010000048.1 GCA_023443095.1 Pseudomonadota bacterium
GGGCAGCCCGCAGGGCCGACCGACAGGGGCCGTCGGGAGTCCAGAGGGCCGGACGGGACCGGCCCTCTGGGGCCCTGCGGCGGCCTGAGCCGCTCGGCGTTCGCGCAGCGAATCAGCCCACCGCGCAGCGGCGCGAAGCAGCTACCCCCGCTTCAATAAAGCCCCGAGATACTTCCCCGTATGGCTCTCCGGTGTCGCCGCGATCAACTCCGGCGTTCCGGCCGCGACCAGCTGGCCGCCGCCATCGCCGCCTTCGGGGCCCATGTCGATCACCCAGTCGGCGGTCTTGATGACGTCGAGGTTGTGTTCGATCACCACCACGGTGTTGCCGGCGTCGCGCAGCTGGTGCAGCACTTTCAGCAGCAGGGCCACGTCGTGGAAGTGCAGGCCGGTGGTGGGCTCGTCGAGGATGTAGAGGGTGCGGCCGGTGTCGCGTTTGGACAGTTCGAGCGCGAGCTTGACCCGCTGCGCTTCGCCGCCCGAAAGCGTGGTCGCGCTCTGGCCGAGCTTGATGTAACCCAGGCCGACGTCGAGCAGGGTCTGCAGCTTGCGCGCCACGGTGGGCACGGCGTTGAAGAACTCGTGTGCGGCTTCGACGGTGAGCTCGAGCACCTGGGCGATGTTGCGGCCCTTGTAGAGCACTTCCAGCGTCTCGCGGTTGTAGCGGGCGCCGTGGCAGACGTCGCAGGGCACGTAGACGTCGGGCAGGAAATGCATCTCGACCTTGATCATGCCGTCGCCCTGGCAGGCTTCGCAGCGGCCGCCCCTGACGTTGAAGCTGAAGCGGCCGGACTCGTAGCCGCGTTCGCGCGCGGTCGGCGTTTCGGCAAACAGCTCGCGGATCGGCGTGAACATGCCTGTGTAGGTGGCGGGGTTGGAGCGCGGGGTGCGGCCGATCGGGCTCTGGTCGACGCTGATCACCTTGTCGAAATGGTCCAGCCCTTCCATGGTGAGGTAGGGCGCGGGCTCGGTCGACGAGCGATACAGGTGGCGCGACACCGCTGCATAAAGCGTGTCGTTGATGAGGGTCGACTTGCCCGAGCCCGAGACCCCGGTCACGGCGGTGAAAAGGCCCACCGGCAGTTCGAGCGTGACGTCGCGAAGGTTGTGGCCGCTGGCGCCGATCAGCTTGAGGAACTTGTCGCCCGGCGCCACGCGTTCGCTGGGAAGCGGAATTTTCTCGCGGCCCGACAGATAGGCACCGGTGAGCGAAGTCGGCGAGGCTTCGATGTCGGCGGGGCTGCCCTGGGCCACCACGAAACCGCCGTGGATGCCCGCGCCCGGGCCCATGTCGACCACGTGGTCGGCGGCGCGGATTGCGTCTTCGTCGTGTTCGACCACCAGCACCGAATTGCCGAGGTCGCGCAGGTGCTGCAGGGTGCCGATCAGGCGGTCGTTGTCGCGCTGGTGCAGGCCGATGCTGGGTTCGTCGAGCACGTACATGACACCGGTCAGGCCGGAGCCGATCTGGCTCGCCAGGCGGATGCGCTGCGACTCGCCGCCCGAGAGCGTGTCGGCGCTGCGGTCGAGCGAGAGGTAGTCGAGCCCGACATCGTTGAGGAAATGCAGCCGCGAGCCGATCTCGTGCACGATCTTGCTGGCGATTTCTTCCTTGTTGCCGTGGAAGTGCAGTTGGTCGAAGTAGGACGAAGCCTCCCTCAGCGGTGCGGCGGCGATCTGGAAAATCGCGCGCCGCTGCTCGCCCTCGCCGACGAAGACGTTGCGCGCCTCGATCCGCAGGCGCGAACCCTCGCACGCCGGGCAGTCCTTGAGGTTGCGCAGCTTGGCGAGCTCCTCGCGCACGACCGAGCTGTCGGTCTCCTTCCAGCGCCGCTCGAGGGTGGGGACCACGCCTTCGAACGGGTGTTTGCGGCTGATCTTCTTGCCCTTTTCGTTGGCGTAGGTGAAGGCGATCTCGGTCTCGCCCGAGCCGTTCAGGATCACGTTCTGCAGCTCGGTCGGCAGCTCGTTCCAGGGCGTGTCGATGGCGAAGCCGTAGTGTTTGGCGAGCGCTTCGAGCAGCTGGAAGTTGTAGCCGTTGCGCCGGTCCCAGCCCTTGATCGCGCCGGCAGCGAGCGACAGGTCGGGGTGGGCGATGACGCGTTTTTCGTCGAAATACTCAACGATGCCGATGCCGTCGCAGGCCGGACAGGCGCCCATCGGGCTGTTGAACGAGAAGCTGCGCGGCTCGAGTTCGGGAATCGAATAGCTGCACACCGGGCACGAGAACTTGCTCGAAAACGGGTATTCGGTGCCGCTGTCCATCTCGACCAGCAGGGCTCGGCCGTCGGCCAGGCGCAGCGCCGTCTCGAACGATTCGGCCAGGCGCTGGCGTGCGTCTTCGCGCACCTTGAGGCGGTCGATCACGACATCGATGTCGTGTTTCTCGGCACGTTTGAGTTCGGGCAGGTCTTCGACTTCGACGATGCGGCCGTCGACCCGGAAGCGCACGAAACCCTGGGTCTGCATGTCGGCAAAGAAGGCGCTGAACTCGCCTTTCTTGGCCCGTGCCACGGGCGCGATCACCATGATGCGGGTCTCTTCGGGCAGGGCGAGCGCGGCGTCGACCATCGCCGCGACCGGCGTCGCCACCAGCGGCAGCTCGTGCTCGGGGCAGTAGGGCGTGCCGACCCGCGCGTAGAGCAGGCGCAGGTAGTCGTGGATCTCGGTGACGGTGCCGACGGTCGACCGCGGGTTGTGGCTGGTCGCCTTCTGCTCGATCGAAATCGCCGGCGACAGGCCTTCGATCAGGTCGACGTCGGGCTTTTCCATCAGCTGCAGGAACTGCCGCGCGTAGGCCGACAGGCTCTCGACGTAGCGGCGCTGGCCTTCCGCGTACAGCGTGTCAAAGGCGAGCGAACTCTTGCCCGAGCCCGACAGGCCGGTGATCACCACCAACTGGTTGCGGGGCAACTCGAGGTCGATGTTCTTGAGGTTGTGTGTGCGCGCGCCGCGCACCCGGATCGCATCCATCGAAGGGCCGCCAGGGTCTAAGGGCAACTTGCTACTATAACGAGCAAGCTCGTCCCGCCTGGTTGCACCGTTCGTTGCAACTCTCCTGCTTCCCCGTTCCCCCCTCGTGGCGCCGCCTCGTGCCCCAGGCTTAGAACGTGGGAGGCGGCGGGATAGTCCCATCCGGAATGTCGATGAATAAAGCTTCTACCACCCGCATGACCCGCCTCGAGATCCGCGCCAGCGCTTCGCTGGCCTCGATCTTCGCGCTGCGCATGCTGGGCCTGTTCCTGATCCTGCCGGTTTTCGCCGTCTATGCCCGCACCCTGCCCGGCGGCGACAACGCTGCCCTGGTCGGTCTGGCGCTGGGCATCTACGGCCTGACCCAGGGCTGTCTGCAGATTCCTTTCGGCGTCGCCAGCGACCGCTGGGGCCGCAAGCCGGTGATGATCGCCGGCCTCTTGCTGTTTGCCGCCGGAAGCCTGATCGCCGCGCTGGGGCAGGACATCTGGACCGTCATGATCGGCCGCGCCATCCAGGGCGCGGGCGCGATTTCCGCGGCGATCACCGCGCTGATCGCCGATTCCACCCGCGAGGAACACCGCACCAAGGCGATGGCCATGGTGGGCGCCTCGATCGGGCTGACCTTCGCGGTATCCCTGGTGGCCGCGCCGCCCCTGACCGGGGCGATCGGCGTCAACGGCCTGTTCTGGCTGACCGGCATCCTCGCCCTGGCCGCGATTGCGGTGGTGAAGTGGGTGGTGCCCGACGCTCCCGAAACCTCGCACGCCGACGCCAACCCGGCGCACTGGACGGTGGTGGCGCGCGACCCGCAGCTGCTGCGGCTGAACTTCGGCATTTTTGCCCTGCACGCGGTGCAGATGGCCTTGTTCGTCGAACTGCCCCTGCTGATGATCGAACGCGGCCTGCCGCTCTCGCAGCACTGGCATATCTACCTGCCGGTGGTGCTGGTGAGCTTCGCCCTGATGATGCCGCCCATCATGCGGGCCGAACGCGCCGGTCGCATGCGCACCCTGTTTTTGGGAGCGATCGGCCTGCTGCTCGTGGTTTTCCTGGGGCTGTGGGGCTACTCCGATTCGCTTGGCTGGATCGCGGCTTGGCTGCTGCTTTTCTTCGTCGGCTTCAACATTCTGGAAGCGAGCCTGCCCTCGCTGATTTCCCGCGTCGCTCCGCCGGCGAGCAAGGGCTTGGCGCTCGGCATCTACAATACGACCCAGGCCATCGGCTTGTTTGTGGGCGGGGCCGCTGGCGGCTGGCTCGCCAAGCAATACGGCGCCTCGGGCATATTCTCTTTCTCCGCAGTGGCAATGCTGGTCTGGCTGTTCGTGGCGGCCGGCATGCGCGAACTGCCCAAACGCAAGGCCGGCGAACCCGTCGCCGCCTGATCAGACAAAGGACAGGAACATGGCATCCGTCAACAAGGTCATCGTTCTCGGCAACCTCGGCCGTGACCCTGAAACCCGCTACACCGCCGACGGCGCAGCGATCACCAACATCACCGTCGCCACCTCGCGCCGCTACAAGGATTCGTCCGGCCAGCAGCAGGAAGAGACCGAATGGCACCGCATCGTTTTCTTCGGCCGTCAGGCCGAGATCGCTGCGGAATACCTGCGCAAGGGCCGCCCGGTCTATGTCGAGGGCCGGCTGAAGACCCGCAAGTGGCAGGACAAGGACACCGGCGCCGACCGTTATTCGACCGAAATCGTGGCCGAAACCATGCAGCTGCTCGGCGGCCGTGAAGGCGCCGGCGGCGGTGGCGGTTCCGACTTCGAGACCGCCGAGCCCGCGCCCCGCGCTCCGCGCGCCGCCGCGCCCCAGCGCTCGGCCGCTCCCAGCCGCCCGGCGACCAACATCGCCGACATGGACGACGACATTCCGTTCTGATCCCTGCCGGGACCGGATCGTCAAGGGCGCTGCGGCGCCCTTTCTTTCGTCTATCGCCGAGCTGGCGGCAGCCGGGTCTTCCGGTGGGAGCGCGTGTCCTGGCGCTTGTGGCAATGTGGCGCCTGTCCGCCTATGGCTCGATCGAGCGTAATCCTCATGAAGCGTCGCCCCGCGTATGTGTTTTTTCTGGCTGGCTGCCTGCTGCTGCTGGTCCTTCTGCCGCTGACCGGCTGGCTGGCGTCGGTCGCGCCGCCGGCCTGGTTGAACGAGATGTCGCGCCAGTCCCCGCAGCTGGCCGAGTTCATCTGGGCGCTGCTGAGCAGTGCCGTGCCGCTGCTGCTGGCGAGCCTGGTCTTCGGTGCCCTGGTGTTCCGGCTCACGGGAGAGAGCAGCCAGCGTGCCGCGCTCTGGTGCAGCGCCGGCTTACTGTTGCCGCTATGCCTGGTGCAGTTCGCCCTGATGCTCTTGCACGGGGCCTCTCTGGCGGCGTTGGGCCAGCTCCTGCTGGCGCCGGCGTATTGGCTGGCCCTGGCCGCGCCCGCGCTCGGACTGTGGCTGGCAGCGGCGCAGGCGAGCCGCCGAGCGCGGCAGCCGGGCTGAACCTAGGTCCGGCCGGAGCGGCATGCCCTGGCCGCTGAGTCCCTTCAGGCGAGCTCAAGCACCTCGAGCATCGGCTCCCAGCGTTCGGTCGCGATTTTCCTGAAGCCGGCGGGTTTGGGATGAAGCTCGTTGGCCCAGTCGGCCTCGGCCAGCGTGTTGCGGCTGTCGACCAGGAACACCCGCGCGGGGTCGATCTCTTCGAGTCCCTGGAGCTCGGCCGTGACGCGGTCGATCAGGAATTTCATGCAATCGTGCTGCAGCTCGGCCGGCACCCGGGCGTCATCGAGCGCGGGCTTGAGCCAGGCGCCGCGGTTGCCGAACACCCCCTTGCCCGAAGGCCAAGCGTAGTCGTAGTTGTGCAGGACGATGCGCGAGCGCGCCGGGGTCGAGGCAAACAGCAGGCCGATCAGCGCGCGATAGCTGTCGCTCGTCTTGCGCATCAGCCAGTCGAGGCTGCCGTCGGCCTCGCCCGGGCGGAAGCAGTCGGCCGCCCGGCGAGCGTCCGAGCAGTCGTCCCGCAGCAGGGGACGCAGGTCGTTGAAGCCGGCGAAGTCGTTGCCGCCGCCGCTGATCAACACCGCCGACAGCCCGCCGCCGTGCAGCCTCAGGGAGGACTTCACCGCCTTGCTGTATTTGCCATACACGTAGTCGAAGACTTCGGCGCCGTTGTTGCCGAGCGCCAGCACAAAGTGCTCGCGCCGGGCGAACAAGGGCCCGAGCGGATTGAGCAGCGAGCCGCCCGGGAAGGGATACCAGAACCACGAGTCACCGATCGCGAGGATCGAAGGGAAGTGACCGTCGGCCTGCATCGAGTTCCAGTCCCAATACACGTTGTCGACATTCATGGCCGCGCTCCGTGCTTCAGCTAGGTTCCGGCAAAACCGAAGAATGATGGCTGGTGATCAGCCAGCGCTTGCCGTCCCAGCGGTAGGTGTAGGTGTAGCGGGCGCGGACCGTCTCTCCGGTCGCCCCCATGGTGAAGGTGTAGAGACCGGCGTCGATCGCGGTGTTGCAGCCGATCTCAATCATCCGCAGGTCGATCTTCCCGCTCGGCTTGTTCTTGAGGAAATGCTCGAAGTAGTCGTTTTTTTCGGCCGGGGTGAGCCGTGGCGTGTTCGACACCGTGGCGAGCAGGATCGAGCGTTCGGCGTAGTTGGCTACCACCTGCTGCGGGTCGCCGGTCTGCAGCGAGTTGTTCCAGCGGTCGAAAAGCGCGGCGACCTCCTGCTCGCTGGTGGGCTTGCAGTCCTGGGACGAGGCGGAGTCGGTGGTGGGAGCCGATGCACAGCCGGCCAGGCCGGCTGCCAAGGCGGAGAAAGCCAGCAGAGCGAGTCTCA
Organism: Pseudomonadota bacterium; assembly: GCA_023443095.1. Lineage (GTDB taxonomy): Bacteria > Pseudomonadota > Gammaproteobacteria > Burkholderiales > Burkholderiaceae_F > JAEZVV01. Next base: position 6,795 of record JAEZVV010000048.1, read on the forward strand.
TGCGATTCCCTTTCCGAAGGCAGGGCCGGAGCGCGGGGTTCGAGCCCTGCGCGCGGGCCCGCTCCGGATCTTGGGGCGAAACCGAACGCTCGCCAACGGTTGGGCCGCGAGCTGGCTGCCCTCTTCGGTGGTTGCCGCGGGCTCAGTTTGCTGGTTCGGGGTGGTGCGGGCAGGTCGCGCCGGCGGCGGGCCGGGCCAGGTCGTCGAGGATGGGGCACTCCGAGCGTTCGTCGCCATGGCATTCGCGCGCCAGGGCTTCGAGCGCCCGCTTCATGGCGGCGAGTTCCTGCATGCGCCGGTCGAGATCGGCGATATGGCTCTGCGCGATCCGCTTGACCTGGGCGCTGGTACGGCGGCGGTTCTGCCACAGCTTCACCAGGTCGCCGATCTCGGCCATGCTGAAGCCGAGATCGCGCGCGCGCCGGATGAAGCTCAGGGGGTTGATGTCGGCTTCGCTGTAGACCCGGTAGCCGTTGCTGCTCCGCGCCACCGCGGGCAGGAGTCCGAGCGATTCGTAGTGCCGGATCATCTTGGCCGTGGCGCCCGAGTGTTCGGCGGCTTGGCCGATGTTGAAACGGGTGGGTTCGGACGAGGGGTTCACCTGGGCCTCCGGCTGGCGATGGTCGATCAGCGAAGCGTACCGCCGTGGCCCCCGAGTGGATGGCTCAGGGAGCGGGAGGCCATGCGCCGTGGCGGCCGTTCGGGGGCGCGACAGAGTATGTCGCCGCCGCGGGGGCGAGGTCGCGCTGCCAGCATTCGACGATCCACTGTTTGAGTTGGCCCACGCGGCGGGGCTGGAAGCGCGAGGCCGGGCTCATCATGCGGAAATGCAGGCGCGGCGCCTGGTACGCAGGCAACACCTGCTGCAGACGGCCGGCGCTGAGGTCGCGTTGACAGGCATAACTCGGCAGGCCGATCGCGATCCCCAAGCCCTGCAGGGTGGCGCTGCGCAGGGCGGCAATGCTGTTGAACGAAAAGCGGCGCGCGCCACCGAAGGGTCGCGTTTCGCCGCTGGATAACTGGACCAGGCGCAAGGGAAAAATCCACGAGGTGCTGGCCAGCAGGGTGTGCTGGTCCAGGTCGTCACAGCGATGGACCGGCGGATGGCGAGCCAGATAAGCCGGAGCGGCGCAGATCAGCGAGGGGATCTCGCCCAGGCTCTGGTATTCGACATGGCGGTTCTGATCGAGGTCGGCCCAGATCGCGAGGTCGCATTTCTCCCGGATCACATTGCCCGGCGCTTCGTTCAGCGACAGATCGAAGTCGACCGCCGGGTGGCGGCGCTGGAACTCGCCCAGCCAGGCGATCAGCGCATCACCCAGGCCAACGACGGCGCTGACGCGGATCAGCCCTTCAAGCGCGCTCGACTGGGCCCGCATTTCGCGGATCGCTGAGCGGAAGTCCTGAAGAATGGGTTGCAGCGCCGCATAAGCGCGCACACCGTCCTCGGTCAGGCTGCAGCTGCGCGGGCCGCGCACCAGCAGCCTGACCTGCAGTTCGCTTTCGAGTCCATCGATCCGGCGGCTGATCGACGAGGGCTCGACCGCCAGGTCGAGCGCGGCCTTGCTCATGCTGCCGAGCGCGGCCACGCGGGCGAAAGCCCGCCACGACTCGAAATCCTCGGATTTGTCTTTCTGCACGGATCGGACCTGGCGGATTTAATGCGGAGGGATCGAATCCTGATTTTCTGGGGGAGTCGGATTTTGTTTTTGACGGGGGTCAATCCGGTTTGTGGCGTAAACCGGTCGACCGTTGCCGTGGCGGCAAACCCGGTTTGCCGGGATCGTCTTGCTGTCCGGAATGCCATTTGCCGATACTGATTGAAACAATTATCAGGAGCGACAATGAGGCGCTGGATTCACGGTTTTCTTTGGGTCCCGATTTTCTGGCTTGGGGCGAGCGCAGCGCTGGCGCAGGCGCCGCTCGCAGAACGCCATGCTGGTCGCGGAATTCCCTGCCAGGGCTGCCATTCAATCGCGGCGCCGACGGCCGGCGCCGAGGTGGCAACCGCTACCTGCCAAACCTGTCACGGAGATTATCTTTCGCTCCGGCAGCGCACTGTGCGTTACGGCAAAGACAACCCCCACGGAAATCATCTGGGCGAAGTCGACTGCACGGTTTGCCATCGCGGTCATTCGCGCTCGGATTCCTACTGCAAGTCCTGCCACCAGGATTTGACCCATGCCATGGAATAACCCAGTGGAGAAAACGATGAGTGAATTCAAAAATACGCGCCGTGGATTTATCAAGGGAGCGATTGCTTCCGGGTTTGCGGTGACGGGAGCGGCGCACGCAGCGCCGACGCCGGTCCCGGCCAAGTGGGACGAGGAGTTCGATGTGGTCGTGGTTGGCAGCGGTGCCGCCGGCTCGGCCGCAGCCCTGCGTTCGGTCGAGCTGGGCTTGTCGGTGGTCTTGCTGGAAAAGCTCCCGGTGACGGGAGGCAGCAGCACGATCTGCAACGGCGGCACGGCCTGGGCCGGAACCGACATGCAGAAAGCGCGCGGGATCGTCGATTCCGCGCAGCTGTTCGTCGACGAGATGATGAAGGTTGGCAACGGCATCAACGAGCGGCCGCTGGTCGAGGCCTATGTCGCCAACGGCCTGGAGACCTACCAGTGGCTGAAGGCGCTCGGGGTCGAGTTCCGCGACGTCACCACCGGCGCCGGCATGAGCGTGCCGCGCCAGCACCTTGTGATTCCGCCGCAGATGCTCAAGACGCTGAACGACAAGGCCAAGGCCAAGGGGGCGAAGTTCGTGTTGCGGACGGCGGCCGAACGCCTGATCCGCGACGACAAGGGGAGGGTGATCGGGGTCCAGGCCAAGCGCGGCAACCAGCTCATCCATTATCGGGCGCGCAAGGGCGTCGTGATGGCTGCGGGCGGTTTCGCCCGTAGCAAGGAGCTGCTGCGCCGCTTTGCCCCGGCGGTCGAAAACGCGCTGGTCCTGAGCGGACTCGGCAATGCCGGCGATGGCACCCGCATGGCCTGGGCCGCGGGCGCCGACCTGGTCGACCTGCCTTACATCAAGGCGACCTTCGGCTTCCACCCCGTCACCAAGACCTCGGCCTTCGTTTTCTACAACGGCGCGATCATCGTCAACAAGAACGGCGACCGCTTCACCGACGAATCCAAGCCTTACAAGCTGCTGGGCGACGATGCCCTGGCACAGAAGGACGGGATCGGCTTCCAGGTCTACGACAGCAAGATCCGCGTGGTGGCGCAGAAAGACCTGCTCGCCAATACCGACGTGATCGAAGGCAAGGGCGAACTGTTTTCGGCGCCGACTTTGCGCGAGCTGGCGCAGAAGATCGGAGTGCCCGCGGACCGCCTCGAAAACGCGGTGCGCAGCTACAACGAAGGCATCGCGAAAAAGGCCGACGCTTTCGGCCGCACCTCGCTATCGGCCGGCGGCGGCCAGCCGGTGGCGATAACGCAAGCGCCTTTTTATGCCTTCGCCTCGACCGCCGTCCTGCTCTCGACGTATTGCGGTCCGCGCATCAATACCCGGGCGCAGGTGCTCGACGTCTTCGGCGAAGCGATCGAAGGCCTTTACGCCGCCGGCGAAGGGTCGGGCGGAGTCCATGGCGCGGCCTATATGTCGGGATCGTCGCTGGGCAAGGGGCTGGTCTTCGGTCGCCTGGCGGCGCAGGCGATGGCGGCGAAATAGTCCGTCGGCCGCGAGGCAAGCGGCCGGGGAAGGGCGAAAGCCCTTCCCCGGCCGTGTCTTATTTGAGGGCTTCGAGCTGGGTGATCACCAGCGCATCACCCTGCTGCTCGACCTCGAACTTCACCTTGTCGCCGGCCTTGAGCTTGCCGAGCATCTTCGCGTCCTTGACGGAGAAGACCATGCTCATCGGCCCCATTTCCAGGGCGCCGGTGATGGGTCCGTGTTTGATCGCGACGCGTTTGTTTTCGGCGTCGACGCGGCGGATCTCGCCTTCGCCCTTGCCCTTGGCGTCGGCCGCCATCGGCATGGCGTGGCCGGCGTGTTGAGCGACGGCCGGCAGGACGGGAGCGGCGAGGAAGATCGCCAGGGCGAGAGTGGACAGCTTGTTCATGGGTTGGACTCCTGAGTGACGAATCGAGGGTTTAGCGGGTTGCCGGCGGGGCCGGCAAGACGCGGATGCGGCCGACCATACCGGCCTCATAGTGGCCCGGCAGCAGGCAAGCAAAACGGAACTCGCCGGGCTGGGTGAACTGCCACACGATCTCGCCCGACTGGCCGGGCGAAACGTGGGTCATGTAGGGCTCGTCGTGTTCCATGCCGGGGAACTTCTTCATCGACTCCGCGTGGGCGGCGAGCTCCTGCTCGGTGCCGAGCACCATCTCGTGCAGGACCTGGCCGCGGTTGGCGACGACAAAACGCACCGTGTCGCCCGCGGCCACCGTGAGTTCGGCGGGCGTGAAACGCATGGCGTCGCTCATGTCGATCTTCACGATCCGCTGCGCGCGGGCCGGGTCGCCGCTGCGGCCGAAGCGGGTTTCGACCGGCTCGGCCGCGGCCAGCGGTTTGGCCGGGTGGCCGCCGCCGTGGGCCGCGGCAAGCACCGGGAACAGCGTGGCGGCGACCAGCGCCGGTTTCATCGCGGCCCGCTTCATGTGGCGGCCTCGGCCGACAGCTGGGCAAGCTGGCGCCGGCGCAGCAGGTAATACGCGGCCGGCACCACCAGCATCGACAGCAGCGGTGCGGTGATCATGCCGCCGAGCATGGGCGCGGCGATGCGCTGCATGATTTCCGAACCGGTGCCGTGGGTCCACATGATGGGGGTCAGGCCGGCGAGGATGGTCATCACCGTCATCGCCTTGGGCCGCACCCGCAGCGCGGCGCCATCGAAGATCGCATGTTTGAGATCGTCGATCGTCATGGCGCGGCCCTCGGCCCGAATCTCGGCCAGGCGGTCGGCGACGGCGTGTTTTAGATAGATCAGCATGACCACGCCGAACTCGGCCGCCACGCCGGCCAGTGCGATGAAGCCGACCCAGGTCGCGACCGAGACCGAGTGCCCCAGCAGCCACACGTACCACAGCCCCCCCACCAGGGCGAAAGGCAGGGTCAGCATGATCAGAGCCGCTTCGTCGAAGCGCTTGAAGGTCATGTAGAGCAGGACGAAGATGATCAGCAGGGTGAAGGGCACGACCAGGGCGAGCTTCTGCTTGGCCCGCTCGAGGTATTCGAACTGCCCCGACCAGGCCACGCTCACTCCCGGCGGAAGCTTGACCTCCTTGGCCACGGCGGCCTTGGCGTCGGCCACGACGTGCGAAAGGTCGCGGCCGCGGATGTCGACGTAGACCCAGCCCGACAGGCGCCCGTTTTCCGAGCGCAGCATCGGCGGGCCGTCGGCGATCTTGACGTTGGCCAGTTGCGACAGCGGCACTTGCGCGCCACGCGGAGTGACCACCGGCAGATTGCTCAGGCTGTCGAGCGAGTCGCGCAGCTCGCGCGGGTAACGCACGTTGATCGGGAAACGCTGCAGGCCTTCGACGGTTTCGCCGATGTTTTCGCCGCCGATCGCGCTCGCCACCACGCTTTGCACGTCGGCCACGTTCATGCCGTAACGGGCGGCTTCGGTGCGCTTGACGTTGATGTCGATGTAGCGGCCGCCGGTGAGGCGTTCGGCGAGCGAAGACGTGACGCCGGGCACGCGCTTGACCACCTGCTCGATCTCGCTCGCGACCTTTTCGATCTGCGCCAGGTTGGCGCCGCTGACCTTGATCCCGAGCGGACTCTTGATGCCGGTGGCGAGCATGTCGATGCGGTTGCGGATCGGCGGGATCCAGATGTTGGACAGCCCCGGCAGCTTGACCGCGGCGTCGAGCTCCTCGATCAGCTTGTCGGTGGTCATGCCCGGGCGCCACTCGTCGCGCGGCTTGAGCTGGATCGTGGTTTCGACCATCTCGAGCGGGGCCGGGTCGGTCGCGGTTTCGGCGCGGCCCATCTTGCCGAAAACGGACTTGACCTCGGGCACGGTGGCGATCAGGCGGTCGGTCTGCTGCAGGATTTCGGCGGCCTTGCCGGCCGACAGACTGGGCAGGGCCGAGGGCATGTAGAGCAGATCACCTTCGTCGAGCATGGGCATGAACTCCGAGCCCAGCTTGGAGAGCGGCAAGGCGCTTACCACCATGAGGATCACGGCCACGGCGATCGTCACCCACGGCGCCTTGAGCACGGCCTGGATCTGCGGCTTGTAGAGCGAGATCAAGGCGCGGTTGAGCGGGTTCTTGGTTTCCGCCGGCACCCGGCCGCTGATCAGCCAGCCCATCAGCACCGGCACCAGGGTCACGGCGAGGATGGCCGAAGCCGCCATCGCATAGGTCTTGGTGAAGGCGAGCGGGTGGAACAGCCGCCCTTCCTGCGCTTCCAGAGCGAACACCGGAACGAAGGAGAGAGTGATGATGAGCAGGCTGAAAAAGACCGCCGGCCCGACTTCGACCGCGGCCTGGGTCACCACTTTCCAGCGTTCGGTCGCGCCCGGGGCTTCGCCGCCGTGGGCCGCCTCCCATTGTTCGAGGCGCCTGTGGGCGTTTTCTATCATCACGATCGCAGCGTCGACCATGGCCCCGATTGCGATCGCTATCCCCGACAGCGACAGGATGTTGGCGTTGATGCCCTGCCAGTGCATCACGATGAAGGCCATCAGGATGCCGATCGGCAGCGTGGCCACGGCCACGATCGAGGAGCGCAGGCTCCACAGGAAGGCCAGGCAGACCAGGGCCACCACCGCGAACTCCTCGCCGAGCTTGACCCACAGATTGCTGATCGCGCGTTCGATCAGGCTCGAGCGGTCGTAGGTCTCGACGATCTCGACCCCGGGCGGCAGGCTGCTCTTGAGCGACTCGAGCTTGGCCTTCACCGCGTCGATAGTCTCGAGCGCGTTTTTGCCGCTGCGCATGACGATCACGCCGCCGACCACCTCGCCCTCGCCGTTCAGCTCGGCAATGCCGCGCCGCATCTCGGGGCCGATCTGGATCGTGGCGACATCGCCCAGCAGTACCGGAGTGCCGCCTTCGCTCATCACCACCGGGATCTTTCTGAAGTCATCGATCGAACTCAGGTAGCCCGGTGCCCGCACCATGTATTCGGCTTCGGCGAGTTCGACCACCGAGCCGCCGGTTTCGCTGTTGGCCTTGTTGATGGCCTCGATCACGGCCGCGTGCGACAGCTTCAAGGCACGCAGGCGGTCGGGGTTGAGCACCACCTGGTACTGCTTGACCATGCCGCCGACGGTCGCGACTTCCGACACGTTGGGCACGGCCTTGAGCTCGAACTTGAGGAACCAGTCCTGCAGCGCCCGCAGCTGGGCCAGGTCGTTTTTGCCGCTGCGGTCGACCAGCGCGTACTGGTAGATCCAGCCCACGCCGGTGGCGTCGGGGCCCAGCGCCGGTTTGGCGTTGGCGGGCAGGCGCGACTGCACCTGGTTCAGATATTCGAGCACCCGCGAGCGCGCCCAGTAGGGATCGGTCGCATCGTCGAACAGGATGTAGACGAAGGAATCGCCGAAGAAGGAGTAACCGCGCACCACCTTCGCGCCCGGGACCGACATCATCTGGGTCGAGAGCGGGTAGGTGACCTGGTTCTCGACGATCTGCGGCGCCTGCCCCGGGTAAGCGGTGCGGATGATGACCTGGGTGTCCGAGAGGTCGGGCAGAGCGTCGATCGGGGTCTTGCTGACCGACCAGATGCCGGTGGCGACGATGAGCAGGGTCGCGATCGCCACCAGGAAGCGGTTGGCGACCGACCAGCGTATCAGGGCTGCGATCATTGCGTCGCTCCCAGACGTTCGACCTTCAGCGCCCGGTAATCGCCGTCGGGCGAGATGGTGAACTCGAAGCGCACCTTGTCTCCCTTCTTGAGCCCGGCCGGCAGTGTCTTGGGCGCGAGGAACTCCATCGTCATTCCGCTCATGCCGGCGCTGGCGACGGGGCCGTGTTTGATCAGCAGCGATTCGGCGTCGGCCGCGACGATCTCACCCTCGGCCTTATGCACCGGCAACGCCGCGGGCGCCGGAGCCGGCGACGGGTTCGCTGGCTTGGCTTCGGCGGGGGCGGCGGCGCCAAGCCGCTCGACCTTGTAGAGCTGGAAGTCGCCGCTGTCTTCGATCGCAAACTCGAAGCGGATCTTGTCGCCGACCTTGACGTCGGTCCCCTTGGCGTCCTTGGGCAGCTTGAAGGGCATGGTCATCGCGCCCATGTTGGCGCTCTTGACCGCGCCGTGGCTGATCGTGAGTTCCTTGTCGTCAAGCTTCTTGACCACGCCTTCGCCGGTGTGATGCGGGGCGCCGCTGGCGCCGTCGAGGCTGCGCTGGCCTTCGGCGCGCAGGCTGGCCTCGGAGTCGACCAGGAACTGGCCGCTCACCACCACCTTGTCGCCGGCTGCCAGGCCGTGGGTGATTTCGGTCTTGCCGTCGGCCTCGGCTCCGGTCTTGACCTCGACCTGACGGTATTTGCCTTCGCCTTGAGCCAGCATGACCAAGTTGCGGGTTCCGGTGCGGATCACCGCCTCGCTTGGCACCAGCACCACCGGCGCCGAGGAGCTGCGCGCGTCGGCGAAGGCGAGCGTCGCGAACATGCCGGGCTTGAGCTGGGCGCCGCGATTGACGAGTTCGATGCGAGCCTTGATCGTGCGGGTGGCGGGATCGATCTCGGGCAGCAGGGCTGCGACCTTGCCCTTGAACACCGCGCCCGGATAAGCGGGAACGGTGGCTTCGACCGTGGTGCCGGGCTTGACCCAGGCGGCCTGCGCTTCGGGCACTTCGGCGTTGACCCAGACCGTTCCCAGGTCGACCAGGCGGTAGAGCGCCGTGCCCTGAGGCAGCGTCATGCCTTCGCGCACGCCGAGCTCGGCCACCACGCCGTTGATGGGCGAGGTGAGCGTCAGGCGCGGTGCGGCGCGGCTGGTCTTTTCGACCTGCGCGATCTGCGCTTCGCTCATGCCCAGCAGCAGCAGCCGTTCACGGGCGGCCTTGCGCAGCTCTTCGGCGCCGGGGAGCTGGGACGAGCGCAAGAGCAGGTATTCCTCCTGCGCACCGGTCCATTCGGGAACCAGCAGCTCGACCAGCGGCTGGCCCTTGCTCACCGCGTCGAGCGGCGCGCGGACGTAGAGTTTTTCGACAAAGGCGGTGGCGCGCGGTGCCACCACCACGGTGGCGCGTTCGTTGTAGGCCACGGTGCCGACGGCGGAGACCGCCTTGCGCAGCGAGCCCAGGCTGGCTTCCGCCGTGCGGATGCCGAGGTTCTGGACCACGCGCGGATTGATGCTCACGCTGCCCGCCTCGCCGCCTTCGTCGGCGTATTTGGGCACGAGGTCCATGTCCATGAAAGGCGAGCGGCCGGGCTTGTCGAACTTCTGGCCGGGAACCATGGGGTCGTACCAGTACAGCACCGCGCGTTCGCCGGTCGGCGCCGCGGCCGGGGCAGCGGGGCTGTGCTGCATGTTGCGCTGGCCGAACCACCAGCCGCCGGCGGCGCCGAGGGCGAGAATGACGGCGGCGCCGATCAGGGTCTTGGTCGTGTTCACAGGGTTCCCTCCACGAGGGTGTTGAGGTTGACCCAGGCGCGGTCGCGTTCCAGTTGTGCGTCGTGCCAGGCCATGTCGGTTTCGGCTTGCGTGCGGCGGGCTTCCAGCACGTCCTTGAGAGCAGCGCTGCCGCCGCGATAGGCGGCGGTGGCGGCGGCCACGCGTTCGCGGGCCAGCGGCACCAGGCTGTCCTGGTAGCGCGCCACGCGCTCGCGAGCGGTGTTCCAGTCGATCAGTTCGGTCTTGAGCTGGGCCTCGTAGGCGCGGCGCGCTTCCTCGCGGGCGGCGGCGGCGCTGCTGGTGGCCGAGCTGCGCGAAGCGACGTCGCGATCCTGGCGCCCACCCTGGAACAGCGGCAGGTCGACGGTGAAGGTCAGGCTCACCATGTTCGAATAGTTGGGCTCGCGCTGCCCCCACATGAACTCGACGCTCCAGTCCGGCTTGCGGCCGGCGGCAGCCAGCGCCATGTCGGTGCGAGCGAGTTCCTCACGTTCGGCGAAAACACGCAGCTGCGGGTGGTCGGCGTGAGTGGCGAGCAGCTCGCTCGCAGCCACTGGCAGGCGGGCGGTATCGGGTGCGGGCGCCAGCGGGCGCTCGGCGGCGGGGCCGATGAAGCGAGCGAGCTGGACCCGGGCGCGGGCGAGCGCCCGCTGCTGCTGCTGCACCTTGTCGAGCGCGGTCTGCTCGGCCGCGCGCACCGCGTAGGTCTCGGTCGCGGGGGCGCGGCCGGCGGTGACCGCGGCGGCGACCGTCGCCGCCTCTAGCCGGGTGGCCGCCAGGTTGGCTTCGAGCGCCTTGAGCTGGTCGAGTGCGTGTTGCACCTCGAACCAGGCAAGCGCGGCCTCGCGTTTCAACTCGAGCTGGCTGGTGGCGAGTTGGGCGGCTTCGACCGCACGTTCGCCGGCAGCACGCACGACTTTCAGGCGGCGTTTTTCGCTGTTGGGGATCTCTTGCATCAGGCCGATGCGGCGCATCGTCATGCCGTCGGCCTTGTAGTCCCAGCGCTCGTCGCCTGTGACCGGCAGGTTCTCGATGCCGAAGGAAAGCTTGGGGTCGGGCAGCTGGCCCGAGCGATCGACCATGGCGGCGGCGGCCTCGACTGCCGAGCGGCCGGAAGCCAGGCGCGGTGATTCGCGTACCGCCAGTTCAACGGCGGCGCCCAGCGTAAGCGGTGGCGCGTCCTGCGCGACCGCTGCAGTGGCGCAGACGAGCGCCACCGCAAACAGGGGAAATTTCATTGTGAACTCCGAAGGGGGCGCGGGACGCACGGGCGTGCGCCATCGCGTTTGTCGTCGCGCCAGGCGCGCGACGACCCGTCACCGGTCGGGACGACCGGTCAGCCGGAGTTCAGGCGAGAGGGGGTTGGAGCGGGACGTCGAGCACGACCGAGACGAACTCGTTCGGCACGAACTGCGGGGCGGCGACCGGATCGTCGGCCGGCAGGGCCAGCGATGTATGCCCGCCCAGGGTGGCCATGGCCAGGTGCGGACAGGGGTGATCGGTAGCGGGGGAATGGTCGGGCGCCGCTTTCGCCTCAGCCGCCATGAACACGCAATGCGGATTGGCCGCCAGGTCGTGCGCGGGCGTCTGCGCCATCGCGGCCGCGTGTTCTGCCGCCAGCCCCGGCAGGCCGGCGATCGGCACGACCACGGCTGCCAGCGCCTTGAGCGGCAGCAGCAGGCAGATCGCGATCAGGACCAGGCGGTGCATGAGGATGGGTGGCGGCGGAAATGAGAATCAGGTGCGAAGCATAAAGCCAGAATCGCGCCTGGGTTTGTTCTGATTCGGGTTTATTGGTAAGGACAGTGTTGCGCCGGGGTGACGCGGGAGCGATCTCGCTCCCGCCGCCGCTTAGCCCTGGCCGGCCAGAATCGCCAGCACTTCGGGGTGGAGCGGGCCGGCCGAGGCCACCGCCGAGAGTTCGACCAGGGGGTCGCCGCCGGCCAGGCCTGTGATCAAGCCGCCTGCCCCTTCGACCACCGGCACCAGCGCGGCCACGTCCCAGTAGCCGAGCACCGGGTCGATCATGAGGTCGGCGCCGCCGGTGGCGAGCGAGAAGTAGCCGAAACAGTCGCCCCAGGTGCGGTAGAGCTTGGCGCGGTCGATCAGGGTCTGGATCTCGGGGCCGCCGGTTTGTTCGGCCGTGCTCCAGTGTGTGGTGAGCAGGACGGTGGCGTCCTCGAGGCGTTGGCATGGCCGCACCTGGACTGTGCGCGAACGGCCGTCGGCGAGGGTGAGCGTGGTGCCGCCGCGATGGCCGATCAGGTGCACGCCGGCGGCGGGATGGGCGATCGCGCCCGCCACCGGACGCCATCCGGCGCCGTCGTCGCGTTCGAGTGCGATCAGGGTGCCGAACAGGAAGCAGTTCGTGATGAAGGCGCGGGTGCCGTCGACGGGGTCGAGCACCCAGCGGTAACGCGTCCCGCCGGCGGCCGCTTCCTTGATGCCGAACTCTTCGCCCAGGATGCCGTGAGCCGGATAACGCGCTTCGATCAGGCTGCGCATCGCAGCTTCGGCGCCGCGGTCGGCCGCGGTCACGGGGGTGGCGTCGCCCTTGGTGATGACCTCGGTTCCGGAGAGGAAAAGCGGCAGGATCACGCCGCTCGCGGTGGCGATCAGTTCCTGCAGGAAGGGGATGAATTCTTGCGCTTCGGCCGCGGATAGCGGAGCGCTGTAGCGGGTCGGTTCCATGCCCGCATTATGACCCGGGCATGGATTTCAGATCGCTTCTCTTTGCTGTGAGTTTGACGGCGGCGGCACCGGCAGCGGACGGGTGACCGGATCGTCGAGCAGACGGGTGCGGGAGAGCACGCCCGCGGTCTCGAGGATAGGGTAGGCGATCGAGCACAGCAGCGAATTGACGCGTTTGAAGTCGGACAGCAAGTCGAGGTGCAGCGAGCTGGTCTCGATCGACGCGGCGGTGTTGTCCGACAGCCGATTCAAGTGATTGGCGGCGTATTGCATCTCCAGTTCGCGGAAATCGACCTTCTCGGCGATCAGGCGTTGCGCGGTCTTGAGGTCGCCGTGCAGGAACACCGCCATTGCCAGCTGCAGGTTGGTCATCAGGCGCGCGTGCAGGTTTTCGATCTCGACCATGCCGGCTTCGGAGAACGACAGGTTGCGGTCGATCTTCTTCTGCGCCACGTCGACCAGCATGCGGTCGATAATGTCGCCCGCCTGTTCCATGTTGATCGTGAACTGGATGATGTCAGTCCAGCGCTGCGACTCGTGAGTCTCGAGCGCTTCGCGGCTGACCTGGGCGAGGTAGAGCTTGATCGCGGTGTAGAGGCGGTCGATGTCGTCGTCGCGCGAGCGCAGCTGTTCGGCCAGGGGGCGGTCGTTCTCCTTGAGCACCACGATCAGGCCGGCCAGCATGTCATGCACGATGTCGGCCACCCGGATCGCTTCGCGCGTGGCGGCGCCGATCGCCACCGCGGGCGAGTCGAGCGCGGTGGTGTCCAGGTACTTAGGGGTGCCGCCGGACTCGGCCGCCACCGGCGCCGGCAACCAGGCATCGATCCGGTGCGCGAGCCGGTCGGTCAGCGGCAGGAACAAGGCGGCGAGGGCGAGGTTGAATACGAGGTGGAAGCCGACCACGATCACTTGCGGGCTCATCTCGAGCGCGTCGACGCCATGGCGGATCAGCGGGAAGGCGATCACGGCCAGCGCGACGCCGGCCAGCTTGAAGATCAGGTTGCCGGTCGGGGCGCGGCGCGTGAGGGTGTCGGCGTTCATGGTCGTGACCACGGCCAGCAGGCCCGAGCCGAGGTTGGCGCCGAGCACCACCGCGAGCGCGACCGGCAGGGTGACCACCGCCGAGGCGGCCAGGGTGCCCGTCAGCAGCACCACGGCGAGGCTCGAATAACAGGCGAGCGCGAGCAGGGCGCCAAGGAGGACGTCGAGCAGGATGTCGCCCGTGAGTTCGGCGAACAAGACCTTCACGCCGGCCGCTTGGGTGAGCGGGGCGGTGGCCTGCATGATCAGCTGCAGCGCCAGGATCATCACGCCGACGCCGAGCAGGACGCGGCCGATCTGGCCGGCGCGTTCGTTCTTGCGCGACAGGAAGATCACCACGCCGACCACGATCAGGAGCGGCGCCAGCCAGGACAGGTCGAGCGAAAACACCTGAACCATGATGGCGGTGCCGACGTCGGCGCCCAGCATGACGGCGAGTGCGGCGGCGGTGGTGATCAGGCCCTTGGCGAGGAAGCTCGAGGTCAGGAGCGCGGTGGCGGTGGCGCTTTGCAGCAAGCTGGTCACACCCAGGCCGGCGGCGAAGGCGCTGACCCGATGCGACACGCTGCGCTGCAGGACCTGGCGCAGGTTGACGCCGAAGACGCGCAACACTCCGGTACGGACGATGTGAGTGCCCCAGACCAGAAGGGCAATGGCAGCAAGCAGGTTGAGCAGAGTGAGCACGGCGCCGAAAGTTCCTTAATCCAATATCCAAACAGCCAACCGTCTCTTATACGCTTTATGACAGCTTTATGACGATTTCATGACATGCGGGGGCTCGGGGTTGACCCTTGTTTTGCACCGGCGCCGGCTGGGAAGTGCCGGAATCAGCGAATCAGGCGGGCGGCGGGGGTGTAGGGCAGGCCCAGCGAGTCAGCGACGGCGGCGTAAGCGATCGCGCCCGCAGCGACGTTCAAACCGGCCGCCAAATGGGGGTCTTCGCGCAGCGCGCGCTGCCAGCCCTTGTCGGCCAGAGCGAGCACAAACGGCAAGGTGGCGTGGTTGAGTGCATAGGTCGACGTGCGCGGCACCGCGCCGGGCATGTTGGCGACCATGTAATTGACTACGCCGTCGAGCACGTAAGTGGGTTCGGCGTGGGTGGTGGCGCGCGCGCCTTCGGTAGCGCCGCCCTGGTCGATCGCGACGTCGACGATGACCGAGCCCTTTTTCATGCCGGCCATCATGGCGCGGGTGATGAGCTTGGGAGCCGCAGCGCCGGGGATCAGGACGCCGCTGATCACGAGGTCGGCGGCCAGCACTTCGCGCTCGAGGTCGTCGGCATTCGAATGCACGGTCATGACCCGGCCGCCGAAAAGGGTGTCGAGGCGGCGCAGGGCATCGAGGTTGCGGTCTAGCACCACCACCTGGGCGCCGGTGCCCACGGCCATCTGCGCGGCATTGGTGCCGACCACGCCTGCGCCCAGGATCGCGATGCGGGCCGGCGCCACGCCCGCCACGCCGCCGAGCAGGACGCCCATGCCGCCCGCGCTTTTTTCCAGGCAATGCGCTCCGGCCTGGACGGCGAGCCGGCCGGCGACTTCGCTCATCGGCGCCAGGAGCGGCAGGCCTCCTGCCGCAGACGTGACGGTTTCGTAGGCGATGGCGACGACGCCGCTCGCGATCAAGTCCTGCGCCTGCTCGGGGTCGGGCGCCAGGTGCAGGTAGGTGAAGAGCACCTGACCGGGCCGCAGCAGGGCGCGCTCGCTTGCCTGCGGTTCCTTGACCTTGACCACCATCTCGGCCCGAGCAAAAACCTCGGCCGCGCTGGCCGCCAGTTCGGCGCCGGCCTGCCGGTAGTCCGCATCGCTCGCGCCGATGCCGGCGCCGGCGCCGGTTTCGACCAGGACCGTGTGGCCGTGGGCACACAGTTCCCGCACCGATCCGGGCGTCAGGCCGACGCGGTATTCGTGGACCTTGATTTCCTTGGGCACTCCGATCCGCATCGCGCCACCTCCGGGCACATGCAAGGCCGCCAATCTAGTCCTGCCGCGTCCGATGCGCGAGCAGCGATGCGTCGGCACCACAGTCGATGCTGCGTGCTGGGCTCATGATCTGAGCTTGTGGAGAGGCGGAGTGAAAAGCGCGGGAGGAGAGGGTGGCGACAGGGAGAGCGCGCTATGGGCATGGCTGGCGTCCGAGCAGCGTCTGACCGCCGCTTTCCTGCCGCCGGCACGAGTTGCCAGTGTGTCAAACAGTGTGCCGGGCGCGCCACGATCTAGGTCAAGCCGCGGCACCGCTTGGCATTGTCGTCCAGGTCCCCGGGCGCAGAATGGCCGCAGGACTGTCAACCAAGGAGTGTTTCGATGAGCGAGCTCAGAACGGACCAACTTCGTACTGTAGCCCTGGTGGGTCATGGCGCCTGTGGCAAGACCACGCTGGCAGAAGCCTTGCTGGCCAAGAGCGGAATGATCGCAGCGGCCGGTAGCGTCGAGAAGGGTTCCACCGTCTGCGACTCCGATCCTCTGGAAAAGAGCTACCAGCACTCCTTGCGTTCGGCCGTGGTCCACCTCGACCACAAAGCTCCCGACGGCTCGCCGGTGCGTGTTCACCTGATCGACACGCCGGGCTACCCCGATTTCATGGGCCAGGCGATCGGCGCGCTCGACGCGGTGGAGACGGTGGCGGTGGTGGTCGATGCGGCCAACGGGATCGAACTCATCACCCGTCGCATGATGGACTGGGCGCGCGACCGCAATCTCTGCCGCCTCATCATCATCAACAAGATCGACCTCGACAACCTCGACCTCGAGCGGACTCTGGCCGAACTGCAGGAGGCCTTCGGCGCCGAGGTCCTGCCGATCAATCTGCCGGCCGAGGGTGGTCGCCGCGTGATCGATTGCTTCGACAAGGACGAAGGCCAAGCCGATTTCCTGTCGGTGGCCGACGTACACCGCAAGGTGATGGAACAGGTAGTCGAGGTCGACGACGCGGCGATGGAGAAATACCTCGAGGAGGGGGCGGTCGATCCGACCAGCCTGCACGGCCCGCTCGAAAAAGCGCTGCGCGAAGGCCACATCATTCCCGTTTGTTTCACCTCGGGCCGCACCGGCGCCGGCGTCGACGACCTGCTCAACGTTCTGGTGCGACATCTCCCTAATCCGGCCGAGGGCAATCCGCCGCAGTTCTTCAAGGGCGACGTCGGTTTCCGCTCCGAACCCGACGCCGGCAAACACGTGCTCGCCCACGTGTTCAAGGTGGTCAACGACCCCTACATCGGCAAGGTCGGCATCTTCCGCGTGCACCAGGGCCGGATCGCGAAGGACACCCAACTCTTCGTGGGCGACAGCAAGAAGTCGTTCAAGGTCGGCCACCCCTTGATGCTGCAGGGCAAGGACACGGTCGAAGTGGCCGAATTGGTGCCGGGCGACATCGGCGCGGTGGCCAAGGTCGACGACATCGTTTTCGACTGCGTCTTGCACGACTCGCACGACGAGGACGGCATCCGCATGAAGCCGCTCGAGTTCCCGCGGCCTATGTTCGGCCTCGCGATCACTCCCGCCCGCCGCGGTGACGAAGGCCGATTGTCCGAGGTGCTGGGCAAGATGGCAGCCGAGGACCCGACGCTGGCGATCGAACACGACGCCGTGCTCAACGAAACCGTGCTGCGCGGCCTGTCCGATCTGCACCTGCGTTCGGTGCTCGAGCGCATGAGTTCGCAGCTGAAGCTCGAGGTCACGACGCGGGCGCCACGAGTGCCCTACCGCGAGACCATCGCCGCCGGCGCCGAAGGCCATGCGCGCCACAAGAAGCAGACCGGCGGCGCGGGCCAGTTCGGCGAAGTTTTCCTGCGCGTCGAGCCCTTGCCGCGCGGCGGCGGATTCGAGTTTGTCGACCAGGTCAAGGGCGGCGTGATTCCCTACAACCTGATTCCGGCGGTCGAAAAAGGGGTGCGCGAGGTGTTGGCCACCGGTTTCGTCGCCGGCTACCCGTTGCACGACATCCGGGTCGTGGTCTACGACGGCAAGTACCACCCGGTCGACAGCAAGGAAGTGGCTTTTGTGTCGGCCGGGCGCAAGGCCATGCTGGACGCGCTCGCCAAGGCGAAGGCGGCCGTGCTCGAGCCGATCGTGACGGTGGAGATCGTGGCGCCCGATTCGGCGATGGGCGACATCGCGGGCGATCTTTCGTCGCGCCGCGGTCAGGTCAGCGGCACCAGCAACCTGGCCGGCGGCATGATGGTCATTACCGGCACCGTGCCGCTGGCCGAACTCGAGGGTTATGCCGGCCGGCTCAAGGCGATGACCCAGGGCGCGGGCAGTTTCTCGATGGAGCTGGCGATGTACGAGCAGGTGCCGCCGCCCAAGCAGACCGAGCTGGCGGCCAGCTTCAAGCGCAAGGAGGAAGAGGAGTAAGCCTGCCTGGCTGTCTCCATCGATTCAAGGCCCGCGCTTGCGGGCCTTTTCTTTGGCTGCAATCGCCAGGCCCAGGGGACGACGTCTGGCAATGCGCGCAACGCATCATGCGATCGGAACAATGCACTTCCAGCACGGATTTCGATAGCGGAAAGTGAGTCTTGGAATGGGGCTCGGCAATACCGCCGGGTCAATCCGGATTTCGCTCTTCGAGGCTTGCTATGTCGTTCAAATCCTTGATTTCCCGCTACGCCAGTCAACTGTTTGCGATCGGCTTTCTTGCCAGTCTGATCGCCCAAGCGTTTGGCCGTTGAGACTTCGTCTGCGCTGCGCTCAGAGCGTCGTGGCGGACTCGTCGCGACGCCACCAATCAGCAAGAAATGCATCGAAGGTCTGCGCCGCCGGCGGCAGATCCAGGCCGATGCGTCGGACGGTGCCAAAGGCGCGGGTGACGATCGGATCGACAAGGGCGATTGCCACCAGTGCCTGCGGCGTCGCCGGCAGTGCAGAACGAGGGACTGCGGCTACGCCGGCGCCCGCTTCGACCAGGCCGAGCAGGCTCGAAAGGTGACGCACCTCGCAGCGCGGCGTTGGGGTTGCGAGTCCGACTAGGGCATTGTCCATCACACGCCGGTTGCTGTTGTCGCGGCTCACGCTCAAGTAATCGTGCTGGCCGAGTTCGGCCCAGGTCAGCTGCTTGCGGCGCGCGAGCCGATGGCCGCGGCGGCAGATCGCGACAAAGCGATCTGCCATCAAAGGGCGAAAATCGAGCCCGACGTTGTCCTCGAAGGAAAAGCTCAGGCCAAAGTCAACTCGGCCTCGGTGTACCGCGTCGAGAACGACGTCGCCGCCGCCATCGACAATTTCGATTCGGTGACGTGGATGGCGAGCCTGGAATTCGACCAGTGCGCCGACCAGCAGGTGCCGAACCGCGGAGGTGATGCAAGCAATCCGGACTTTGGGGATGGCGCCTTTGCCGGGGTCGCCCAAGGCAATTACCGCCGATTGCAGCTGGTGCAGGACAGGGCGGGCGCGGCGCTCGAACTCGCGACCGGCCATGGTGAGAATCACATGATGCGTGTCACGCTCAAATAGGCGGACTTCCAGCGCGCCTTCGAGCTTGGCAATGCGTCGGCTTAAAGCGGGTTGTGAAACATGGATCGCTTCGGCGGCGGCGCGGAAGTTGGAGCGCTCGGCGACAGCGATGAAGGCCTGTAAATCGGCTAGCGAGAAGTTCATGGCCCGAGTCTAAGTCGACCCTTGGAGAGGGCGACTTAAGCGATCGCAAAGCTCGTGGCTCGATCGCGCCAAGGCTGGGTTCTCAAATGGGGGAGCTTTCCGTTGGCGTCAGCGCTGTAGAGCTGGCGGCTTCGTAAGATGACTGCGGGCCGCGCGAGCGGACGAATAGTCGTTCTTCTGACGGGAGCCTTCTATGAGACGAGCACTGGGAGTAATGGCGGTGGCGGTTGTTCTGCTGGGCGCCTGCGCGGCGCCTACAGGGACCGGTGGCGGCGCGGTGGGCGAAACTGAGATCCGCCGGGGCGTAGTTGAGCAGGTCACTCCGGTCCAGATCGCTTCCAACCACCACACCGGAATCGGCGCCGTGCTGGGCGGGGCGGTGGGTCTGGGCCTGGGTAGCCTGATCGGCAATGGCACCGGGCGTGACGTGGCGATGGCCCTGGGCGCCCTGGGCGGAGGCGCACTCGGCAACGAGGCGCAAAAGCGTTACGACCAGCCGGTGGCGGGCGAGCAGATCGTCGTGCGGCTGGCCAGCGGCGTGCTGGTGGCGGTGACCCAGCCCGATCGCGGTCTTCTGCGTGTGGGCCAGGCGGTTTACGTCGAGGGTTCGGGCGAGGGCGCGCGGGTAGTGCCGCGCTGATCGCCGCAGTCCGTGTTTACCCGGCGGGGGCGGCGCCCGCCTCGCTGCCGGCTCGACTTGTCTGTTCGACTCTCGCCCCTATATCGGGGAAAAGGGCGATTCCGCCCTTTATAATTCAGCGAGTTACAGCGTTTGAGGGTCGAAATGCCGATCTACGCCTACAAGTGTTCGTCCTGCGGTCACGAAAAAGATGTTCTGCAGAAGATGTCCGATGCTCCGCTTTCCATCTGCCCTGCCTGTGGCGCGGAGAGTTTTGCCAAGCAGCTGACGGCGGCCGGTTTCCAGCTCAAGGGGTCGGGCTGGTATGCCACCGACTTCAAGGGGGGGGGCTGCTCGCAGCCCGCCAGCGGCAAGCCGTCCGAAGCGGCCGCGCCGTCGCCCGCCTGCGGCACCGGCGCCTGCCCGGCCTGCACGTGATCCGATCGGTTCCGGAATTCAGCCGCGGTTTGCCCGCGGCTTTTTGTTTTCACTGAGTGCCATGTTCAAGAAATTTCTGATCGCCGGTCTGCTGATCTGGTTGCCGCTCGCGGTCACCGTCTGGGTGCTGAACGCCATCATCTCGATGACCGACCAGGTGCTGCTGCTGCTGCCGGAGCCGTGGCGGCCCGATGCCTTGCTCGGGGTGCACGTGCCGGGGCTGGGGGCGATCGTCTCGCTGCTGATCCTGTTGTCGACCGGCGTTTTCGTCGCCAACATCATCGGTCAGCGCATGGTGCGCTGGTGGGAGAGCCTGCTCAACCGGATCCCGGTGGTGCGTTCGATCTACTCGGGCGTCAAGCAGGTGTCCGACACCCTGCTGTCGCAGCAGGGCGAGAGCTTCCGCAAGGTGGTCCTGGTCGAGTTCCCGCAGCGCGGCCAATGGACGGTGGGTTTCCTGGTCGGCGATCCCGGTGCCCGCCTGAGCGAGCAGCTGCCCGGCGAACACGTGACGGTCTACGTGCCGACCGCGCCCAACCCCACGTCCGGCTACGTGATCATGGTTCGCCCCGATGAAGTGCGCGATCTCGACATTAGCGTCGACGACGCCTTCCGTTTCCACGTCTCGCTGGGGGTGGTGGTGCCGTCGGCGGTGCGTGCCGGCAAGGCCTCGGCGCTGACCGTGCACACGCCGCCCGCGGCCTGAGCCCTGTAATATCCAGCTGCCATGAAGACGTGTCCGCACCTCTTGCCGCCAGCCGCGCCCCGCGCGCGGGCGCTGGTGCGTCCGTCGGTGCAGCGCAACGACCGAAATCGCTAGGGTCGGGCGTTGGCACCGCCCGGCCCCACGCCCCGCTTGCAGAACATACATTGCCCATTTGCTGCCGCGCCAGCGACAGCCTCCTGATCCGGAGCCTCTCATGCGTACCGAATATGCCGGCCTGGTGGACGACAAGTTCATCGGCCAGACCGTCACTCTCTTTGGCTGGGCCCATCGTCGCCGTGACCACGGCGGGGTGATCTTCATCGACCTGCGCGACCGCGAAGGTCTGGTGCAGGTGGTGTGCGACCCTGACCGCGCCGCCGTTTTCGGCAACGCCGAAAAGGTCCGCAACGAGTTCTGCCTGAAGGTGGTGGGCCTGGTGCGCGCTCGCCCCGAGGGCACCAAGAACGCCAACCTGGTCTCGGGTGGGATCGAGGTGCTGGCGACCGAGCTCGAGATCCTCAACGCCTCGGTCACGCCGCCGTTCCAGCTCGACGACGAGAACCTGTCGGAAACCACCCGCCTGACCCACCGCGTGCTCGACCTGCGCCGGCTGCCGATGCAGAAGAACATGATGCTGCGCTACAAAACCGCGATGGCGGTGCGCAAGTATCTCGACGGTCATGGCTTCATCGACATCGAAACGCCGATGCTCACCAAGAGCACGCCCGAAGGCGCGCGCGACTACCTCGTGCCCTCGCGTGTTCACGACGGTCAGTTCTTCGCGCTGCCGCAGTCGCCGCAGCTCTTCAAGCAACTGCTGATGGTGGCGGGCTTCGATCGCTACTACCAGATCACCAAGTGCTTCCGCGACGAGGACCTGCGCGCCGACCGCCAGCCCGAATTCACCCAGATCGATATCGAGACCTCGTTCCTTTCCGAGACCGAGATCCGCGCCATCATGGAAAACATGATCCGCACGGTGTTCAAGGAAGTGCTGGCGGTGGACCTGGGCGATCCCTTCCCGGTGATGTCGTATGCGGAGGCGATGGCGCGTTTCGGTTCGGACAAGCCCGACCTGCGCGTCAAGCTCGAGCTGGTCGAACTGACCGACCTGATGGCCGCGATTGACTTCAAGGTGTTCAAGGCCGCCGCCGAGATGGCCGACGGCAAGGTCACCGCGCTGCGCGTCCCGCACGGCGCCGAGATGCCGCGCTCCGAGATCGACGCCTACACCGAGTTCGTCAAGATCTACGGCGCCAAGGGCCTGGCCTACATCAAGGTCAACGAAAAGGCCAAGGGCCGCGACGGCCTGCAGAGCCCGATCGTCAAGAACATCTCCGACGAGATCCTCACCCAGATCCTCGAGCGCACCGGCGCCCAGGACGGCGACGTGATCTTCTTCGGCGCCGACCGCGCCAAGGTGGTGTTCGACTCGCTCGGCGCGCTGCGCACCAAGATCGGCCACAGCGAGTTCGGCCGCTCGCACGGCCTGTCGGAAAAGGGTTGGAAGCCGCTGTGGGTGACCGACTTCCCGATGTTCGAGTTCGACGAAGACGGCCAGCGCTGGGTTGCCTGCCACCACCCCTTCACCAGCCCGAAGGACGAGCACCTCGACTACCTCGAGACCGACCCCGGCAAGTGCCTGGCCAAGGCCTACGACCTGGCCCTGAACGGCTGGGAGATCGGCGGCGGCTCGGTGCGTATCCACCGCGAGGAGGTGCAGAGCAAGGTCTTCCGCGCCTTGAAGATCAACGCCGAGGAAGCGCAGGAGAAGTTCGGCTTCCTGCTCGACGCCCTGCAATACGGTGCGCCCCCGCACGGCGGCATGGCTTTCGGCCTTGACCGCATCGTCACCATGATGACGGGCGCCGAGTCGATCCGCGACGTGATCGCCTTCCCCAAGACGCAGCGCGCCCAGTGCCTGCTCACCCACGCGCCGAGTCCGGTCGACGAGAAGCAGCTGCGCGAACTGCATATCAAGCTGCGCAACGATCCGAAGCTGATGCCGCAATAAGCCCGGTCCTCGGATCGCAAAGGGGCGCCAGACGGCGCCCCTTTTTCATGGCGCGGCCGACGCGCGCCAAGCGGGTTATCGTCGCTGCTCGGAGATAGCGACGGAGACGCCGTGCACAGCTTGCTCGCCTGGATTGTTCTTTGCGCCGCGCTGGTGCTGGCCGCGTGCGACCCGAGCGGGCGGCCGCTCGACGACGTTCGCCTGACGCGGCTCGCCATCGGCCAATCGACCGAAGCCGACGTGCGCCGCTGGTTCGGTGCACCGGACGCCGCCCGTTCCGGCCCCGCGGGCCGGGGGCTGGTCTACCCCCTGGGGCCGGAAGGCGCGGTCACCCTGCTCATCGCGATCGACCCCGACGGCCGCTACCAGGGGTCGAGCAACCTGCTCACTCCGGAGAACTTCGCCCGCGTGCGGCCGGGTTTGAGCAAAGCCGAGGTGCTTGAGCTGCTCGGCCGCCCCGGCTCGATCCAGGCCTACCGGCTGCAGAAACAGACCGCGTGGAGCTGGCGTTATCTCGACCAGCCCAACACCCGTTTGTTTGTCGTCACCTTCGACGAAGGCGGTCGCGTCGTCTCGGCCGGCACCGAAGAGGATCCGCGCACCCAGGGCGGACGCTGAATCGGCTCGGAATCAACGCGGGCTGAGGTGCTGCGCCAGTTCGGCTGCGTAACGCGAGACCCGCGACCGCGCCGCCGGCGTGCACAGGCGCAGGCTGCGGGTGGCCCAGGCTTCGTCGAGTTCGATCTGGACGACCGAGCCGACCTCGGTGCCGGCGAGTATCGAACGCGGCACGATGCCGATGCCCGCTCCCGAGCGGACCAGGCCGACCACTGCCTGAAGGCCGGGCACGCGGATCCGCGCGTCGATGCGGCGGCCGAGTTCGTGAGCCCGTTCGGTGATGAAGGTCTGGATTGCCGAGTCGCTCCTCATCGACACGAAGGGCAGGTCGAGGCAGTCAGCGAAACGCAGCTTGCGGCGGCGGGCGAGCGGGTTGCCGCGGGCGGTGATCACCACCAGCCGGTCTTCGCGATACGGCTGGAACACGACATCGCGATGTTCGCCCGGCCAGGCCGTGACGCCGACATCGGCGCGACCGTCGGCCACGCAATGGACGATCTCATGGCTGAGCCTCTCCTCGATCACGACCCGGACATCGGGATGGGCCTGCAGATAGCCCTGCACGTCGCCTGGCAGGAAGGACACGATCGCATTGCTGTTGGCAAAGACCGTGAGGTGGCCTTTGACGCCTCGCGCATAGGGCGCCAGCGCCGCGTGCATTTCCTCGATCTGCCACAGGCAGCGGCGCGCGTGGTCGAGCATGACGAGGCCGGCGGCGGTGAGTTCGACTCCGCGTGCCTGGCGCTTGAACAAAGGGGTGCCCAGCATGTCCTCGAGATGTTTGATACGCAGGCTGGCCGACGAGGGGGCGAGGTGGCAGGCGCTGGCGCCGCGAGAGATGTTGGCCGCGTCGGCAATCGCAACGAAGAGACGCAGATCGGTGAGGTCGTAGCGCATAGCGTTCGCGAAACACGAAGGCTTGTGTTGAAAGAACCCGATTGTGGTGGCCGCTCGCCGGTTCGACACTAGGCGCAAATCAAAAACACCCGGATTCGATCGACGCGGTTTTCGACGGCGCCGACGCGCGGTTCGGGACGGGTGTTTCCGTTGTGGCAGTTGCCAGCGCGCTGTCACGCAACACGAGAGCTGCGATTCCGGGCGACCGCAAGAGACGGCCGGCTGGAGCGGCGCACGGGTCGACCGCCCTCGTTCTAAATCAGGAGGATCACGACGCACGAGCGAAAGCTCTCGTGCGCCCTGAGCATGCACGTCATGAACAGATACACCGATTCCAAACTTCGTCCGTGGCTGTCGATCGCGGGCGCGATGTTGTTCGCGTTGACGGCGGCCATGCCGGCCGCCAGCGCGCCGGCGCCGTTTGACGCCGCCCGCGTCAAGTCGCACATGAGCGGCGACAAGTCCAAGTTCCTCGCCGGCGCCCACGGCCAGAAGGGAGTGGGCTGCGTCTCGTGCCACGACAGCAAGACTGTCGACGACAGCGAACGCGCGATCAACCAGAAGTGCACCAGCTGCCACGGCGACTTGGCCAAGGTGGCGACACGCACCGCGGGCGACATCAACCCGCACCAGTCGCACCTCGGCCAGATTAACTGCACGGCCTGCCACACCGGTCACGAAGCGTCGGTCGCGTATTGCTCGAACTGCCACGACTTCAAGGACATGAAGATCTCGCACAACAACGGCGCCAAGCCGAAGTCGCAGCGCGAGAAGCTCGATTCCTTCGATGCGTCCCAGCCGACCCGCACCGAAACCACCGACATCCTGGTCGTCGGCTCCGGCGCGGCGGGTTTCACTGCCGCGCTGTCGGCGGTCGAGTCGGGGGTCAAGGTCGTGATGGTCGAAAAGATGGCGGTCCCGGGCGGCAACTCGCAGCTCGCCGCTGGAGGCATGAACGCCGCTGGCACGCCTTACCAGAAGGCCAAGGGCATCCAGGACAACGCCGAGCTGATGTATCAGGACACTCTCAAGGGCGGCAAGAATCTCGCCAATCCTGAGCTGGTCCGCATCCTTGCCGACCGTTCGGCCGAGTCGATCCAGTGGCTGGCCGACCGCGGCGCCGTGCTCGACCACCCGGGCCGTGGCGGCGGTGCCAGTGCGGCACGCATGCACGGCCCCACCGGTGGTTCCTTCGTCGGGCCTTACCTGAGCGCGTTCTTCCGCCAGCAAGTGGCCGACAAGGCGATCGACCTGCGCTTGAACAGCAAGATGGTCAAGCTTGTTACCGACAAGAGCGGCGCCGTCACCGGCGCAATCATCCGCGGCAAACACAGCGGGCTCTATCAGATCAACGCCAAGGCGGTGGTGCTCGCCACTGGCGGCTTCGGCGCCAACCCTGATTTCGTGGCACGTTTCCGCCCCGAGATCCGCGAGACGGCGACCTCCAACCAGCCGGGAACCCAGGGCGACGGCATCATCCTGGGCGAGAAGATCGGCGCGGCGACGGTCGACCTCAAGGAGATCCAGCTCAACCCGACCCTGCTGGTCGGCAGTCCGGTGATCATCTCGGAAATCGTTCGCGGCGCCGGCGGCGTCTTCGTCAACCGCGACGGCAAGCGCTTCATCAGCGAGCTGACCACGCGCGACGTCACTAGCGC
Organism: Pseudomonadota bacterium; assembly: GCA_023443095.1. Classification (GTDB taxonomy): domain Bacteria; phylum Pseudomonadota; class Gammaproteobacteria; order Burkholderiales; family Burkholderiaceae_F; genus JAEZVV01. Next base: position 32,584 of record JAEZVV010000048.1, read on the forward strand.
GGCGATCATGAAGCAGAAGGGGGCCTCGGCCTTCATCGTCTTCGACCAGAAGGTGCGCGACAAGGTCAAGCAGACCAGCGCCGCCTTCGAACTGAAGAAGGCCTTCGAAGGCAGTTCGATCGCCGAACTCGCCAAGGCGATGGGCATGGATCCGGCGGCCCTCGAGCAGACGATCAAGCAGTACAACGGCTACGTCGACGCCAAGAAGGACCCGGACTTCAACCGCCCCAGCCTCGAGCACAAGGTCGACAAGGCCAAGTTCTATGCGATCGAGATCAAGCCCGCGATCCACTACGTCATGGGCGGCCTCAAGATCGATACCAAGGCGCAGGTGATCAACACCGCCGGCCAGCCGATCCAGGGCTTGTATGCCGCCGGTGAAACCACGGGCGGCGTGCACGGCGCGAACCGCCTGGGTGGCAACTCGATCTCCGAGACCATCACCTTCGGCCGCATCGCCGGCCTGAGCGCGGCGCAGGCGGCGACGGCGAAGTAGGCCCCGCCACCAGCTCCAATCCCCGGCGGCCGTGCGCCGCCGGGGTCTTTCATGAAAAGACTCGATTCCGATCCGCCGGGCACTGGCGGCCCCGGCCTGGCCGCGTGGAGCGCGATGGCGCTGGCCCTGCTCGGGCGCTGGGTCCACGCCTTTGCCCAGGGCTGGCTGATGTTCCAGCTCACCGGTTCGGCGCTCTGGCTGGCGGCTGCCGCTGCGCTCGCCGCGCTGTCGGCCCTGCCCCTGGCCTGGTTGAGTGGAACCCGTCTGGCGAACTGCCCGCCTTCCCGTCGTTTGGTGTTGGCTTATGGCGGGCTGATTCTGGTGGCGCTGGCATGCGCCGGCCTGCTGGTCAGCGGGCGCCTGTCGCCGTGGCAACTGCTGCTTGCGGCCGCAGCCTACGGGGGGCTGGCAGCGGTCGAAGCGCCTGCTCTCGCCGCGGTGGTCGGCGCTTCGGCCTCGGTTGCTGGACGGCAGGCTTGCGCCGCGCGTTTTGCCTTGTTGTTCAACGGCATGCGCATACTGGCGCCGGCGCTGGCGGCGGCACTGATCGCCGGAGCCGGCGTGGCGGCATGTTTCGTTTTCAACGCGGTCTGCTTGGTGCCGATCCTGGTCCTGGCGCTGCGTTTCCCGCCCTCCTGGCGGCCGAGCGAGGAGGAATCTCAGCTGGCCAAAGGCCAGGCCCTGTTCCGTCCGCGGGCTCTGCTTGCCAGCGCAGCGGTGTTCAGCGCCCTGGTGCTGCCGACGGCGGCGCTGCTGCCGGCTATCGCCCATGAAGCCGGAGGCGACCCGCTCGCTCTATTGAGCCGCCTGAGTTCGGGTCTGGGCGCGGGGGCGCTGGGCTCTGCCCTGCTGCTATGCCGCTGGCGGCCGATCTCCGCCGTGCGCGGCGGACTGGTGCTGGCAGGACTGGCCTTGCTGGCGTCGCCGGGGCTCGGATCGCCCGCGCTGCAGCTGACCTGGAGCCTGACGCTGGGCGCGGCGATCAGCGGCGTGCTGGGCCTGTGCGTGAGCGAGCTTCATGGCTTGCGCCAGCACCGGCTGCGAGCGCGGGCCCTGGCGGCATACGCGGCGATCCAGCTCGGCCTGACGCCTCTGGCCGTGCTGGTCACGGCGCTTCTGGCGGAAGCGCTGGGAACGACGGCTGTGCTGCAGGCGGCGGGGGCTCTTTTGCTGGCTTATGCCGCGTTCGGTCACGGGTTGCCGTGCGCCGGCTTCGGTTGCGCGGGCGGTGTGGCTTCAAAGCAAAAATTCTCAGACCGATGAGCGGCAGATAAGTCGCTGCGCTGCCTACAATCGGGCTCTCAGATCTTTCCCCACTTCGCGGGAGCCGCTCGTGAACCGCCTGTTCGTCGTCCTTGGTCTAGTTGCCGCCGTGGTGTTCAGCGCCGTGCTCACCTTGTGGCCGACCGATGATCCGACCGCGGTCAGCAACAAGTTCGCTCAGCGGGTGGCGGCCGAAGTGCCCGGCGTGCAGGTGGCGCAGGCGGGAGAGTTCATGCTCTACCTCGGCCGCGACGAGCGGGTCTGGGGCGTGAGCCTTGACCAGCTGCAGAACCGCTGCCACGACGGCGCGGGCGTATGCCAGACCGCCGGGTCCGAGCTGATCGCCGAGCTTGTCCGCCTGGTCGAGGCGCCGGCGCGGCCCGACATGCCGCTGCTGCGGCCGACTCTGACGCGGCCGCCGGCCGCGGCGCCTTTCACGAAGACCGTGATCACCCAGCCCTGGGTGGGCGATCTCGCCGTGTCCTACCAGTTCATCGGCAAGCCGGTCGCCGAGTTCGTCACCAGCGGTCTGGTGCAGTCGCTCAAGCTCGATCCCAAGGTCCTGCAGGCGCGCGCCATCGCCGAAATGGACAGCTCGCACGAGGCCCCGGTGTTGCGGCCGCTCCTGGGCAAGCGCGGCGTGTCCTACCTCGAGGCGCAGGGCGATCCGGCGGGCGAGGTCTTGTCGCGGGCCCGCATGCAGGTCCTGTCCGAACGCACCGGGGTGAAGAAGTTCTATATCGGTTTTCCGGTGCGCAACATGGTCTTGTTCGCCAATGCCAACACGCCCGACGGTCTGGCCGACATCCGCATCGCCGTGGCCGACATGAGGGCGGCTTTCGGGGCGCAGCCGGTGTCCGATCGCATCTACGTGCTCGAACACGGGGAGCTGTCGGTCCTGCCGTGAAGCGGCCGGCCAAGCTGCCGGAGTCGGTGCTGGTGCTGATTCACACGCCGGCGCTCGAAGTCCTGCTGATCGAACGCGTCGACCACCCCGGCTTCTGGCAATCGGTCACTGGCAGCCGCGACAGCCCGGACGAAGCCCTGCTTACCACCGCCTGCCGCGAAGTGCTGGAGGAAACCGGCTGGGTGGCGCAGCCGAGCGAGCTGCGGGACTGGGAGCTGTCTTATTCGTATTCGATCTACCCGCAGTGGCGCCACCGTTACGCGCCGGGAGTGACCGAAAACCGCGAATCGGTGTAATCACTCGCCGTAGCGCAAGTCTTTTTGCCGCGGCTCAACCCGAGCGAACACACGGCGTTTCGCTGGCTGCCCTGGCGCGACGCCGCCGATGCCTGCTTCTCATGGACCAACGCACTCGCCATTCGCCAGTTGCCGGGCCGATGTCGCGCCTGATCTGGCGCGGGCTGGCTGCGTGGGCCGCCCTGGTGCTGGTCGGCTGCGTCGCCGTCTATCCGTATTCGCAGGCGCCGATGAGCGAGCACCTGCGGCGCAGCGACGAGGTCGGCGATTGCGCCCGCCGCCTCGAGGCGAGCGACATCGTGATCACGGCCGCCGGCACGCGGGACGCGGGGGCGCCGCGCCTGGCCGGCTTCCCTTACCTGAGGGTCGACCGTTTCCGTGCCGATCTCGGCCGCGGTCTCGAAACTCCGGCCGAGTGGGGGGCCTGGATCGGCTGGCTGGCCCGGCTCGACGCCGCAGCGCGTACCGGCGAAGGCGCCAAGGCCGGGTTATCGCCGCGGGCCTTGGAGGCCATCGACCGCTGCCGCGCCGTGCTCGCCCGCGCTGACGCGGCCGAACACCAGCGCTTGCGCCAAGCTGCCCAGGTGCCGGACGACTATTCACTGCTGGCGCGCAGTATCGGCCTGTATCCGCTGGTGCGAGTCCCGTTCGCAGC
>JAEZVV010000054.1 GCA_023443095.1 Pseudomonadota bacterium
CTAGCGCCGCCGGCCCTGCTCCGTAAGATACCCGCCTCCTGCCTTCTCCCACACCGCCATGCTCGACCTCATCGTCCGCCACGCCAGCCTGCCCGACGGCAGCCGCAATCTCGACCTCGCCGTGCACGAAGGCCGCATCGTCGACGTGGCCCCCGCCATCGCGGCCACCGCGGCGCGCGAAATCGACGCCGCCGGCCGCCTCGTGAGCCCGCCCTTCGTCGATCCGCACTTCCACATGGACTCGACCCTTTCGTACGGCCTGCCGCGCGTCAACCAGAGCGGCACCCTGCTCGAAGGCATCGCGCTGTGGGGCGAACTCAAGCCGCACCTGACCCAGGAAGCGCTGGTCGAACGCGCCCTCGCGTATTGCGACTGGGCGGTGGCGCGCGGCATGCTGGCCGTGCGCTCGCACGTCGACATCTGCGATCCACGCCTGCTCGCTGTCGAAGCGCTATTGCACGTCAAGGAGCGCGTCCGCCCCTATCTCGACCTGCAGTTGGTCGCTTTCCCTCAAGACGGCGTATTGCGCTGGCGCGATCCGGCGGGCAAGACCACGGCGCTTGAACTGCTGCGCCGCGCGCTCGACCTGGGGGTCGACGTGGTGGGCGGCATCCCCCACTTCGAACGCAGCATGGCCGACGGCGCGGCCAGCGTGACCCTGCTGTGCGAGGAAGCGGCGCGCCGCGGCTTGCGTGTCGACATGCATTGCGACGAGACCGACGACCCGATGTCGCGCCATATCGAGACCCTCGCCGCGGAAACGCAACGCCTCGGCCTGCAGGGCCGGGTCGCCGGGTCGCACCTGACCTCGATGCATTCGATGGACAACTACTACGTCTCCAAGCTGATCCCGCTGATGCGCGAAGCCGGCGTGGCGGCGATTGCCAACCCGCTGATCAACATCACGATCCAGGGCCGGCACGACACCTACCCCAAGCGCCGCGGCATGACCCGCGTGCCGGAGCTGCTCGCCGCTGGCGTGCCGGTGGCTTTCGGCCACGATTGCGTGATGGATCCCTGGTACCCGCTGGGCTCGGGCGACGCGCTCGAAGTGGCGGCGATGGGGCTGCACGTGGCGCAGATGACCAGCGTGGCCGGCATCGAACAGTGTTTCCAGGCCGTCACCACCACCCCGGCCAAGATCCTCGGGCTCGAAGGCTACGGCCTCGAGCGCGGTTGTCACGCCGACTTCGTCCTGCTCGACGCGCGCTCGCCGGCCGAGGCGATCCGCTTGCGCGCCAGCCGCCTGGCCGTGGTCCGCCGCGGTCGGGTGATTGCCGAGTCGGCACCGCAGGTGGCGCGGCTCGATCTGCCGGGGCGGCCGGCCCAGGTCAACTTCAGGCTGCAGCAGGCATGATTGGTGCGCCCAGCACCGCCGCCGCGTGGTGGCTGCTCGCCGCCGCCGGCGCCCTCGAGATCGTGTGGGCAGTTGGCATGAAGTACACCGACGGCTTCACCCGTCTGTGGCCGAGCGTGGCGGTGATTGCCGTGGCCTGGCTCTCGTTCTGGCTGCTCGGGCTGGCGATGCGGGTGCTGCCGGTGGGAACGGCTTATGCAGTGTGGGTCGGCATCGGCGCCGCGGGTGCGACCGTGCTGGGCATGTGGCTCTTCAAGGAACCGGCCACGGTGGCGCGCGTGGCCTGCATCGCGCTGATCGTGGCCGGCGTGGTCGGGCTCAAGCTTCTTGCTGAGCCTTGAACCGAGGCAGACTAGCGCCGTGCCCAGACCGTCACTTTCGCCCGCTCCAGCGAACCGGGGGCGGTCTTGTACCAGAACACGATTTTCTTGATGTGGCGGGCGCGGCCCGGCAGGTCGATTTCCCGGGTTTGTCCGCCTGCGTGGATGCGCTCTCGCACCGGAACCTCGATCCGGTCGCCGTTGCCGAACTCGACAAACACCTTCTGGAACTCGACTGCCCGCTGATGCACGCTGAATCGCAGCTTGGTATACGGACCGCGATTGATGTGCAGGCTGTCGCGGTCGCCGAGCAGGTTCACGCTTTTGCTGCCGAGCTGCTCCCAGCGGCCGAAGGACTTCCCGTCGTTGCGGGCATGGGCCGTCGTGCCGATGAGAAGGACAAAAACCGCGACCAGCGCGGTGAAAATGTTGCGCACCAAAACTTGCCTCCTGGACCCGATCGACCAGGTCCCGTTGAATCAGAAAAGGCGCGCATCCTACGGACGAACCTCCCATCGCGATCTGGGCAATAACCCGCTCGCTTATGCTTGGCATCATTGGACAACTCTGTCGTCGGCCCGGCGGCGCCGTCCGCGGCCACCCTCCCAGGAAGACCCTCATGCGTAAAGATCCCCGATTCCCCAGCCTTTTCATCGTTGACCACCCGCTGATCCAACACAAGCTGACCCACATGCGCGACAAGGACACCTCGACGCGCACTTTCCGCGAGCTGTTGCGCGAAATCACCCTGCTGATGGGCTACGAGCTGACCCGCCACCTGCCGCTGTCGACCAAGAAGATCGAGACCCCGCTCACGGCGATGGACGCTCCCGTGATCGCCGGCAAGAAGCTGGCCGTCGTCCCGGTGCTGCGTGCCGGCACCGGCATGGCCGATGGTCTGCTTGAACTGATTCCCTCGGCGCGCGAAGGCCATATCGGCATGTACCGCGACGCCAACAAGCGCCCGGTCGAATATCTGGTGCGCCTGCCCGAGGTCGAAGGCCGCACCTTCATCCTGGTGGACCCGATGGTGGCCACCGGCTACTCGGCTGCTCACGCCGTCGACGTGCTCAAGAAGCGTGGCGTTCCCGACAGCGACATCATGTTCCTGGCCCTGGTTGCCGCACCTGAAGGGGTGGCCGTGTTCCAGGAGCAGCACCCCGATGTGAAGATGTACGTCGCCTCGCTCGACGAGCGCCTCGACGAACACGCGTACATCGTTCCCGGCCTCGGCGATGCCGGGGACCGCCTGTTTGGCACCAAATAGGCCGTTCTGATTTCCGAACCACGGCGCGGTCTATCCGCGCCGTTGTTTTTTGGTGCATCCGCCTATCGCTGTCTGTGCCCGAGAGCACCCAGCAAACTGCAATTAACTGCGAAAAATCAAACTTCGAACCGCATCGCTGGCCGCCAAGTGAGCATCGTCAATTATTGGCACCCCGAATCGGGCACGCTGAACTCCGAAGCCTCGTCGCCTGGATCGCGCTAGCGGTTTACAGGATTTCAGCGCAAGCCTCCGACCCGGCTTGATGGACCCGACACGGGATTAACAACGAACGCTCGCCTTTGCGCGACCGATCCTGGTTCCGAGGTTTTTCATGCCTGCTCAACACGCTCTCGCTGCGGGTTTTGCCCGCACCCCATCCGCCAGCTACGTCATTGCGGGGGTCGGCCTGGCCGACAAACCCCGCAAGAGCCGCCTGCCGGCCTACCTCGACGTCACCCAAAGCGCCACCGGCCTGGTTCTTGCGCTTTTCCTTTGGGCCCACATGTGTTTTACGGGCAGCATCCTGATTAGCAAGGACTTGTTCTGGAGCCTGGTCCAGGCTTCCGGCGGCTATTTCTTCACCGGCCATGAAATGCCGTGGGTGCATTCGGTGGTGGTCGCCATCATGCTCGCCCTCGTCATTGCCCACGCCATCCTGGCTCTGCGCAAGTTCCCCACGAACTACCGCCAATACCGGGACTTCGGCGGTCACTACCGCCTGCTTCACCACAGTGACACCACGCTCTGGTGGATCCAGGTCATCACTGGCGTCGCCCTCACGGCGCTGGTTTTTCCTCACCTGCTTGAAATGATGATGAAGCCCGAAGAGATCGGCCCCTATCAATCGGGCTATCGGGTATTCCAGTCCTGGCTGCCGGTTTCGCTGCTATTCCTGGTCGCCACCGAAGTGCACGGCGCGATTGGTCTGTATCGAGTCTGCGTCAAATGGGGCCTGCTCGAAGGCAAGAACCCCGACGCCAGCCGCCGCCGCCTCAAGACTGCGATGTGGGCCCTGATCGCCATCATGCTCACTGCCGGTTCGCTCACGCTCGCCGCCTATTACAAGATCGGCAGCGAGGTTCAGTACGCACCGGAAGCGGTCTACACGCCGGCCTGGCTGCGCAATCCGCCCCAAGCGCCGACGCCGGCCTCGAGGCCGTCGTGGATCAAGCATTGA
>JAEZVV010000073.1 GCA_023443095.1 Pseudomonadota bacterium
GCTCCAGCCAGCGTGGGGATTCGTGAGCGGAGCCAGCCTGGCGCTGGCCTTGGGTGCGGCCAGCGGACGCCTGCAGGCCGCGGTGGCGCCAGCGGCGCGCGGGCGCATCAGCGCGATTTATTGCGCCTTGGTGCTGGGGGTGGCGCCGCTGGGCCATCTCCTCGTCGGCGGGCTGGCGAGCCAGCTGGGTGTGACGAACGCCCTGCCGTGGTGCGCGCTGGTGGCGGCGATCCTGTCGGTGGCTATGCCGGGGCTGGCTTTGCGTTGGCGTGAGCGTTTCTCGTCTCGGTGGGCTCGGCCAGAGCGTCCGCTGCTGGAGCCGTCGGCGCCAGGCGTACGCCGATGACTCAGGGTGGCCCCGATACCTTGCTCTTCTACCGTTGTCTGCCGCTCACTGGCGACTCCGAGCTGGGCTTGGTGGTGAAGAACCTTCCGGCTTTGGTCGAACTGTCTTGTCGGATGAGCGCACTGAACCGGGTGGGCCGAGCCCAGGGCGGGCTTGGCCATGTCACTGGCGGTCGGCCCATCGCATAGCGAAAAAGCCCGCCGCGCAGCTGTTTGATCGCAGCGTGGCGTTTCCATTTTTCGATGAGGTCGATGTCGTCGGCCGGCGCCGCGACGGCGGGCCGGCCGATGCGAGCTTAGGCGGCCAGCTCAGTCTCGGTGCGGCGCCACTCGACGATGTCCTCGATGGTCAGGATCGGAAGACCATGGGTCCGAGCGAAGTCCTGCACCTGTTCGCCCTTGCTCATGCTCCCATCCGGATTCATCAGCTCGCAGAGGACGGCGGCCGCAGGTAGCCCGGCAAGGCGCGCGAGGTCGACCGCGCCTTCGGTGTGGCCGCGTCGCTGCAAGACGCCGCCCGGCATCGCGCGCAAGGGAAATACATGGCCCGGTCGAACCAGGTCGGCGGCCTTGGCGTCGGCGGCGATGGCGGCGCGGACGGTCGTGACCCGATCCGCCGCGCTGACTCCGGTACCGACCCCCGTGCGGGCTTCGATCGTGACCGTGAAAGCCGTGCCGAAACGGCTGCCATTTTTCTCGACCATCAAGGGCAGGTCGAGCCGCTTCAAGTGTTCGTCGGTCAGGCACAGGCACACGATCCCGCTGCATTCTCGAATCAGCAGGGCCATGGTCTCGACCGTCAAGCTCGAGGCGGCGACGATCAGGTCGGCCTCGTTCTCGCGGTCGTCGTCGTCGAGCAAGACGACAGGGATGCCCTTGCGCATGGCCGCGGTGGCGGCAGCGATCCGCGACGACAGGCTCGAACGGGTGGCGGGAAGGGAAGCAATAACTTGTTGCATGGAAACGTCCTCGCGTTGGTTGGGCGAAAAACGTTTCAGGGCGCGCAAATGCAAGCACGGCACGCTCGGGTGCGGGCGTACGTGGGCAGATGCACATCTTCTCTTATCCGGACTGTGACCGTCGGCCCTGGAATCTCACCAGATCTGCTGACCCCGCTTCCAAATGAAACGGGCGCTCGCGGGCTTGCCAAGAGGCTTACCGCCGGTGGGGAATTTCGCCCCGCCCTGAAGACGTGCGTCGGCATGGGCCGACGCGAAGATTCTAGGGTCTTGAGGGTGCGGTTCTTCGACGAAGGCCGGATGAGCCGGCTTCAACGTGTGAGTCAAAGCAAGGATGCGTCATCGCCGTGCCTCCCGGCGGCCTGCTGGGTGCAGGGCGTGGCCGGCGGGGCCGAATCCCGCCGCTCGGCTGCAACAAACTGCCTAAGGCTGTTTATTGATCAATCCCGCCAGCGCCGCAAACGGGTTGTGGGTGGCGGCCGCGGGGGTGTCGGCGCTCGAGCTGCGTCCGGTCGAATCCAGGTAACGCGAGTGTTCGTTGTCGTGGCAATACACGCACAACAGCTCCCAGTTGCTGCCGTCGGGCGGGTTGTTGTCGTGGTTGTGGTCGCGGTGGTGGACCGTGAGTTCCTGCAGGCGTTCGCGGGTGAAGGTGCGGGCGCAGCGGCCGCAGACCCAGGGGTAGATCTTGAGCGCTCGCTCGCGGTAGCCCGATTCCCGCTGTTCGGCGGCGCGGCGCGCTTCCAGGACCACGCGGTCGAGCTTGTTGCTGGTGTTCATGGTTCTGTATCTCCGTCGCGAGGCTCAGCCGAGGCGGACTGGCCTCCCCTGGGGGTTGAAGGGGATGCAGTTGTCGATCCGGCCGGCCTTGATCGATTCGACCATGTCCTGCAGCGCGGGTTCGGTCTCGGCGCTGGTCGGCGCCTGGCCGTCGCGGCCGGCCATGGCCGACACGAACACCAGGCTCCAGGCCTGGCCGAATTGTTCGGCTTCGGCCTTGAAATCCTCGAAGCGGCCGATCTCGCCGGGGGCCTTGTCGACCGCCATCACGGGCGCGAGCTCGCCACCTTCGCCGGCCTCGAACGCGGCTTTCTGTTCGGGCGTGGAATCTTCGGGCAGGGTGGCCTGCACGAAAACGAAGAGCAGGCGCTGCGGCTCGTCCTGTTCGTGGGCGGCCTGCAGCAGGTCGTCGAAGCTGGAAATGAACATGGCGGGTCCGGTGGGTTTCAGGTCGGAGGCAAGCGCTCGGCCGCCACTTGCGTCAGGCGGACGAAGGCGGCGAGGTCCAGGGTTTCGGCGCGGGCGCCGGGTTCGACCCCGGCGGCGCGGATCGCGGCCTCGTCCATCACCTCGGACAAGGCGTTGCGCAGGGTCTTGCGGCGCTGGCCGAAAGCGGCGGCGACCACGCGCGAAAACAGCTTGGCGTCGATCGGCGCGAGTTCGGTCGCCGGTTTCGGGACCATGCGCACGATGCTCGAAGTCACTTGCGGCGCCGGGTTGAATGCGCCCGGCGGCACGTCGAACATCTTCCGCATCGTGTAGCGGTACTGCAGCATCACCGACAGCCGCCCGTAGGTCTTGCTGCCCGGCGGCGCGACCATGCGGTCGACCACTTCCTTCTGCAGCATGAAGTGCTGGTCGATCACGCCGTCGGCCACCTCGGCCAGTTCGAACAGCAGCGGGCTGGAAATGTTGTAGGGCAGGTTGCCGACGATGCGCACCGGCGCTCGCTCGACCAGGCCGCGCCAGTCGTATTGCAGGGCGTCGGCCTGGATCAGGGTGAGTTCGCTTTCGCTGAACTGGGTGCGCAGCCAGGCCGCGAGGTCGCGGTCGATTTCGACCGCGCTCACATGGCCGGCGGCCTTGATCAGCTGGCGCGTCAGCGCCGCCTGGCCAGGCCCGATCTCGACCAGGTTCTGGCCCGGGCGGGGGTCGATCGCGGCGACGATGCGGGCGATCCAGTGGATGTCGTGCAGGAAGTTCTGGCCAAAACGCTTGCGCGCCCGGTGGCCTTCGAGTTTGTCGCTCATCGTGTTTCCGCGCTGGGGGTTGATGCGAGCTGCGTCGCCAGCAAAAGGGCGGCTTCCATGCTGCCGGCGTCGGCCCGGCCGCTGCCGGCGAGGTCGAGCGCGGTGCCGTGGTCGACCGAGGTACGGATGAAAGGCAGGCCGAGGGTGACGTTCACGCCCTGGCCGAAACTTGCGTGTTTGAGCACCGGCAGGCCCTGGTCGTGGAACATGGCCAGCACGGCGTCGAACCGAGCCAGATGCTCCTGCACGAAAACCGTGTCGGCCGGCCAGGGGCCGGTGGCGTCTATGCCGCGGGTCCGGGCGGCGGCGATCGCGGGGGCGATCACCTCGATTTCCTCGCGCCCGAGGTGGCCGCCTTCACCCGCGTGCGGGTTGAGGCCGGTGACGGCGATGCGCGGCGCGGCGAGGCCGAAGCGGGTGCGCAGGTCGCGCTCGAGGATGGCTAGCACTTCGCGCAGCAGGCCGGCGGTGATGGCGTCGGGCACGGCGCGCAGCGGCAGGTGGGTGGTGGCGAGCGCCACCCGCATCACGTCCGGGCCGGTGCCGCCGACCAGCAGCATCACCACCCGCGGCGTGTGGCTGCGGTCGGCGAGGAACTCGGTATGGCCGGTAAAAGGAAAGCCGGCGTCGTTGATCACGCTTTTCTGCACTGGCGCGGTGGCCATGGCGGCGAACTCGCCCGCCAGGCAGCCGTCGCAGGCACGTTCGAGCAGGCGCAGGACGTAGGCGCCGTTGCGCAGGTCGAGCTGGCCCGGGCGCACGGGGGCGGCGAGCGGAATGTGGGCTATCCGCACCCGCGGCGGCAAGGGCCAGGGCAGGCCGAGCGCCTGCGCGGTGGCTTCGAGCAGGGGCGCGTCGCCCAGCAAGACGAGCGGGGCGTCGATGCTGAGCGCGGCCCGGAGGGCGATCTCCGGGCCGATGCCGGCGGGTTCGCCGGTCGTCAGCGCGATCGGGCGTGCGGGAGCGGGCCGCGGCGCGGCGACGGCCGGCATCGCGGCTTAGTTCTCTTCGGGGCGGATCTCGACGTAGGCGCGGTCGCGCAGCTGGCGCAGCCAGTCGGCGGTGGCCTCGTCGGCCTTGCGCTCACGCAGCGCCTGGCGGGCGGCGATGCGGGCGCGCTCGGGGCTGGCCTCTTCGGTACGGCGCTCGAGCACCTGGATCAGGTGCCAGCCGAAGGGCGACTGGATCGGTTCGCTGACTTCGCCGATCTTGAGGGCGTTCATGGCGCGTTCGAAGTCGGGCACGGTGTCGCCCGGGTAGAGCCAGCCGAGGTCGCCGCCGCGGGTGCCCGAGGGGTCGAGCGAATGCAGGCGGGCGAGGGTGCCGAAGTCGGCCTGCTTGGTTTCGATCCGGCCCTTGAACTCTTCCAGGCGGCGGCGCACCTCGGGTTCGGGGGTCAGGTCCGAGACCCGCAGCAGGATGTGGCGGGCATGGGTCTGCTGGACCGGGCCGCCGGCGAGCTTGGCCTGCACCGCGTCGCGCTTGCCGTTGAGCTTGAGCACGTGGAAGCCGTTGGGGCTGCGCACCACGTTCGCCACCTCGCCGCTCTTGAGGTTCTTGATCGCTTCCAGGAACAGGGTGGGCAGGCGGTCGGCGTTGCGCCAGCCGAGGTCGCCGCCCTGCAGGGCTTCGGGGCCGGCGGAGAAGCTGGCGGCGAGCTGGGCGAAATCCTCGCCGCCGCGGGCGCGGGCGGCGATATCCTCGGCCTGCTTGCGAACCTGGTCGACCTGGTCGGGGGTGGCGCCTTCGGGCACGCGCAGCAGCACCTGGGCGACTCGGTATTCGTCGGCGTCGCCGCTCACGCCGGCCTGTTCGGCCAGAAAGGCGTCGACTTCGCTCTCGGGGATCTGGATCCGGCTGTCGACTTCGCGTTCGCGCAAACGGGTGGTGGTGATTTCGTCGCGGATCTCTTCGCGGAAGCGGGCGAAGCTCATGCCGTCGGCTTCCAGGCGCGCACGCAACTGCGCCAGCGTCATGTTGTTGGCTTCGGCGATGCGGCCGATGGCGGCGTTGACCGTGGCGTCGTCGACCCGAACGCCGGTTTCCTTGGCCTGCTGCAACTGGGCGCGTTCGACGATCAGGCGCTCGAGCACCTGGCGCCGCAGCTGCTCCATCGGCGGCAGGGTGATGTTCTGCCGCCGCAGCTGCAGCGCGGCCTGCTGGACGCGGGCGCGCAGTTCGTTTTCGGTGATGACCTCGTCGTTGACCACGGCCACGATGCGGTCGACCGGCTTGCTCGAACGCGGCGCCGCGCTGGCGGGCTCGGCCGCGGTCGGCGTGGCGGCCGCCGGCGCGGTGGCCGGCGATGCCGGAGTAGGAGTCTGAGCGGTCAGGGCAAAGGGGACCGCGAGCAGGGCAGCGCCCAGCCAGGAAGAGAGTTTCATGGATTACTCGTAGAACTCGAAGCGGCCCGGTTCACGCGGCAGCGGGTTGAGGGCCTGGTAGCCAGGAATATTACGCCGCAGCGCCTCGAGGGGATTGACACCCACGCCGCCCAGGCCCGAGAGCTCGAGCTGCAGGAAGAAGGTCGAGGTTTCGGTCTGGGTCGAGGTGGTGTAGCGCTGGGCGACGGCGCGCAGGACCCAGCAGTCGGCGCGGTACTCGATACCGGCCAGGGTCTCGAGCGGTTTGTTCGCCAGCAGCGAGTAGTTGTAACGCGCCACGCCATACAGGTCGCGCGTGAGCGGCCACTGCGCGGCGACGTCGATCTGCTTGATGCTGCCGGTGGGGTCGTTGGGCGACAGGTTGTAGCGGTAATAGATGCCGAGCACCGAGGCGGGACGCGGCTGCCAGCGCACGCCGCCGCTGACGCGCACGAACTGGCCGAGCTGGGCCGAATACTGCGCCGACATGTCGGCGCTCCATTCCCGCGCCAGGCGGGCGCCGACCGAGGCCAGGACGTCGCTGCGCAGGTTGGTCGTCGGCGCCGCGCCAGGCAGGGTGACGCGCTGGTCGGTGAAGTAATAGCGCTGGCCGATCGCCGCGCGCAGGCGTTCGTCGCCGGTTTCGCTGTCGAGGATGCGGGTGGTGAGCGTGGCCGAAAGCTGGTTGGCTTCGCCGATGCGGTCCATGCCCGAATAGATGTTTTCGGTGAAGAGCTGGGCGAAGTTGAAGTCGGCGTAGGCGCTGTCGTAGTTCGGCAGCCGGCTCTGGTCGCGGTACGGGATGTAGGCGTAATACAGGCGCGGTTCGAGCGTCTGCTCGGCGGCGCGGCCGAACCAGTTGGTGTCGCGTTCGAAGATCAGGCCCGAGTCGACGCTGGCGATCGGCATCAGACGCTGGCTGCTGCTGTCGAGCGTCGGGGTGCTGCCCTGGTCCATCGAATACCAGGTGGCGAGGTATTGCGCTTTCGGGATCACGAACCAGCCGGGCCGCAGGATCGGGTACGAGATCTTGGGGTTGATGATGGTGCGGCTGCCCGACGGCAGGTCGGGGTGGACGAAGCGGGTCGCTTCCAGCCCGTTCGAGATCTCGAAACCCTTCCAGTCGGCCAGGTAGTTGTTGAACGTGATCTGAGGCTCGCGTTCATAAGGCTTGGAATACGGCACGTCGGGCAGGCGCAGGGTCTGGTTCTTGGTCACCCGCACCGCGCCGTTCCACAGCGGCTGGCTGTAGCTGACGAAGGCGTCCTGAGCCAGCACCGTCTGCGACGAATCGACGATGTTGCTCGAGAAGTCGGTGAGGAAGGTGTCGTCCGAGACCCGGTTGTAGTTGATCCCGGCCGCCAGGCCCGTGGGCGACGAATATTCGTGCTGCAGGCTGATCGCGTCGCGGCGGGTGTCGGTGACGCGGTCGTTGTTGATCACCTCGTAGCGGGCGATGCCGCGGAACGTGGGCTCGAGGTAGCGGAACTCGTTGCCCAGCATCAGGCCGCGCTTGCTCATCAGGCGCGGCGTGATCGTGTAGTCGTAGTTGGGCGCGATGTTCCAGTAATAAGGAACCTTGATGTCGAGGCCGAGCGTGCTGCTCAAGGCGAAACCCGGGGTCAGGATGCCCGAGCGGCGCTTGTCGCTGATCGGGAAGCTGAACCAGGGCGCGGCAAAGATCGGCACGTCCTTGAAATAGATGCGAGCCGCGGAGCCGGTGGCGGTTTCGTCGGCGTCGTCGATATCGAGCTGTTCGGCCTGCACCCACCAGGACTCGTCGCCGGGGCGGCAGGTGGTCAGCTTGGCTTCGTCGAGCCGGGTGCGGTTCTCGCCCAGGAACTCGAGCAGGCTCGAGGTTCCACGCAGGCGGCGCGGCGCATACGTATAAGCCGCGCGCGGCATCTCGCCGGTCTGGGCGTCGATCTTGTAGCGCAGGCTGGGGCCGGTGAAAACGGCGCCGCCGCGGGCGACCTGGGCGTTGCCGTCGGCTTCGACCTCGTCGGTCGCCTGGGTGTAGGTGATCGTGTTGCCGCGGACCACGGTGCCGCCGTGGCGCAGTTCGGCGTCGCCGCGCAGGATCAGCTGGTCGTTGGGTTCGCCTTCGATACGGTCGGCGCGGGCGAAACTCGAGACCCCGTCCTTGGGCGCTTCACGTTTTTCGTTGAGCAAGCGTTCAAGCTTGAGCCCTGACCACGCCGGGCTGGCCGGATCGGCCTGGGCCCACAGCGGCGGCGCAAAAGCGAGCGCGATCGCGGCTGTCAGGGGCAGTCGACAGAGCGAAAGCGGCTGGCGCGCAGGGCGCTGGGAGAGGCGGGTGCTGGCCCGTTTACGCGGCATTTAGAATGTAGGGGTCTCGCGGAGCGCCCGAATTATAGGCACCCGCAGCTTCGAGCCCCGCAGCTTACCTGTCAGGTTTCCGTGACTTCCGACTGTCTTTCCCCAGATTCCCGCCGCGACCTCGCCCTGGCCTGGCTGGCGCCCCTCGTTTCCCGCTATTCGATCGAGCTCGGATCGCTCGCGCCGGCCTCGGCCGACGCCAGCTTCCGCCGCTACTTCCGGGTTGCGGCCGGCGACAGCTCGCTGATCGTGATGGATGCGCCGCCCGACAAAGAGGACGTGCGGCCTTTCGTGCATGTGGCGGGCCTGATGGCCGAAGCCGGCCTGCACGTGCCGGAGGTGCTCGAGGCGGATGCGGATCAGGGTTTCCTGCTGCTCACCGACCTCGGCCGCGAGACCTACCTCGACGTCATTCGGGCGGACAACGCCGATGCCTTGATGGACGCCGCCATCGATGCCCTGGTGTGCTGGTAGCGGGCGAGCCGGCCGGGCGAACTGCCGCCCTACGATGAGGCGCTGCTGCGCCGCGAGTTGGGCCTGTTTCCCGAGTGGTACCTGGGGCGCCACCGCGGGCTGGTGCTCAACGACAAGCAGGCCGCGGTGCTGCAGGCGGTGTTCGACCGCATCGTCGCCAGCAACCTGGCGCAGGCGCAGGTCTACGTGCACCGCGACTACATGCCGCGCAACCTGATGCTGTCGCAACCGAACCCCGGCATCCTCGACTTCCAGGACGCGGCCTACGGCCCGATCAGCTACGACATCGCGTCGCTGCTGCGTGACGCTTTCCTCAGCTGGCCCGAGGAGCTCGTGCTCGACTGGACGATCCGCTACTGGGAGCGCGCGCGTGCCGCCCGCCTGCCGGTGCCGGACGATTTCGGCCAGTTCTGGCGCGATGTCGAATGGATGGGCTTGCAGCGCCACCTCAAGGTGCTCGGCATCTTCGCCCGCATCAACTACCGCGACGGCAAGCCCAAGTACCTCGAGGACACGCCGCGCTTCATCACCTACGTGCGCAGCGTGATCGGCCGTTACGATGAACTGAAGCCGCTGGGCTGGGTGCTCGACGCGGCCGAGGGTACGAAGCCCGTCTTCGGCCACACCTTCTGAGGCCCGCAAGCGGGCAGCGATCGATGAAAGCACTGATACTGGCCGCCGGCCGCGGCGAACGGATGCGGCCCCTGACCGATGCCACGCCCAAGCCCCTGCTCAAGGCCGGCGGCCGCTCTCTGATCGAATGGCAGATCGCTGCCCTGGCGCGCGCCGGCATCACCGATTTCGTCATCAACACCGCCCACCTCGGCGCGGCTTTCCCGGCGCAGCTCGGCAACGGCGCCGGCCTCGGGGTGCGGATCGCTTATTCGCCCGAGGGCGAGGACGCGGCGGCCGCGCTCGAGACCCGCGGCGGCATCGTGCGCGCCCTGCCGCAGCTGGCCGGCGCCAGCGACGAGGCCTTTGTCGTGGTGGCGGGCGACATCGTCACCGATTTCGATTATTCGCGGCTGGCCGCACCGGCGGCGGCGATCGCGCGCGGCGAGATCGACGCCCACCTGGTCCTCGTGCCCAACCCCGAGTTCCATCCGGGCGGCGACATGGCGCTGGTCAAAGGGCGGATCGCCCGCGCGCCCGCCCGCTTCACTTTCGCCAGCCTGGCGGTGTTTGCGCCGCGCATCTTCCGCGGCCTGCCCGCCGAACGCGCCAAGCTGTTTCCCTGGCTCTACGAGTTTGCCGACCGCGGCCGCGTGAGCGGCGAACTTTTCACCGGGCGCTGGGCCAATGTCGGCACGCCGCAGGAGCTGGTCCGGCTCGACGCCGAACTGGCAGAACTGACATGAGCTTGCCGATCGCGATCCTCGGCGGCGGGCCGACCGGACTCCTGACCGCGCTCCTGCTGGCGCGGCGCCAGGTACCCAGCATCGTTTTCGACGCCCGTCCGCTCGACGAGGCCCGGCGCGACGCCCGCCTGCTCGCACTGTCGCGCGGAACCCTGCAGATCCTGGCGCCGCTGCTGCGTTTGCCGGCGGCCGAGACCGGACCGATCCGCGAAGTTTTCATCTCGTCGGCGGGTGAGTTCGGCCGTGCCGTGATTTCGGCGGCCGACCTCGGCGGCGAAGCCCTGGGCGCGACCATGCGTTACGGCGATCTGCTTGCCGCCTTGACGGCGGCAGTGGCGGCGCAGCCCGAGACCATCGCCGTGCGGCGGCCGGCGCGCGTGAACCGCGTCCTGCAGCGGCCGCAATCGGTCCTGGTCCAGATCGACGACGGCAGCGAGTTCGAGGCGGTGCTGGCGGCGAGCGCCGAAGGCATGGGGCTGGCGTCGACGCGGCCGCCGCGGCAGCTCGCCGTGGTCGGCGAGGCCGAGGTCGAAGGGGTGGTCGCGGGCGCCGCGATCGAGCGTTTCACGCGCGAAGGTCCGCTTGCCTTGCTGCCGCTGCCGGGGCGCCCGGCCCGGCCGGGAGCGCGCTGGATGTCTCTGGTGTGGTGTATGCCGCCCGAACTGGCGGAGCAGCGCTCGGACTGGAGCGAGGAGCGCTGGCGGACGCAGCTGCAGGAGATGCTCGGCCCGCGCCTGGCGCGCGTGCTGGCGCTCGAGGTCCGCGGGCGCTTCCCGCTGTTCGAGAGCGCGCGACGCGCGCTGTCCGACCGGCGTCTGGTTTATCTCGGCAACTCGGCGCAGACCCTGCACCCGGTGGCGGGGCAGGGTTTCAACCTGGGCGTGCGCGATGCGCGCGATTTCGCCGAACGCGTGGCGGGGGCTTGTGCTGATCGGGTAGACCCGCTGCGGGCGATTCCGGATTACGAGGTCTCGCGGCGTTTAGATCGCCGGGCTCTGTTGGCGCTCACTCGCAGCATGCCCGGCCTGTTTGCTCAGCGCTTCGCTCCGCTGGCGCTGGCGCGTTCGATCGGGATCACGGCGCTCGCGG
Organism: Pseudomonadota bacterium; assembly: GCA_023443095.1. Lineage (GTDB taxonomy): Bacteria > Pseudomonadota > Gammaproteobacteria > Burkholderiales > Burkholderiaceae_F > JAEZVV01. Next base: position 10,959 of record JAEZVV010000073.1, read on the forward strand.
TGTCGCCGCGGCTGCGTGCCGAACTCGCGCAGCTGCTCATGTTCGGCGTTCGCCTCTAGGCTGACGATGGTCGGGCGCGGTGGCGGGGTGACGCTTCGCTAGAATCGCAGGCCAAGCCGCTTCCTCCCTTTCCCCACGCTCATGCGCATCGGTTTCCACGAGCTGCCGAACAACGTGTTCGTCGCGCCCATGGCGGGAGTGACGGACCGGCCGTACCGGCAGCTGTGCAAGAAGCTGGGCGCCGGTTACGCGGTGAGCGAGATGGCGGCGTCGAACCCGCGGCTGTGGGCGAGCGAAAAAACGACGCGCCGCCTCAACCACGACGGCGAGTCCGAACCCAAGGCGGTGCAGCTGGCGGGAGCCGATCCGGCCATGCTGGCCGAGGCGGCGCGTTTCAATGTCGCCCGCGGCGCGCAGATCATCGACATCAACATGGGTTGCCCGGCCAAGAAGGTATGCAACGTCGCCAGCGGTTCGGCGCTCTTGCGCGACGAGGACTTGGTGGCGCGCATCCTCGATGCGGTGGTGGCGGCGGTCGAGGTGCCGGTGACTCTCAAGTTCCGCACCGGCTGGGACCCCGAGCAGCGCAACGCGCTGGCGATCGCGCGCCGGGCCGAGCAGGCGGGCATCGCGATGCTGACCTTGCACGGCCGCACCCGTGCCTGCGCTTACCGCGGCCAGGCCGAATACGACACGATCCGCGCCGTCAAGGCCGCGGTGAGGATTCCGGTGGTGGCCAACGGCGACATCGACTCGCCAGCCAAGGCGCGGCAGGTGCTCGATTACACCGGCGCCGACGCAGTGATGATAGGCAGGGCTGCCCAGGGGCGGCCCTGGATTTTTCGTGAGGTGGTCCATTTTCTGGCCACCGGAGAAATGCTGCCGCCGCCGGCGACAGCCGAGGTGCGGGAACTGCTGCTGGCGCACCTCGACGACCACTACCGCTTCTACGGCGAGGTGGCCGGAGTGCGCAGCGCGCGCAAGCACATCATCTGGTATGTGAGCGAGCTCGAGGGCGGGGAGGCCTTCTGTTCGCTCATGAACCGGCTCGAGACCAGTGTCGAACAGGCGCGCGCCGTGGCCAGTTTTTTCGATCAATACCAATACGAACGCCTGCGTTTCGATGCGCCGGCGATGCACTGAGGGGAATGTTTTGGAACTGCCATCGAAGGCGCCCGAGAGCGTCGGGACCACTCTTGCCGAGGCGCCGGTTCGCGCCCGCAAGCCGCGCGGAGAAACGCTGGAACAATGCGTGCGGCGCAGCCTCGACGAATACTTCGAACAGCTCGACGGTTCCCGCCCCCACGCGCTGCACGAGATGGTCATCACCGCGGTCGAGCGACCGCTGCTCGCCTTCGCCATGGAGCGCTGCGCGAACAACCAGTCGGCTGCGGCCGAACTGCTCGGAATCAATCGCAACACCCTGCGCAAGAAGCTGCAACAACTGGGCCTGGCGCAATAAGGAAAGGTAGATAGACATGCGCAAGCAGGCACTCATCAGCGTCTCCGACAAGACCGGCGTGGTCGACTTTGCCCGCGAACTCGCGGGCCTGGGTTTCCACATTCTGTCGACCGGAGGCACCGCCAAGCTGCTCGCCGATTCCGGCATCGCGTGCCAGGAAGTCGCCGACTACACCGGTTTCCCGGAAATCCTCGACGGCCGGGTCAAGACGCTCAACCCGCGGATCCACGCCGGCCTGCTCGCGCGCCGCCCCGACCCGGCGCATATGGCCGCGCTCGAACAACATCGGATCGACCCGATCGACGTGGTGGTGGTCAACCTCTACCCCTTCGAGCAGGCGATTGCCAAGCCCGGCTGCAGCTTCGAGGACGCGATCGAGAACATCGACATCGGCGGTCCCGCGATGCTGCGCGCTTCGGCCAAGAACCATGAAAGCGTGGCGGTGGTGGTCGACCCCGCCGACTACGCCGGCGTCGTCGCCGAACTCAAGCAGGCCGGTGCCGTGAGCCCGGCCACCCGGCTCGCGCTGGCGAAGAAGGTCTTCGCCCATACCGCCCGCTACGACGGCATGATCGCCAACTACCTCAGCTCGCTCGACGAGCAGGGCCAGCGCGGCGCTTTCCCCGAGGTCCTGACCCGCCAGTGGGTCAAGGTGCAGGACATGCGTTACGGCGAGAACCCGCATCAGGCCGCGGCTTTCTACCGCGAGCGCGTCGTTGCTCCCGGCCTACTCGCCGGCTACACCCAGCTGCAGGGCAAGGAACTCTCTTACAACAACATCGCGGATGCCGATGCGGCGTGGGAGGCGGTGCGTTCGTTCGACACCCCGGCCTGCGTCATCATCAAACACGCCAACCCCTGCGGCGTGGCGCTCGGCCTCAACCCGGCCGAGGCCTATACCAAGGCCTTCAAGACCGACCCGACCTCGGCTTTCGGCGGCATCATCGCCTTCAACCGCGACGTCGACGGCGCGGCGGCGCAGCTGATCTCGAAGCAGTTCGCCGAGGTCATCATCGCCCCCGCTTTCACGGCCGAGGCCCTGGCGGTGTTTGCCACCAAGCCGAACCTGCGCCTGATGACCGTCGCTCCGGGCGAGGCGCAGAACGACTTCGACTTCAAGCGCGTGGGCGGCGGCCTGCTGGTCCAGACCCCCGACGTCAAGGCGGTGGCCGAGGCGGAACTGAAGGTGGTGACCGCCCTCGCGCCGACGCCGGCGCAGATGGCCGACCTGATGTTCGCCTGGCGCGTTGCCAAGTTCGTCAAGTCCAATACCATCACTTTCGCTCGCGACGGCATGACTCTCGGCGTGGGGGCGGGTCAGATGAGCCGGATCGATTCCGCGCGCATCGCCTCGATCAAAGCCAAGGAAGCGGGGCTCACGCTGGCCGGCTCGGCGGCCGCGTCGGATGCGTTTTTCCCGTTCCGCGACGGGCTCGACGTGATCGTCGACGCCGGCGCCACCTGCGTGATCCAGCCCGGCGGTTCGGTGCGCGACGAAGAAGTGATCGCGGCGGCCAACGAGCGCGGCGTGGCGATGGTGTTCACCGGCACCCGCCACTTCCGCCACTGAAGTTGATGCGGTCGGCGCTGCGATCCGAAAGGCGTAGCGCCGACTGCGGATTTGTGCGCTGAGGATTTCCCTGAACTCGCGGCCTTCGGGCCGCGCACCCAGAGGCAGCATGTCTATACTCGACTCGATGTTTCCCTTTGAAGTGATTTCCCGCGGTCGGCGTGCCCTGTGTGCGGCGGCCGTTTGTGTTCCCTGGGCAATCGCCGCCACGCCTGCGCTGGCGCAGCTGAGGGTCGAGATCACAGGCGTCGGCGCCAACCAGTTTCCGATCGCGGTAGCCAACTTCGCCGGCGACGGCCAGTCCCCGGTCGACATTGCCCGTGTCATCCGCGACGACCTCGCCCGCAGCGGCGCTTTCCGCAACGTCGACGCCGGCGCCGCGCCGCTGCCCGACACCGCCGCGCCCGATCTCGCGTCGTGGAAGTCGCGCGGAGCCGATGCGCTGGTGATCGGTTCGGTCAACCGCCTGGCCGACGGCCGCTTCGACGTGCGCTTCCGGCTGTTCGACGCGGTCAAGCAGGCCCAGCTCGACGGCCTGGCCTTCGTCGCCCCGGCGGCCGACCTGCGCCTGACTGCGCACCGCATCGCCGACCGCATCTACGAAAAGCTCACCGGCATTCCGGGCGTGTTTGCGACCCGGATCGCTTACGTGGTCCAGCATTCGCCCAGCGCCTACGAGCTGGTGGTGGCCGATTCCGACGGCGCCAACGCGCAGACTGCGTTGAAGAGCCGCGAACCGATCATCTCCCCCACCTGGTCACCCGACGGCGGCCGGCTCGCGTATGTCTCGTTCGAGAGCCGCAAACCGGTGGTCTACGTGCACCAGCTCGCCAACGGCCAGCGCCGCGTGGTGGCGAACTTCAAGGGCAATAACAGCGCGCCCGCTTTCAGCCCCGACGGCAAGATGCTGGCGGTGGCGCTCACGCGCGACGGCCTGACCCAGGTCTACTTGATGAATGCCGACGGCTCCGGCGTGCGCCGCTTCACCCAGAGTTCGGGCATCGATACCGAACCGGTGTTCAGCCCGGACGGCAAGTTTGTCTATTTCACGTCGGACCGCGGCGGTGGCCCGCAGATCTACCGCCAGCCGGTCGACGGCGGTGCGGCCCAGCGAGTGACCTTCGGCGGCGATTACGCGATCAGCCCCGACCTCAGCCCCGATGGCAAGCAGCTGGCCTACATTGCCCGCCGCGGCGGCCGGTTCCAGACCATGCTGATGGATCTGGCGAGCGGCCAGGAAATCCCGCTGACCGACACCGCCAAAGACGAATCTCCCAGTTTCGCGCCCAACGGCAAACTGCTGCTCTATGCCACCGAGGTGGGTGGGCGCGGCGTGTTGGGCACGGTTTCGGCCGACGGCCGCGTTCGCACCCGACTGACCGGCCCGTCCGGCGATGTCCGCGAACCGACCTGGGGTCCTCTCATCAAGTAGCAACGCACCGTCTATCAGGAGAATTCGAATGAAACTCACGTCCACTTTGCGCGCCCTTCTGGCCGCCGCTGCCATCGCCACCCTGGCGGCCGGCTGCTCGTCGGTCCCGCTCGACGAAACCCCCACCGCCCCGATCGTCGACAAGAGCAAGGACGCGGCTGCGGGCGGCGCCGACCCGCGCTCCGTCGCCAAGGTCGACACCACCGGCGGCGCGGCGGTCGATCCCTTCAACGACCCGGCCAACCCGCTGTCCAAGCGCAGCATCTACTTCGACTTCGACAGCTACAGCGTCAAGCCCGAGTACCAGTCGGTGGTCGAAACCCACGCCCGTTACCTGGCCGCCAACAAGGCCAAGAAAATCGTGGTCGAAGGCAATACCGACGATCGCGGTGGCCGCGAATACAACCTGGCCCTGGGCCAGAAGCGTTCGGAAGCGGTCAAGCAGCGCCTGCAGCTGCTGGGCGTGAGCGATGCGCAAGTCGAAACCGTCAGCTTCGGCAAGGAAAAGCCCAAGGCCAGCGGCAATACCGAAGAAGCGTTCGCTCAGAACCGCCGCGCTGATATCGTTTATAAGTAAGCCTTCGGTGCGCCGATCTCGGCGGCGCACTGCCGGCGGAACGGATCAGACCAGGCGCCGCCGCCTGGTCGCGATGACAAAGCGACCGCTAGCCGGTCGCTTTGTTTTGGAGAGAATTCGATGCGACAGATGTTGAGCGCCGCCTGTGCGGCTCTGGTGATGATGGGCGCCGCAGCACCGGCGCAGGCGCTGTTTTCGGACGACGAGGCGCGCAAGGCTATCCTTGAGCTGCGCACCAAGCAGGCCGAGGCCGAGAAGCGGGCGACCGAGCGCATGGCCGAGCTGACGGCGCGGCTCGAGTCCTCTCAGCGCGGCCAGCTCGAGCTGGTGAACCAGCTCGAGGCGCTGCGTGCCGACATCGCCCGCCTGCGCGGTCAGGTCGAGACCCTCACCAACGACCTCGCCACCCAGCAAAAGCGCAGCCGCGATCTCTATGGCGACGTCGACGCCCGCTTGCGCAAGTTCGAACCGCAGAGCGTGACCATCGACGGCCAGCCGGCCCAGGTCGACCGTGCCGAACAGGCGGCCTACGACGCCGCTCTCGAGCAGTTCCGAGCCGGCGAGTTCAAGGCCGCGATCGACGGCTTCCGCAGCCTGCTTTCGCGCTGGCCGGCCTCGGCCTACGCGCCGTCGGCGACCTACTGGCTGGGCAGCGCGTATTACGCCAATCGCGACTACAAGAGCGCAATCGCGACGCAGCAGCAGCTGGTCGAGAAGTTCCCGCAGTCGCCGCGAGTGCCCGAGGCGCTGCTGTCGATTGCGGCGAGCCAGATCGAAGGCAAGGACAAGAAAGGCGCGGCCGCCACGCTCAACCGCGTGATCAAGGACTATCCGAACACCGAGATGGCCAAGCTCGCCCGCGACCGTCTGAGCGCGACCAAATAAGACTTGTTGCCTCAGCGCTCTTGATCACCGAAGCCGAGTTCGAAACCCTGGTCCGCCTGGTGCTGGCGGGCGGCTTTGCCGCGGCCTTTGTTTTTGGCGCGATCATGCAGCGCACCGGCTTTTGCACCATGGGGGCCGTGGCCGACGTGGTGGCCTTCGGCGAATGGACCCGCATGCGGCAGTGGCTGCTGGCAATCGCAGTGGCGGTGCTGGCGACCAACCTCGCGGCCGCGGCCGGCCTGATCGACCTCGGCCAGACCTTCTACACCGCGCCGCGGCTGGCGTGGCTGGCCATCGTTGTGGGCGGCCTGTGTTTCGGCTTCGGCATGGTGCTGGCCGGCGGCTGCGGCTCCAAGTCCCTGGTGCGGCTCGGCGGCGGCAGTCTCAAGGCCTTGGTGGTCGTGATCGTGCTCGGTCTGGTCGCCTACATGACGCTGCGCGGCTGGCTGGCCCTGGTGCGGGTCCACTGGATCGAGCCGGTGCAGCTGGTGCTGCCGGCGCGTCAGGACCTGCCCTCGCTGCTGGCCCATGCCAGCGGTCTGGCGCGGCCGAACCTGCAGTGGTCGGTGGCGGCTGCCATCGCTCTGGCGCTGGTCGTTTTCGTTTTTGCCGATCGGCGTTTTGCCACGTTCGACAATCTGCTCGCCGGCATCGGGACCGGGCTCGTGATCGCCGCCGTGTGGCTGGTGTCGGGTTATGTCGGTTATGTGGCCGAACACCCGCAGACGCTCGAAGCCGCGTTTGCCGCGTCGCAGAGCGGGCGGATGGAGGGCTTGTCTTTCGGCGCTCCGATCGCGTGGTCGCTCGACTGGCTGATGTTCACCTCCGATCGCTCCAAGGTGCTGACGCTGGGTGTGGTTTCGGTGCTCGGCGTGGTGGCCGGCTCGGCTGTGGTGGCCCTGGTCGGAGGGCGTTTCCGCTGGGAAGGTTTCGGTTCGACCGAAGACACGGCCAACCACTTGATGGGCGCGGCGCTGATGGGTTTCGGCAGCGTGACCGCGCTCGGCTGCAGCGTCGGCCAGGGCTTGTCCGGCGTCTCGACCCTGGCGCTGGGCTCGCTGCTGGCTTGGGTTGCCATCGTCGCCGGCGCGGTGTTGGGCGTGAAGTACCAGGTCTGGCGCATCGAACGCCTGGCCTGACTCGGCGCGGGTGTTTTCCCGCGCGCCCCCCATCTGCCTCAAGCAGACCGATCGAGCCCGCTTAAGAAGCTTCGATGTTTGCCGAACGAACGGGAAATTTCCTGTTTCCGTGACTGCACGGAATCTGTTCGGCTGAGACTCTGGAGCTGCCTTTCATGTTTCGATTCCAATCCCTGCGCGGCCTGCTGACCGCGCTGGCGCTGTTGCTGGTTGCCGTCGCGATGAGCGCCCAGTTCCTGGGTTCGGTGTGGTCGACCCGGGACACCCTCGGCACGGCCGTCGAGTCGAGCGTGGCCCAGGTAGCGAAAGTCGAAGCGATGGCGGTGAGCCAGTGGGCCCGCAACAAGGCCAGCGTGGTCAAGGGCATGGCGACTGCGCTCGATTCGGTCGATCCCGTGCCGGTGATCCGCGCCGCTCAAATCGGCGGCGAGTTCGACCTGGCCTATGTCGGTACGGTCGACAAACACATGTACGCGTATCCGCCGACGAAATACGCGGCCGACTACGACCCCGTGACCCGTCCCTTCTTCAAGGCAGTGTTGAAGGCCAAGGGTCCGACCATGACCCAGCCCTCGATCAGTGCGGGCAACGGTAAGGTCGTGGTGGCTTTTGTCGAGCCCATCCTGCGTGACGGCAACATCGTCGCCGCGGCGTCGGCCAACGTTGCTCTCGACAGCCTGAGCGCGCGCCTGGCGGCGATCAAGCCGATGGAGGGCAGCTACATCTTCCTGCTTGACGGCCAGGGTCGTTTCATCGCCCACCCCGACGCCAAACTCACGCTCAAGCCGCTTGCCGAACTCGACGCCGGCCTCGATCTGGCGCGGGTCGAACAGACCAAGGCCGAGGGCCGCTCGGCCGTGGTGACAATCCGCGGGCAGGACATGCTGATGTCGGCGGAATCGGTGGCGGGTACCGACTGGACCCTGGTGGCGGTGGTCGACGAAGCGGTGGCGACCGGGGCGATGATTTCGCTGATGCGCTGGAACGCGGCGGTGGCGGCAGCGGTGCTGCTGTCGGCCTTCCTCATCATTCCCTTGGTGTTGGGCCGCGTCCTGGCGCGGCTGGAGCAGGTGCGCGACGGTCTGGCCGACGTGGCGTCGGGCGATGGCGACCTGTCACGCCGGATCGACGCCAGCGGCAACGACGAACTGGCGCAGATTGCGGCGGCATTCAACCGCTTTGCCGACAAGATGAGCAGCACGATCCGCGGCATCCGCGATTCGAGCGAGGCGGTCACCCATGCGGCCGACGAAATCGCCGCCGGCAGCCGCGACCTGTCCTCGCGCAGCGAACGCACCGCAGCCAACCTCGAGCAGACCGCGGCAGCGATGGAGCAGCTGGCCACCACGGTGCAGAACAACACCAGCGCGGCGCGTTCGGCGCGAGACCTGACGAGCGCCGCGGCCGAATCGGCGCAACAGGGCAATGCCGTGGTGCGGGAAGCGGTCGGCACGATGGACGAAATCACGGCGGCCAGCCGGCGCATCGGCGACATCACCACCGTGATCGACGGCATCGCGTTCCAGACCAACATCCTGGCGCTCAACGCGGCGGTCGAGGCCGCCCGCGCGGGCGAGCAGGGGCGCGGTTTTGCCGTGGTCGCGGCCGAAGTCCGGACCCTGGCCCAGCGCAGCGCGGCGGCGGCCAAGGAGATCAACGAACTGATCGACGCGACGGTGGCCAAGATCGACACCGGTGCCGGCCATGTCCGCCAGGCCGGTGCGGTGATGCAAGAGATAGACGGCGCAGTGGCGCGGGTGGCAACGGTGGTGGGCGAGATCGCCAACGCCTCCCAAGAGCAGAACGCCGGCATCGACGAGGTGGCCAAGGCCGTCGGCGACCTCGACCGCATGACCCAGGAGAACGCCGCCCTGGTCGAGGAATCGACCGCTGCGGCCGAAACCCTGAAGTCCAACGCGGCGGGGCTGCACGCGGCAGTCGGCCAGTTCCGCCTCGACTGAGGGCCTGCCTAATCCGGGATCCTGGTGCCGGGAGCGGCGCGCGAGACGCGCCGCGCTCCATCGACAATGCGGCTTCTCAAACGCGAGGACGCCGCCATGTTGATGAGCCGAGTGCTGATTGCCGCCTGCCTGACCGCCGCAGCCGCTCCCGTGTTGGCCGAGGCCGACTGGTACGGCCTGGTCGAGAAACGTCCCGAACAGAAGGTCGGCACCTGGGTGATAGGCGGCAAGGAAGTGGTCGTCACCGAGGCCGTTCGGCTCGATGAAAAAGAGGGCCCGGCCACGGTCGGCGCCTGCGTCAAGCTCGATTACGAAACCCGCAACGGGGTCCGCTACCTGGACGAGATCGAGACCGAAAAAGACGCCAGCAAATGCGCCCGGAAATAGGCCGGATCAGAAGCGGGCGCTGACGATCTGGGCGCAGCGGCCGTCGACCTCGACCTGGGCGCGGGCCTCGTCCGGTCCCGTCGGCTCGATGGCAAAACAGCCGGCGCGGGTGCTCAGGGGCAGCGGTCGCAGGAACTGGGCGTCGAACCGGCTTGCAGAGCGGCCGGCCTGCTTCTCTAGGGACGCCAGCGCCAGCGCCGCCACACACATGCCATGGGCAATCGGCTGACGCAGGCCCAAGGGGCGGGCCAGCCAGCGATGCAGGTGGATGGGATTCCAGTCGCCCGACAGGCGTGCGTAGCGCCAGGCCATGGCGGCCGGCACCTCGATCGCGGTTCGTGCCTCGCACGAGCGAGGGGGCGAAGCCGCGCCGCTGGCCTCCGGCGTTCTGCCGGCCGACGCCGTGCGTGCCAGGTAGGTGCTGGCAATCTCGGCCTTGAGGCGGCCGCCTTGTTCGAGCTCGGCGACGAGTTCGAACTGGCGACCGTGGCGACGGATCTTCTGTTGACCGACCTGCACCGTGACGCTCAGTCCGGCCGCCGGGTCGAGCGGCTCGATTAACGAGATCGAGTTGGCCACATGGATCAGACCCAGGGCCCGCAGAGGAAAGTCGCTCCGGTTGATCAAGGCGAGCTGGGCGCGCTGCACTGGCAGGTAGAGCCAGGCGATCGGCAGCGGCGCGGCAAAGCCGAAGAAGGCACGGTAGCGCTCGACGCTGCGGCGCTCGATCGGCACGGTCCGGACCTGCAGCGACAGGGCCGGCAGGGGCTGGCCGGCGGCGAGGCCGGCCTTGTTGGCCAGCAGGGCGGTGGCCAGACTGGTGGCCAGGGCGGGCAGCGTCTCTAAGGTCAACATCCGCAGAGCTCAAGGAGCAGGGCGGCCCAAGTTAACACGCCCGCCTTGCGGCAGACCGGTCGCGCGGCTGTTATCGTTGGCATCTGAACGCGTTGGGGGTACCGCCGGTGTCGGCGGTTGAGAGAGTCCCCTCGAACCTGATCCAGTTGACACTGGCGGAGGGAAACGCAAAGGGAGGCGTACGTCCTTCCGCTGCGGGCTCCGCCTCGAAGGAGACACCATGAACGCCCGCACCGAATTCAAGGCCGAGACCGCGCAGGTCGACCAGGCCGCCATCGCCCCCCTGCCCAACTCCCGCAAGATCTACGTCGAAGGCTCGCGCCCCGACATCCGCGTGCCGATGCGAGAAGTCGCCCAGGCCGACACGCCGACGTCTTTCGGTGGCGAAACCAACCCGCCGATCTTCGTCTATGACACCGCGGGTGCATATAGCGATCCGGCGGCCCAAATCGACATCCGCTCGGGACTGGCGCCCCTGCGCGCCGGCTGGATCGCCGAGCGGGGCGACACCGAGCAGCTCGCGGGTCCCAGTTCGGCCTACGGGCGGGAGCGCCTTGCCAACGCCGAGCTCGCGCAGATGCGCTTCAACCTCAAGCGTCAGCCGCGCCGCGCCAAGCCCGGCGCCAACGTGAGCCAGATGCATTACGCGCGCCGCGGCATCGTCACTCCCGAGATGGAGTTCGTCGCGATCCGCGAGAACCTCAACCGCGCCCGTTACGTCGAGCTCCTGCGCGCCCAGGGCGCGAAGGGCGAACGCATGGCGCAGATGCTGCTGCGTCAGCACCCCGGCCAGGCCTTTGGCGCGAGCATCCCGGCCGAGATCACGCCCGAGTTCGTGCGTGACGAGATCGCTCGCGGCCGCGCCATCATCCCCGCCAACATCAACCACCCGGAAAGCGAGCCCATGGTCATCGGCCGCAACTTCCTGGTCAAAATCAACGCCAACATCGGCAATTCGGCGCTGAGTTCGAACATAGCCGACGAGGTCGAAAAAATGACCTGGGCGATCCGCTGGGGCGGCGACACGGTGATGGACCTCTCCACCGGCAAACACATCCACGAGACGCGCGAGTGGATTATTCGCAACTCGCCAGTGCCGATCGGCACGGTGCCGATCTACCAGGCGCTCGAGAAGGTCGACGGCCGCGCCGAAGAGCTGACCTGGGAGATCTTCCGCGACACCTTGATCGAGCAGGCCGAGCAGGGCGTGGACTATTTCACCATCCACGCCGGGGTGCGCCTGCCTTTCATTCCCATGACCGCCGACCGCATGACCGGCATCGTCAGCCGCGGCGGATCCATCCTCGCCAAGTGGTGCCTGGCGCACCACCGCGAGAGCTTCGTCTACGAGCGCTTCGAGGAGATCTGCGACATCATGAAGGCTTACGACGTCGCTTTCAGTTTGGGCGACGGGCTGCGCCCGGGCAGCATCTACGACGCCAACGACGCGGCGCAGTTGGCCGAGCTGAAGACCCTGGGCGAGCTCACCCAGGTGGCGTGGAAACACGATGTGCAGGTGATGATCGAAGGCCCTGGCCACGTGCCGATGCAGCTGATCAAGGAGAACATGGAGCTCGAGCTCGCCGACTGCTCCGAAGCGCCTTTCTACACCCTGGGGCCGCTGACCACCGACATCGCGCCGGGTTACGACCACATCACCAGCGCGATCGGCGCGGCGCAGATCGGCTGGTACGGCACGGCCATGCTCTGTTACGTCACGCCCAAGGAACACCTGGGCCTACCCAACAAGAAGGACGTCAAGGACGGCATCATCACTTACAAGATCGCCGCCCACGCTGCCGACCTCGCCAAGGGCCACCCCGGCGCGCAGATCCGCGACAACGCCTTGTCCAAGGCGCGCTTCGAGTTCCGCTGGGCCGACCAGTTCAACCTCGGCCTCGACCCCGACACCGCCAAGGACTTCCACGACGAGACCCTGCCCAAGGAGAGCATGAAACACGCCCATTTCTGCTCGATGTGCGGGCCGCATTTCTGTTCGATGAAAATCACGCAGGACGTGCGCGACTACGCCGCCACGCAGGGTGTGAGCGAAACCGAGGCGATCGCCCGCGGCATGCAGGAAAAGGCGATCGAGTTCGTCAAGCAGGGAGCCGAGGTCTATCGACGCGCATGAGTGTGCCCACCGCGCTGGCGCCGCGTTTCGACGGCGCCAGCTTGCTCAACCTCGCCGCCACGCTCGAACTCGCGGCGAGCGGCACCAGCCGGCATGCGCCGCTCGCCGACGCGAGCCTGCGCGACGCCATCCTCACGGCACGTCCGCTGGTGCTGTGGCTGATCGACGGGCTGGGTATCGAACCGCTGCGCGAACTGGCTCCCGGCTCGGCTTTGGCGGGCGCGGTTGCAGGCGAGGTGGCGGCGATCTTCCCCTCGAGCACGGCGCCTACGCTCACCACGCTCACCACCGGGCTGTCGGTGGCCGAACACGGCCTGCCCGAGTGGTTCGTATGGTTCGACGAGCTCGGCGCGATCTACCGTTCGCTGCCGCTCGACCCTCGCGATCCGGCTTCGCCCCTGCCGCGGCTGGCCGACGCGAGGCCGGTCTACGAGTTCGAGGCCATCTACTCGCGCGCGTCTCGTCCGGCTTTTGCGGTGATGCCGCGGCATGTTGCGCACTCGGCCTACAGCGCGGTGGTTCATGCCGGCTGCACCACCTTGCCCTGGTCGAACGACGAGGAGCTGCTCGCGGCCGTGCTCGCCGCGAGCGCCGTCGACGGTGCCATGGTTTATGTCTACGACGACCGCTTCGACCGGACCTGCCATCGGCATGGGGTGGCGTCCGACGCTGCGCAGCAATGTCTGGCGCGGCTCGATCAGCTGTTCGTGCGCCTCGCTGCGGGCCTGAGCCGCCGCGGCGGGACGCTGCTGGTGAGCGCTGATCACGGTTTTGTCGACATTGATCCCGCGCTGCGTTGGCGGCTCGAGGATTTTCCGGCGATCGCCGATTGCCTGGCGCGGCCTCTGTGCGGAGGGCCGCGCACCCCTATCGTTTCGGTTCGCCCCGGGCGCGAGGCGGAGTTGGTTGAGCGGGTCGGGTTCGAGCTCGGTCCTCATTTCAGCGCAGTGGCCAGCAAAGACTTGCTCGCGGCCGGCTGGTTCGGCCCGGGCTCGGCCAATCCGCGCCTGCTCGCCCGGCTCGGGTCTCACGTCCTGCTTCCCACCGGCGACGCGGTGCTGGTCGACCGCCTGCCAGCCGAAGCCGCTTACGACGAGATCGGGGTCCACGGCGGCTGTTCCCCGGCCGAGACGCGGGTGCCGTTGATACTTGTCTGAGTTCTGCCCGCGCTGCCGCGAACGGGGACGCCCGGCGCCGGGCGGTACTACCATGGCGAGGTCCGCCGGATCCAGGAGAGCCCGTGTTATCCAATGACATTCGAGCCCTCGAAGCGCAGGAAGCCGCCGAGTTCGAACAGGACCGGCGCGGTCTGCTGCCCTACGCCCTGGTGGCGATCGTGGCAGGCGCCCTGATCGGTCTGGTCGGTGCCGCCTTTCGCATGGTCCTCGTGCTCGCTGGCGAGTGGCGCGGCGAACTCGCGGAATATGCGCAGGACCTGGGTGCCTGGGGGGTTGCGGTTCCGGTGCTGGTGGTGGCCGTGTGTGCCGCGCTGGCGCGCTGGCTGGTTCGCCTGGTGCCTTTGGCAGCCGGCAGCGGGGTCCAGCACGTCGAGGCCGTGATGCGCGGTGAAGCCGAACCGGCGCCGCTGCGGGTCCTGCCGGTGAAGTTTGTCGGCGGTGCGCTGGCGCTGGGGTCGGGGCTTGCGCTCGGCCGCGAGGGGCCTACCGTGCAGATGGGGGCCACGATCGGCGACACGCTCGCAAAATGGATGCGGATGCCGGCCCTCGACATGCGCCGGATGCAGACCGCGGTGGCGGGAGCGGGTCTGGGCGTGGCTTTTTCCGCGCCGCTGGGCGGGGCCATTTTCGCGTTCGAGGAAGTGGCGCGCGGATTCAGCCTGCGGCTGGTCGTGGCCACGCTGCTGGCGACGGCGACGGCGACCGGGGTGGCCTGGTGGCTGATCGGCGACGCTCCCGATTTCGTGGTCGAGGCGCCGCCGCTGCCGGTCTGGTCGAGCCTGATCCCCTTCCTGCTGTTCGGACTGCTGCTGGGCGCGGCCGGCGTCGCCTACAACCGCCTGGTCGTTTTTTTCCTCGACCTCGGCGACCGGTTCGCGGCCGTTCCGCCGGAGCTGCGAGCTGCGGCCATCGGCGGCCTGATCGGCCTGGTGTTATGGATCGAACCGGTCCTGGTGGGGGGCGGCGACGAGCTCAACCAATGGATACTCGAAGGCCGCGCACCGGTCGTCAGCATCGTCATCGTGCTGCTGATCCGCTGGTTCCTCGCGCCGATCAGCTACGCCGCCAGTACCCCCGGCGGCTTGTTCGCTCCGCTGCTGCTGCTGGGAACGGCGTTCGGTGCCTTGTTCGCGGCCGCGGGCAATGCCGTGCTGCCGGCGCTCGAACTCGACCCGGTAGCCTTCTCCATCGTCGGCATGGCGGCGTTTTTCGCAGCCGTGGTGCGGGCGCCGCTGACCGGCGTGGTGCTGATCGTCGAGATGACGGCGACCACGACTCAGATCGTGCCGATGCTGGGCACCACCACGGCGGCGGTGCTGGCCGCGACTTGGCTGCGCGGCCAACCGGTTTACGACACGCTGCGCCTGCGCATGCTCGAGGCGCGGGCTCGCGCCGCTGCGACTCGCCCGAGCTGAGCCCGAGCACCGGTCGACCATTGTCGTCACAATGAGGTTTGCGGCGATCATGCGGGTCGCCCTACCGAGTGCCGAGGGACTCTTGGACGACAGCCAACGCGGTTTCAATCCGGAGCCAACGATGCCGGCGTCCGCCGGTGCCGCTGCCAGCAGCCAGGCGCTGCTCGAAGGCTTGCGCGACCTGCGCGCGGCCGTGCCGGAGCTGCTTGCCAATCCGGTCGTGATCACCGATGCCGACCGCCGCGTCCTGTGGGTCAACTCCGCTTTCGAGCAGTGCACCGGCTACAGCCTGGCCGAAGTGTTCGGACGCCGGCCCAGCGAGTTTCTGTACGGCCCCCAGACCGATGCCGCGGTGCTCGAGGCGATGCGGGCTAGGCTCGACCGGGGCGAAGGCCTGCACGATGTCGAAGTGCTCAAATACGCCAAGGACGGCCGCTGCTACTGGGTGTCGATCGAAGCGCATCCGGTGCGGGACGAACGTGGCGAACTCTTTCGTTTCATTTCGATCGAAACCGACATCACTGCCCGCAAGCAGGCTGAACACGAGTTGCGCATCAGCGAACAGAGGATGCGGGCCCTGTTCGAGAGTTCGGCCTACGCCATGGTGGTGGTCGATGCCGCGGGCGAGATCGAGCTCGTCAACCCGGCGGCGCAGCGCCTGTTCGGCTGCCGCGAAGCGGAGCTGGTCGGTCGCCACATCGCCCTGCTGCTGCCGCCGGCCAGCTTCGACCGCCACGGCGAGGCACTCGAACCTCTGCTGGCTACCGGCCTGCCGGACGCGATCGGCCGCGCACGCGAAATCGCGGCGCGCTCGTGGGAAGGACACGAGTTTCCGGTCGAGCTGGCCTTGGCCGAGTTCCCGACGCCGCAGGGGCCTCGATACGCGGCGACGATCCGCGACATCAGTCAGCGCTGCACGATGGAGGCCGAGGCGCGGGCCCTGACCGAGAGGCTCAAGGCGTCGATCGCCGCGCTCGAAGCCAACCAGCGCCATGCCCAGCATCTCGCGGCCATGAGCGACTTGCTGCACGGCTGCAATGCCGAGCCGGAAATCCACCTGGTGGCGGCGCGTTATCTGCCGCTGGTGCTCGACGATGCCGCCGGCGTTTTGTATCTGCAGGCCGCCGGCGGCGAACTGGTGCCGCGCTGCGCCTGGGGCGGGCCGGCGCCGACGGCGTCGATGTGCGCGGACGATTGCTGGGCGCTGCGGCTGGCGCGGCCTTATGAGTCCGAGGCGGAACGGGGGCCGGGCTGTCCGCATGCCGGCCGCCATGCCGCGGGAACCTTGTGTGTGCCGCTGGTGGCTCAGGGGGATGCGCTTGGGGTCCTGTGCCTGAACCACGTCACGCCGCTTGCCGACGGCGCGGCGCGGGACAGGCGCCGGGCTCGCGCGGTGGCGGTGGCCGAACGTATCGCGCTGGCGCTTTCCAACCTGCGTCTGCGCGAAGACCTGCGCGAGCAGGCGATGCGCGACCCGCTCACCGGCCTGGTCAACCGTCGCTACCTGCAGGAGAGCCTGGCGCGCGAGCTGGCTCGCTGCGAGCGCCGCGGCCTGCCGCTGGCGGTGCTGATGGTCGACATCGACCACTTCAAACATTTCAACGACGAGTTCGGCCATACCGCCGGCGACCGCGTGTTGCTCATGGTGGCCGAGGTCCTGGTCGGCGAAGTGAGACGCGAAGACGTGGTGAGCCGCTTCGGTGGCGAGGAGTTCCTGCTGGTGCTGCCCGAGGCCGACCTGGCGACGGCCTGCGAACGCGCCGAGCGGGCTCGCCTTGCGGTGGCCCGGCTCCGCCCCGGCGAAGACGAGGAATGGAGCGGGACGCTCGGCATCTCGGTGGGGGCGAGCGCCTACCCGGAACACGGATCGAGTCCTGAGGCCTTGATCCGGGCCGCCGATGCCGCGCTTTACGCGGCCAAGCGCGGCGGCCGCAATCGAGTGGTCGAGGCGCCGTTCGACCCTTTCTCGTCGTCTTGATTTGCGGTTGATCAAAGGGGCCGGTCGCTAACCTGGCGCAGGGGCTTGCCGCGCGGCGACACTTCCGACCCCGTTATCTGAAGGACCCCGACTCGATGAGCAATCGACAACTGCCGCAGGGAGTGGCTGTTCTGCGTGATCCCGCTCTCAACAAGGGAACGGCATTTAGCGAAGCCGAGCGCGATCGCCTCAAGCTGCGCGGCCTGCTGCCGCCGCGGCAGATTTCGCAAACCCAGCAGGTGGCGCGGGTGCTCGAGAACCTTCGTGCTCTCAGCAAGCCGCTCAACCAATACGTTGCGCTCGAAGCGCTGCATGACCGCAACGAGTCGCTCTACTACCGCGTGGTGATCGATCACATCGACGAGATGATGCCGATCATCTATACGCCGACGGTGGGCCTGGCGTGTCAAGAGTTCGACCAGATCTTCCGCCGTCCGCGCGGGATCTACGTCTCGGCCAAGGACCGCGGCCATGTCGCCGAACTGCTGGCCAACCATCCGGCCGACGAGGTCGACATCATCGTCGTCACCGACGGCGAGCGCATCCTTGGCCTGGGCGACCTCGGCGCCAACGGCATGGGCATCCCGATCGGCAAGCTTTCTCTCTACACCGCCTGCGCCGGCATCGACCCCAGCCGCGCGCTGCCGGTCCTGATCGACGTCGGCACCAACAACCTCGAGCTGCGCGATCACCCGCTCTACCTCGGTCTGCCGCAGCCCCGCGTCAACGGCCCGGAGTACGACGAGCTGGTCGACGAGTTCATCGAGGCCGCGCGCGCGCGCTGGCCGAACGTCCTGATCCAGTTCGAGGACTTTGCCAACCACCACGCCTTCGACCTGCTGCACCGCTGGCGCGACCGCATCGCCTGCTTCAACGACGACATCCAGGGCACGGCCGCGGTTGCACTCGCCGGCCTGCTGGCGGCGCTGCGTGTCACCGGAGAGTCGCTCGCCGATCAGCGGGTCCTGTTCCTGGGGGCGGGCGAAGCCGCCACCGGCATCGCCGACCTCATCACCGCCGCGCTCGTTGACGAAGGCCTGCCCGAGGCCGAGGCGCGCCAGCGGGCCTGGCTGTTCGATTCCAAGGGTCTGGTCACGGCCGGCCGCGGCGAGCTCACCCCGCACAAGCGGGCGTACGCCCATCCGCACGCGCCGGTTTCCACCTTCCTCGAGGCGGTCGAAGCGCTCAAGCCCACCGCCATCGTGGGGGTGGCTGCCCAGGCGGGAGCGTTCGATCCGGCGGTGCTCGAAGCGATGGCTCGCATCAACCGGCGCCCGATCGTGTTCGCGCTGTCGAACCCGACCTCGAAAGCCGAATGCACCGCGCGCGAGGCCTACACCCATACCGAGGGGCGGGCGCTGTTTGCCAGCGGCAGTCCGTTCGGCCAGCTCGAAGTCCACGGCCAGCGCTTCGTTCCGCGTCAGGCCAACAACGCCTACGTCTTCCCGGGCCTGGGCCTGGGGGTGATCGCCAGCCGCGCCCGCGCCATGCCCGACGAGATGTTCCTGGCGGCGGCACGCATGCTGGCCCAGGAAGTGGCCGAGGAAGATCTGGCGGTCGGCAGCCTGCTGCCCTCGCTGACCGAGGTGCGGGCGGTGTCGGCGCGGATCGGCGCGGCGGTGGCCGAGCTTGCCTACGACCGCGGCCTGGCGCAGCGCGAGCGCCCGGCCGACATCCTGGCGGACATCCGCGCCGGCATGTTCGACGCCAGCTACCGCTCGCTGGTCTGATCGGACGGCCGTTAGCCTAGGCATCACCCGGCCGTCGCCGCGCAGGCGGCGGCCGGGCTCGATCGGCTGTCCGGCGGGGCTTGGGCGCCGCTTTTGCGCGATTCCTACGGGCCGGGCGCCGTCTGCAGCCGGGGCCGGTGGCGGGCTCGCGTAAAATCCGCGCTTCCGGGCCTTTCACCTTACGCGCCCGGCACATCGAACCATGCCCCGCTACGAATCCGACATCACCCAGTTCATCCGCGAACTCAAGACGGCCCTCCCCGAGCTCGAGGCCAAGCAGCGCGAAGCGCGCGCCCTTTGGTGGGACAAGAACCTCGACCGCGACCAGCAAGAGGGTTTCGCCGAGGCCAAGCTCGCCCAGCCGGCCTACGTTTACGGTACGAAAAGCGAGTGAACGCCACTGCGGCTCCTGAAGCTCCGCTCGAGGCGGCCACGGCCGCGCTCGAGACGCCGCCCGCCGATTCCACGCCCGACGTGATCGACGGGGTGGCGCTGGCTCGCCTCTACGGCGAGCCGCTCTTCAAGCTGCCGCAGGACCTCTACATTCCGCCCGACGCGCTCGAGGTCTTCCTCGAAGCCTTCGAAGGTCCGCTCGACCTGCTGCTCTACATGATCCGCAAGCAGCACTTCAACGTGCTCGACATTCCGATGGCGCCGCTCACGCAGCAATACCTCGTGTACGTCGAACAGATCCGCAAGAGCAACCTCGAACTTGCCGCCGAATACCTGCTGATGGCGGCCCTGCTCATCGAGATCAAGAGCCGCATGCTGCTGCCGGTGAAGAAGGCCGACACCGGCGAAGAGGTCGAAGATCCACGCGCCGAACTGGTGCGGCGCCTGCTTGAATACGAGAAGATCAAGCTGGCGGCGCGCAACCTCGACGAGCTGCCGCGGGTTGGCCGCGACTTCGTGCGCGCCCAGGTGACGATCGAGCAGACGCTCGAGCGCCGCCTGCCCGAGGTGTGTGTGGCCGACCTGCAGGAAGCCTGGGCCGACGTGCTCAAGCGCGCCAAGCTGCACGCCAGCCACAAGATCTCGCGCGAGGAACTGTCGGTGCGCGAACACATGAGCCTGGTCTTGAAGCGCCTGCAGGGAGCGCGCTTCGTCGAGTTCCGCGAGCTCTTCGACACCAGCCGCGGCCCGGCGGTGGCGGTGGTCCATTTCCTGGCGATGCTAGAACTCGCGCGTGAGTCGCTGGTGAGGATCACCCAGGCCGCGCCGTTCGCGCCGATCTACGTCCGGCTCGCCTACACGCCTTCCTGAGCCCGCGCTTTAGCGGATGAACTTCACCTCGCGGCAGATCGCCTCGACTATCGGCTTCTTCCTCTCCGCGTAGAGCGCCTTGTTGCGTTCGAAGAGGTTGTTGCCCTGAGTGTCGATCGAAATGATCAGCGGGCCGAACTCGCGCACCCGGTTGACCCACAGGGTCTCGGGCATGCCCAGGTCCTGCCATTCGGCGCGTTCGATCGCCTCGACCTGCTCGGCCGCCACCACCGCGCAGCCGCCCGGGAACACCGCGTGCACTGCCTTGTACTCCCGGCAGCCGGTGACGGTCTCGGGGCCCATGCCGCCCTTGCCGACGATCAGCTTGACCCCGGTGCGGCGGATGAACTCGCGTTCGAACTTCTCCATCCGCATGCTGGTGGTCGGGCCGATCGACACCATCTCGAAATCGTCCTCGCCGCGGCGGCGGACGATGGGCCCGGCGTGCAGGATCGCCCCGCCATTCAGGTCGACCGGCAGTTCGCGGCCGAGTTCGATCAGGCGGCGGTGCGCGACGTCGCGGCAGGTGACGAGCTGGCCCGTGAGGTAGACCACGTCGCCGACCTCCAGCGACTCGAGATCCTCGTCGCGGATCGGGGTTGTCAGGATCTTCTTCACAGCACCACTCCTTCGTGCGACAGGATTTCGTAGGACAGGTCGGCGGCGATGCGGATGCGCCCGCGGCGGTGCGCCCAGCAGCCAGTCGAGACCGCGACCGCGATGGTCGAGGGGTGGCGCGCCGAGGATTCGATGTTTACGCCCAGCACGCTGGCCTTGCCCGACAGGCCTTGCGGCCCGATCCCGACCGCGTTGAGGCCGTCCTCGAGCAGGCGCTCGAGCTTGGCGGCGTTGGGGTCGGGGTGGTGGGTGCCGAGCGGGCGCAGGATCGCGAGCTTGGAGAGCCGCGCCGCAGTCTCGACCGCGGTCGAAACGCCCACGCCTACCACCAGCGGCGGGCAGGCGTTGATGCCGCGCCCGGTGATCACGTCGAACACGAACTCGGTCACGCCTTCGTAGCCTTCGCCGGGCATCAGCACCTTGGCCGCTCCCGGCAGGGTGCAGCCGCCGCCCGCCATGTAGACGTCGATGGTCACGCTGTCGTCGTCGGGCACGATCTCCCAGTCGAGCCAGGGGGCGCGGGTGCCGGTATTGGTGCCGGTGTTTTTCTCGACGAAGGTCTCGACCGCGTTGTGGCGCAGCGGTGCCTGGACGGTCGCTTCGCGGGTGGCCTCGAGCAGGATGGGGCCGAGCTGGCCCAGCAGCGGGAAACGGGCGCCGGCGGTGATGAAGTACTGGATCACGCCGGTGTCCTGGCAGCTCGGCCGGTCGAGACGGTCGGCGGCGGCCTGGTTGTCGGCCATCGCCTGGTAGATGACCTGAGCCAGCGGCTGGGTCTCGTCGGCGCGCAACTCGGCCAGCTTGGCCGTGATGTCGGTGGGCAGGCGCTTGCCGACGTAGGCCGTGAACTTGGCCAGGGTGTCGGTCAGCGACTGGCTTGCAGCGGCTGTGTCCACGTTCGGGTTCCTCGCGGGATTTGACCGGAGGATTAGGCCCGAGCGCGCTTGCGGCGGGCTTGCCTTGCCGCAAGCGCAGCTCGTGTGGCGGGGCCGCTCAGGGTTAGATCGGGGGCGCTTGCAGCAACTGGCGCGCGCGGACTTCGGCGCTGGCGAGGTCGGGCACGAGCTTGTCGCCCAGTTGGCTGGCAAAACCCGAGCGCTGGAGCAGGGAGAGCGGCTGCTGGTCTGCGCCGGCGATGATCAGGTGGGCGCCGCGCCGAGCCAGGGTTCGCTCCAGGCCCTCGATGATGTCGAGCGCGCTGGTGTCGAGCGACAGCAGTTCGGAGAAGTCGAGCACCATCACCCGCGGGCCGTTGGCGGCGGCCAGGCGCACCGGATCGGTGACGTGTTCGAGCTTGGAGACCGAGCCGAAAAACAGGGCGCCTTCGGTGCGCCAGGCTTCGATCCCGGCCGGCGTGCCGAAGGACAGCGTGAGCGGCAGCACGCGGGTGAGCGTGTTCATGCGGTAGAGGAAGAACAGGCTGGCGAGCACCAGGCCCACTTCCACCGCCACCGTGAGGTCGAACACCACGGTCAGGAAGAAGGTCGCGAGCAGGGTGACGCGGTAAGTCATGCTGAACTGCCGCAGGCGGATGAACTCGCGCCATTCGCCCATGTTCCAGGCGACGAACATCAGGATCGCCGCCAGAGCGGCGAGCGGAATGTTCGAGGCGAGCGGTGCGGCGACCAGGATCACCACCAGCAGGGTGAGCGCATGCACCACGCCGGCCACCGGGCTGACGGCGCCGCTCTTGATGTTGGTGACGGTGCGGGCGATGGTGCCGGTGGCGGGAATGCCGCCGAAAAACGGCACGACGAAGTTGGCGATGCCCTGGCCCATCAGCTCCTGGTTGGGGTCGTGGCGGTCGTCGGTCATGCTGTCGGCCACGCGCGCGCACAGCAGCGACTCGATCGAGCCCAGCAAGGCGAGCGTGAGCATGGGGCCGAACAGCTGTTTGGCGGTCTCCCACGAGAACTCGGGGAAGGCAAACGCGGGCAGCGATTGCGGAATGCCGCCGAATTTGGAACCTATGGTTTCGACCGGCAGGCTGAAGAGGCTCACGGCGATGGTCGACAACACGAGCGCGATCACGGTGCCCGGCAGGTGGGCGAGCCATTTCTTCCAGGGCGCGCCGTCCATCTTGTAGGCCTTGGGCCAGAAAACGACCAGCGCCAGCGAGGCGACGGCGATGGCCACCGAATACGGATTGATCGTGCCGATCGCGCCGCTGATCGCTTTTACCTGATGGAAGAAATCGGCCGGCATCTTGGCGATCGACAGCCCCAGGAAGTCCTTCACCTGCGACAGCCCGATCAGCACCGCGATGCCGTTGGTGAAGCCGATCACGATCGAGACGGGAATGAAGCGGATCAGGCTGCCGAGCTTGAACAGGCCCATCAGGAACAGCAGCACCCCCGAACCGATGGTGGCGATCAGCAGGTTGGCGAGGCCGTACTGGGCGATGATGCCGTAGATGATGACGATGAAGGCGCCGGCCGGCCCGCCGATCTGGACCTTGGATCCGCCCAGCAGGGCAATCAGGAAGCCGGCAATGATGGCGGTGTAGATGCCGGCCTCGGGCGGCACTCCCGAAGCGATGCCAAAGGCCATCGCCAGAGGCAGGGCGACTACGCCCACCGTGAGTCCGGCCGAGACGTCTTTGCCAAGCTTTTGGCTCGAATAACCGTGCAGCAGGTCGAGCGATACCGGGCGGAACCGCGCAAGGGGCAAGCGCCGCACGGCCTCTGCAATCTGCTGTGCTGCATTCATCCCCGTTCCCCTTCTCGAAAGCCAATCAAAAAGTTTAAAGCTGCGACGGACGGGTGTCGGTGCCTAGGATCAAAACGGCGTGGTGTTGGTGCTACGGATTTATCCCGGGGCCGGCGTTCGAGAGGGACCCGGTCCGGAGCGGGGTGCGTTCAATGCTCGGTCAGGGTGGGGGTTTTTGCCCAGCACTCGCTCAGCCAGTCGATCAGCGCCAGCACGCAGGGCCGGGGGTGGGGCGACGGCAGCCGCAGCGCGAAGGCCTCGGGGCTTTCGGTGCGCCACTCGGGCAGGACATGGACCAGGCGGCCAGCGTCGAGGTCGGGCTTGGCCATCCACAGCGGGGCCCGGATCTGGATGCCGACGCCGGCGAGCGTGGCGTTGTAGATCGCGTTGATGTTGTTGCTCTGGAGCGAGGAGTTGAAGACCAGCAACTCGCGCTCCTGGCCGCGGTACATGTATTGCGGCTGCACGCCCTTGGGGCCGACGTAGGGCAGGACGTTGTGTTCGAGCAGGTCGCGCGGGTGTTGCGGCACGCCGTGGCGCTCCAGGTAGGCCGGGCTCGCCGACATCACCAGGGGCATGGCGCCGAGCCGCTTGGCGACCACGCGTTCGTCGCGCACCGGGCCGACCCGCACCGTGAGATCGAAACCCTCGACCAGCAGGTCGACGTAACGCTGGGCCAGGAAGAGGTCGATCACGACCTTGGGATGGCGGTGCTGGAACTCGAGCAGCCAGCCGGCGATGAGGCTTTCGCCCACCGGCAGCGGCGCCGAGATCCGGATCTTGCCCGCCAGCTCGCTGGGCTGTTCGCCGAGCGAGCCGGCGAGCAGGTCGACCTGGTCGACCAGGCGCCGCATCTCGCCGTAGGCGCGTTCGCCTTCGCTGGTGAGCTTGACCAGGCGGGACGAGCGGGTCAGCAGCTGGGTGCCGAGGCCGTCCTCGAGCTGGGTGAGGCGGCGGCTGACCGACGACACGTCCATTCCGCACTCTTCCGCCGCCCGGCTCAGGCTGCCGAGTTCAACCACTCGGAACAGCAGCCGCCACAACGACAGGTCATCACTCTTGCGCACGACTCGCTCCCACCGGAAAGGCCTTGATTGTTGGTGGGGCACTGCGCGCGGGGAATCGGGATTAACGATCTTGCAGCCGCTGCAAACCCGGCTTGTTGATCCTGCGGGCATGTTCCGAAGTACCTTGTTGACGCTGCCCGGGCGGCGTGGCAGGAAGCGGCGGGCCGGTCCCGCCCAGCGCGTTGCCGGGGCACGGTTTCCAAGCGCGAGAGCACCCGCGACGCCGGCACCAAGCCGGCGCCCAGGGGCTCTCGTTTGTGCCTGCCATCAAGGTTGAACATGAAAAATCCGTTTCGTCTTTTTCCGTGTTTGCGCCGCTGGGTCTGGCTGGTCGTGCTGGGTGTCTCTGGCGCCGCCGGCATGGCGCAAGCCATGGACCTCAAGGATCGTCACGCCACGCTGGGCCTGGAGTGCACCAGTTGCCACGGCCAGACCGACAAGCCGCGCAAGCCGACCACCAAGGCCTGCCTGACCTGTCACGAGAGTTACGCCAAGCTGGCTGAATCAACCGCCAAGCTCGAGCCCAATCCGCACAAGTCGCACCTTGGCGAACTGCGTTGCACCTACTGCCATGCCAGCCATGGCGAAGGAAAGATCTACTGCAACGAATGCCATCAGTTCCCGCAGCTCAAGCTCAAGTAATCCGCAGCAACCGCCTGCGGCCTCGCTTTGCCGCCGGCATCGACCCCTGGTGAAACCATGTCCGACAAGCAACAACTGACCCGTCGCACCTTCCTCGTCTCGACCGCCGGCATTGCCGGCGCCAGCGCGGCCGCCGCCTTCGCCCCGGCTGCCGCCGCCATGCCCGCGATGCCGCCCAAGAAATGGGCGAGCCAGACCGACGTCGTCGTCGCCGGCGGCGGCGTCGCCGGCTGCATGGCCGCGCTCGAAGCCGCCAACGGCGGGGCCCGCGTCCTCCTGCTGCAGGCCACTCCCGACCTCGGCGGCAACTCGCGCATCTCGTCGGCCTGGATCCGTTCGGCCAACACGCGCTGGCACAAGGCGCAAGGCATCGTCGACAGCGCCGCTGCCTACGAGCAAGACATCCTGGACTACGGCGCCGGCACGCGCGACCCCAAGAAGGCCAAGGTCCTGGCCGCCGGCTCGGCCGAGTTCGTCGACCGGCTGATCGACTACGGCGTCAAGTTCGCCGACGACAAGGACACCGCCAACGGCGGCCCGACCCTACGCGTGCCTAAGGTCGACGGCCGCGGCGAAGCCCTGATGAAGGCGGTGGGAGCCAAGGTGCGCGCCCACAAGAACATCACGGTCAAGACCGACGCGCGCATCGTCGAGGTCTTCCGCGGCGGCAAGCAGCACGAAGTGATCGGCGTGCTGGCCGACATCGAGGGCGAGGAAGTGGCGATCGGCGCCCGCGCCGTGGTGCTGGCCACCGGCGGTTTCGGCCGCAACCAGGCGCTGGTAGAGAAGTTCACCAACCAGTGGAAGGACACTGCCCGCATCATGGACGTCGAGGCCAAGGGCGACGGCATGCTGATCGCCAACGCCCACGGCGCTGGGGTGGCCAACCTCAACATCGCGATGGTCACGCCGACCATGGAAGTGAGCAAGAAGATCTTCTATTCCTCGGCCCCCATCCTCAACGGCGCGATCTTCCTCAACGAGCAGGGCAAGCGCTTCGTCAACGAATACATCATCTACACCACCACCAACATCGAGATGCTCAAGCAGAAGGCGACGTACGAAATCGTCACCGAAGACCTGCATCCGCTGGTGCACGAGATGATCAAGAACGGGGTGACGACCCGCGCCGACTCGATCGAGGAACTGGCGGCCAAGCTCGGCGCGCCGGTAGCCAACGTCCGCTTCGAAATCGAGGAGCACAACCGCATCACGGCCCTCAAGGACAAGCGTGTCGACCGTTTTGGCCGCACCGTGTTTTCCAAGCAGCTCAAGGCACCGTTCTACTTCCTGCGCGTGCACCCGGTGATGATCGAAACCGTGGGCGGCATCACCATCAACGAGAAGTCCGAAGTCGTCAGCCTGAGCGGCAAGCCGGTGGCGCCGGGCTTCTACGCCGCCGGCGCGGTGGCGTTCGGCGAACACTTCGGCCGCGGCTACCGCTCGGGCGACGCCTACGTCTATTCGGGCGTGACCGGCATGGTCGCGGGGCGCGAAGCGGCCCGCCTGGTCAAGGCCTGATCCGTTGCTGCGAGGGGCGCTTGGCGCCCCTCAAACAAAAAGGCCACGCTCGTTCGAGCGTGGCCTTTTTCGTGAGTGCTGCGATCGATCAGCCGATCCGCATGCCGGGCTGGGCGCCGCTGTGCGGCTCGAGGATCCACAGTCCCGGGTGGGCCTTGCCGTCGGCGTGGCTGGCGGCCAGCACCATGCCTTCGCTCACGCCGAACTTCATCTTGCGCGGCGCGAGGTTGGCGACCATCACGGTGAGCTTGCCTTCGAGGTCCTCGGGACTGTAGGCGCTCTTGATGCCCGAAAACACGTTGCGGGTCTTGCCTTCGCCGACATCGAGCGTCAGGCGCAGGAGCTTGTCGCTGCCGTCGACGGCCTCGCATTTGACGATCTTGGCCACGCGCAGGTCGAGCTTGGCGAAGTCGTCGATGCTTATGGTCTCGGCGATCGCTTCGCCGCCGGGCAGCACTTCTTCGGCGACGGGTGCGGGCGGCTCGAGCAGGGCGTCGAGCTGCTTCATGTCGACCCGCTGCATCAGGTGCTGGTAGGGCTGGATCGGCTGCGCTGCCGACAGCGGCGTCGCGACCTTGTTCCAGTCGAGCTCGCCACAGGCGAGGAAGTTCTCGACCGCGGCGGCGGCCGCCGGCAGCACCGGCTTGAGGTAGAGCGTGAGCAGGCGGAAGGCTTCGAGCGAGACGCTGCAGACGCGGTGCAGGTCGGCCGCGGCCTCGGGTTTCTTGGCCAGCTCCCAGGGCTTTTCGCGGTCGACGAACTCGTTGACCAGGTCGGCGAGTTCCATGATCTTGCGCAGCGCCTTGCCGTATTCGCGCGCTTCGTAGAAGGCAGCGATCTCGGGGGCGGCCGCGCGCAGGGTGGCGAGTTCGGGCGCGGCGAAGGCCGCTTCGTCGACCTTGCCGTCGAAACGCTTGACCAGGAAGCCGGCGGCGCGGCTGGCGATGTTGACGTATTTGCCGATCAGGTCCGAGTTCACGCGCTGGGCGAAGTCGTCGGGGTTGAAGTCGACGTCTTCGACGTGCGAGTTGAGCTTGGCGGCGATGTAGTAGCGCAGCCACTCGGCGTTCATGCCGAGCTCCAGGTATTTGAGCGGGCTGATGCCGGTGCCGCGGCTCTTGCTCATCTTCTCGCCGCTCACGGTGATGAAGCCGTGCACGTTGACGTGGTCGGGCACGCGGTAGGGCTGGCCCGCGAAATGCAGCATCGCCGGCCAGAACAGCGTGTGGAAATAGATGATGTCCTTGCCGATGAAGTGGACCTGCTCGGTGTCGCGCGCTTCGAGGAAGCTCGTGAAATCGACGCCGATCTTCTGGCAGTAGGCCTTGAGGCTCGCCAGGTAGCCCACCGGAGCGTCGAGCCAGACATAGAAATACTTGCCCGGCGCGTCCGGGATGGGGATGCCGAAATAGGGCGCGTCGCGCGAGATGTCCCAGTCGCCGAGCTTGCCGTCCTCGCCCAGCCATTCCTGCGCCTTGGCGAGCACCTCGGGCTGGAGGCGGGGCGTGCCGTCGGCCGCGCGGCCTTCGCTCCAGGCGCGCAGGAAGTCGACGCAGCGCGGGTCGGAGAGCTTGAAGAAGTAGTGCTCCGAGCTGCGCAGCTCGGGGCGGGCGCCGGTCAGGGTCGAGAACGGGTTCTTCAGGTCGGTGGGCGAATAAACCGCGCCGCAGACCTCGCACGAATCGCCGTATTGGTCCTTGGCGCCGCACTTGGGGCATTCGCCCTTGATGTAGCGGTCGGCCAGGAACATGCCCTTCACCGGGTCGTAGAACTGCTCGATGTTCTTGGTGTAGATGAGCCCGGCGGCCTTCAGCTTGCGGTAGATGTCCTGCGACAGCTCGGTGTTTTCGTCGCTGTCGGTGCTGTGCCAGTGGTCGAAGCTGATGTGAAAGCCGTCGAGGTACTGCTTGCGGCCGGCGGCGATGCGGCCGACGAACTCCTGCGGCGTGAGGCCGGCCTTTTCGGCGGCGATCATGATCGGCGCGCCGTGGGCGTCGTCGGCGCCGACGAAGTGCACCTGGTTGCCGCTCATGCGCTGGTGGCGCACCCAGATGTCGGCCTGGATGTATTCCATGATGTGGCCGATGTGGAAGGCGCCGTTGGCGTAGGGCAGGGCGGTGGTGACAAAGAGCTTGCGCTGGTTCATGGCTGGACCCGGGAATACGAGAGGAAGGCCGCGTTACACGGCGCGGCGCCGAAGGCGTTCAGAGCCTGGGTGGGCACATTCGCCGGCACATTCGCCCGCCGGCGGCGCGCATCCCTGCCTGCCGGACGGCGGGGTTGCGGTGGAACTGAGGGCGCGGGGGCATGGTGGGCGAGGGGCAAGGCGTCTCGGCAATGGCCGCATTCTACCAAGGGCCACTGGGGCGCCCGGTCCGATAGACTCGCGAGCTTCCAGTGATCACCGCAGGCACTACCCCTATGAGCATCAACGTTGAAGCCGCGACCGCGGCCCTGCAAACCGTCATCGACCCCAACACCGGCCGCGATCTGGTCAGCTCGCGCGTTGCGCGCAACATCCGCGTCGACGGCGCCGATGTCAGCGTCGACGTCGAACTCGGCTACCCCGCCGCGAGCCAGATTCCCGCCCTGCGCAAGGCGGTGATCGCGGCCCTGAAGGGCGCGGGCGCCGACAACGTCAGTGCCAACGTGACGCAGAAGATCGTCGCCCACACCGTGCAGCGCGGCGTGAAGGTGATGCCCAACGTCAAGAACATCATCGCCGTCTCCTCGGGCAAGGGCGGGGTCGGCAAGAGCACGGTCGCGGCCAACCTGGCGCTCGCGCTCGCGGCCGAAGGCGCCACCGTCGGCATGCTCGACGCCGACATCTACGGCCCCTCGCAACCGACCATGCTGGGCGTGTTTGGCCAGCCGCAGTCGCTCGACGGTCAGACCATGGAGCCGCTCGAAAACCACGGCATCCAGGTCGCCTCGATCGGCCTCCTGATCGACCCTGACCAGCCCATGGTCTGGCGCGGCCCGATGGTGAGCCAGGCGCTGCAGCAGCTGCTGGCTCAGACCAATTGGCGCGAGCTCGACTACCTGGTGATCGACATGCCCCCGGGCACGGGCGACATCCAGCTCACGCTCAGCCAGAGCGTGCCGGTGACCGGCGCGGTGGTGGTGACCACGCCGCAGGACATCGCCCTGCTCGACGCCAAGAAGGGCCTCAAGATGTTCGAGAAGGTCGGCATTCCCATCCTCGGCCTGGTCGAGAACATGGCGGTCCACGTCTGCAGCAACTGCGGCCACGCCGAACACATCTTCGGCAGCGGCGGCGCCGAACGCATGAGCAAGGAGTATGGCGTCGAGGTGCTGGGTTCGCTCCCGCTCGACATGCGTATCCGCCAGCAGGCCGACAGCGGCACCCCGACCGTGGTGGCCGAGCCCGACAGCGACATCACCGCCGCCTACAAGGCAATCGCACGCAAGGTGGCGGTGGCGATCGCGGTCAAGGCCAAGGACATGTCGCTCAAGATGCCGGCGATCAAGGTCAGCAACACCTGATGAACGATGGGGCAGCGGGCCGCATCGGCGGCGCCTGAATGGACGATTCCGTGATGGCGGCCATGGAGAAGTGGCCCGGCGTTCCCGACGCGCACGGCTGGATGCGGCTCACCGCCCGCGGCGAGTGGCTCATCGAAGGTGAGCGCGTCGCCAACCCCGCCCTGCGCGATTTCATCGGCCGCAACTACGCGGCCGATGCCGCAGGCCAGTGGTATTTCCAGAACGGCCCGCAGCGCGTCTACGTCGAACTCGAATCCGCCCCCTGGATCTGGCGGCTCGACGCGACCGGCGCACTGCTTGCGCATACCGGCGCGCGGCCGGCGCGGCTCTTGTCCGCGCTCCTGCTCGACGACGACCGCCTGGTCCTGGTCACTGACCTCGGGCCGGGGCAGCTCGACGACCGCGACGCCGCGGCTTTCATTGACCAACTCACCGACCGCCAGGGCCAACCCTTGTCAGAAGCAGAGCTGGAACGCTGGCTCGAAGGCCGAGAAGACGCCTTCGTGGCCGCCGCCGCGCTCGGGCTGGCCGGCGGCCGCATCGTCCTGGGCCGTTGCCGCAGCGCCGATCTGCCGGCGCGTTTCGGCTTCGTGCGAGAGCCAGCCGGCCTCTGACCGGCGCCGGACTCAGCTCGTGCCGAGCGCGAGCTCGGGCAGGCCGAGGCCGGGGCTCTCGTTTGCGGAAATCATGCCCTCGCGCCACTCGGGCCAGGCTGCGGCCGGCCACAACCCCGCCGCGGCGTGTCGCCCCAGTCCGCAGGCGAGCACCCGGCCCGGCAGCGCCAGCGCCAGCTGGGCGGTGGCCGCCTGCGCGATCGGGCCGTCGAAGGTATGCGTGAGGCTCACTGCCATGCCGCGCTCGGCCGCGTCGACCGCCAACTGCCGGCAGCGCAGCAGGCCGCCGAGCAGGGTGGGTTTGAGCACCAGCACGCGGCAGCTGGCGGCGAGCGCCGGCCACAGCGCCGCCTGGGCGAGCGACTCGTCGGCGGCCAGAACGACCGGCACCTGACGCAGGGCGGCGAGTTCCGCCCCGGCCACCGGTTCTTCGACGAACTCGGGCCGGTAGCGGGCCAGTTTGCTCAGGGCATCGGCCACCTGCTCGGGGGCGAAGCGGCCGTTGGCGTCGAAGCGCAGCGCCACGGCGGGGCCGAACTCGGTACGCAGCTCGGCCGCCAAGGCAAGGTCACGGTCGAGCTGGGCCGGATCGAGCTTGAGCTTGAAACACCGCAGCCCGGCGGCGTAGGCCCGGCGCGCTTCGACAAGGTCGGCGACCAGGGCCGAGAGCGGCACTTGCCGGGTCGCGTCGCTGCCGCCCAGAAGGTGCCAGAGCGCGATGCCGTGGCGGCGGCCGAACCAGTCGAGCAATGCGGTCTCGAGCGCGAAACGTGCCGCCGGGGCATACACGCCGCTGGCCGCCAGGGCGCGTTGGCACCAGGCGTCCGCGGCTTCGTCGACACCCGGCCAGGGCAGGCGGGCCGGGTCGAGTCGACCGAGCTGGGCCGAGCTTTGCTCCAGCGTGTCGCGGCTGTATCCCGGCAGCGGCGAAGCTTCGCCCTGGCCCCAGCCGCCCTGGTGGTCGCTGATGCGTATCACCAGCCCGGCGCGCTGGTTCTGCCCGCGCGCTGCGCCCGAGAGGCCGACGGCGGCGCCGCCGAACCGGCGCAGCGAGATCGCCTGCCAGCCCGGCTTCATGCCGGCCAATCCTCGAGCAGGGCGCTGACAACCGCCGCCGACGCTTCGAGCAAGGTGTTGTGGCCGGCGCCTTCGACCACGAGCAGGCGCGAGCATGGCAGGCGTGTTTGCGCTTCCTGAGCCAGGGCGTGGAACTTGGCATCGCGGCGGCCGACCATCAGCGTGACCGGCAGGGCCAGCCCTGCCAGATGTGGGCGCCAGTCCGGCATGCGCGCGAGCGACAAGACCCGCATCGCCTGCGCCAGGGCGCGGCCGTCGTGGGCCTCCCGGATCGCCCGCTGGGTCGCCTGCTGCTGCGCGGGCAACTCGGCCTGGGTGGCAAAGATCGGCTGCTGCGCCCACTGCCGGGCGAACTCGGCCGCGCCCGCCGACTCGGCGAGCTTGGCCCAGCGTTCGTCGGCCGCGGCGCGTTCGGCCCGCGCTGGGTCGTCGGCCGCCAGGCCCGGGTGGCCGCCGATCAGGGTGGCCCGGGAAAAAAGCTGCGGGTGGCGCGACAGCAGGCCGAAGCCGATCCGGGCGCCGAGCGAATAGCCGCCCAGGTGGGCGCCGGCAAGGCCGGCGTCGGCCACGGCCGCGGCGAGCCGGTCGACCTCGTCTTCGAAACAGCGGGCGCCGACCGGCGCATGGGCGTGACCCATCAGCGCCGGGGCCCAGACTCGGCCGTGGCGGGCCAGTTCGGCCGCAACCCCGGCCCACGAGGCGGGCGCGCCGGCAAAACCGTGCAGCAGGACCCAGGCGGGTGCTTCCGCGGCCATGTCAGGGCTTGAGCGCTGCGAGGATTCGGTCCTGCACCTCGGCCGCGCCGTGCGGCGGCACCACGGCTTCGATCAGCGAGCAGCCGTCGTGGCCGAGGCCGGCGGCGATGGCCTCGGCCAGGGCCGCGCGCGAGTCGACCCGTGCGTAACTGACGCGGTAGAGCCGGGCCGCGTGTTCAAGCTCGATCGAATGCGGGGTGGTGAAGTGGTGCAAGGCGTCGTCGTGGCCGGCGCGGGCGATCGGCAGCTGCTCGAAGATGCGGCCGCCGCCGTTGTTGACCACCACCACCACCAGCGGCCGCCGCAGCGCGGCCGCCGGCATCAGGCCGCCGATGTCGTGCAGCAGGCTGACATCGCCCACCAGCAGCGCGACCGGGGCGGTGGCCACGCTGGCCGCACCGGCGGCGCCGCTCACCAGGCCGTCGATGCCGCTGGCGCCGCGCTGGTTGAGCACGTGCAGCGCCGGCGCCGGGCCCGGGCAATACGCGTCGACGCAACGCAGCGGCAGGCTGTTGCCGAGCACCAGCCAGCTCGCGGCAGGCAAGGCCGCGCACAGGGTCTGGGCAATCGCCGCTTCGCTCCAGCCCTCGCCGCCGATCGCGGGGTCGGCCGCGATGGCGGCGCGCACGGCCTGGTCGGCGCGGGCGAGTTCGGTGGCGAAAGCCCGGCGGGTCGCAGAACCGCGGCCCTGCACCGCGGCGGCAAGGCGCTCGCAGGTGTCGGCGATGTCGGCGTGCACGATCGCGGCGGCGCTGTTGTGCGGGTCGGGCCAGCCCGTGGCCGAGATCACCACCCGTTCGATTTCGGGGTGGCGCTCGATCAGGCGTTCCCAGGCGCCCGAGGTCGGGGGCGCGCCGAGCTGAAGGACGAAGTCGGGCAGGAGTTCGCCGTCGCCGGCGGGCAGGCGGTAGATCCAGTCGAAGCCGGTGATGGCCGGCTCGGAGCCGCCGGTAAAACGCAGCTGGCTCGCCGCCTCGGGCAGGAGGGCAAAGCCGCTCGCCTCGGCCAGCGCGGCCACCGCCGTCCGCGCGGCCTCCTGCCCGGCCGGGGCCGGGCCGGCGACGATCACGCCGCGGCGGGCCCGGGCCAGCCGGGCGGCAATGGCTTCGATCGCGTTGTCATCCAGTTTGAAACAGGGCTCGAACACCGCCGTGATCGGTCGTGCGCAGAGCTCGTCGACCGCTTGTTTGAGGGCGATGCCGGCGCTTGAGCGGGCGGCTGCGGGTTCGAGCGGCTTGCGCGCGCGCAGGTTGAGGTGGACCGGTCCCGGCCGCGGGGCCTGGCTCAAGGCCACGGCCTGTGCGGCCAGGCGCCGCAGGCCGCGCAGCGAACCGGGCAGGGGGTCGGGGGCGCCGACGTCGACCATCCGCCGCACATAGCCGGCGAGCAGCGGCGCCTGGTCGATCGCCTGGTTGGCGCCGACGTGGATCAGTTCGATCGGGCGATCGGCGGTGAGGATCAGCAGCGGAATGCCGGCGGCGTCGGCTTCGATCACTGCCGGCAGATAGTGCGCGCCGGCGCTGCCCGAGGTGCAGACCAGCACGCTCGGGCGGCCGCTGACGCGGGCCTGGCCGAGGGCGAAAAAGGCGGCGGCGCGTTCGTCGATCACGTCGCTCACCCTCAGGCCGGGCTGGCGGCAAGCGGCCAGCACAAAAGGCGTGTTGCGCGAGCCCGGGCTCGCGACCACTTCCGTGACGCCGGCGGCGGCCAGACTGTCGAACAAGAGGCGCGACCACTCGGTCAGCAGGTTTTCTGGCATCGGAAGGCTCGTGTTGGGAAGGCCGGGGCGTTGCTGCCCCGGCGGATCAATCGGCGGCGGCGCCCAAAGCCCGCAGCATGACGCGTTGTTTGAGTTCGGTCTCGGCCAGTTCCTGTTCCGCGACCGAACCGGCGACGATGCCGGCGCCGGCAAACACGTAGGCGCGGTCGCCGGCGAGCAGGCCCGAGCGCAGGGCAACGACGAACTCGCCGTCGCCGCTGGCGTCGAACCAGCCGACGGGGGCGGCGTACCAGCCGCGCGGCGTGCTTTCGGCGGCGGCGATGATCTCGAAGGCGGCGGCGCGCGGTGTGCCACCGGTGGCCGGGGTCGGGTGCAGGCGGGCGACCAGGTCGATCACATGGGTTGGCTGGCGCAGCTGGCCTTCGATCGGCGTGGCGAGGTGGTAGAGGCGCTTGAGTTCGCGGATCTGCGGCGAGCCGGGCACCGACAGCGGCGAGCAGAGCGGGGCGAGCGCTTCGGCCACCCCCTGGCAGACCAGCTGGTGTTCGCGTCGGTCCTTGGTGCTGGCGAGCAGGTCGGCAGCGGCGCCGGCGGCTTTGGCCAGTGTGCCGGCAAGCGCGTCGCTGTCGACTCTCAGCCCGCGGCGGCGCACCAGCCGTTCGGGGGTGGCGCCCAGCATCGTCGCGCCGGTGCGGCCGATCGCGTAACGCCAGACCCGGCCGCTTTCGTCGGCGAGGGCGGCGAGCACCGAGTCGACCGCCGGTGCGGCGGCAAACAACACCTCGCTGCAATGCGCGGCGACCACCTTGTGCATGGCGCCGGTGGCGATGGCGGCCAGGATCCCGCCCACCTGGCGGCGCCAGGCTTCGGGGTCGGGCGGCAGGATCCGGGGTGCGGCGGCCGGTGCGGGGCCGGCTTCGGGGCTGGCGGCGGCAAGGCGCAACAAGGCGGCGCGGGTGGCGGCGAGTTCGGTCTCGGCACCGGTGTCGTTGAGCTCGCAAACGAGTTGCAGGCAGGCGCGGTCGTCGATCTGCCAGTAAGTGAGGCGGGGCAGGACGAAGCTGGCGTCGCCGAATCCGCGCCAGAACGGGGCGGCGGCGGCGCCGGGCGCAAATGCGAAGCCGCCCCACAGGCGTGGTGCGGGGGCGGCGGGGTCGGCTTCGACTTCAGCGAGCAGCCGGGCGCCGGCGTCGCGCAGTTGTGACATTCGTTCGGGGCCGGCGGCGGAGATCTGCGCTGCGAGACCCCAGGCCACGGCGGCCGGACCTTCGGGCGGCGACCAGAACACCGCGTCGCTGCCGCCGTAGCGGCGGAACACGGCGTCGAGCGGCAGCCACGGCGCTTCGCAGCTGAGCTGGCGCCAGCGGGGTGCTTCGGCACAGGCCGGCGCCGGGCGCAGGCACTCGGTCACCGGCATGCGGGCGTCCTGGCGGAGCGAGGGTGGTCAACGGGAGTCTTCATGAAGCGGTCGGACGTCGTTGCAGTGGCTGCAATAAGGGTGGGAGGCAGGCCGGCACAAGGCGGCCGGGCCAGGATCGGCGCCGGATTTTACCAATTCGACCCTCCGTTCCCGGTCGGCGACGACGGGTTTCCTCGGGGTGTGCGCGGCGCCGGTTCGGCGCGGATCGACGTCCGGCGGCTCGCGGACGGCGCGTGGGGC
>JAEZVV010000154.1 GCA_023443095.1 Pseudomonadota bacterium
CCCAACGCCCGCTCCCGCCGCTGTGCCATCGACAAACCGAAACCTGCGCGGCAGGCCCTTGGTTTTCGATCGGGACAAAACCAGCTTTTGCCAAAACTCAAGTCACGCTCCGGAAAACCCCACCCACCGCCTCGGCCACCGCTGTTCCTCTTTACGCGCAACAGCGGCGTCAAAGTTTGTCGCGCATTAAACATCAGCCGCGATCCGATCCCGATCCTGTCACTTTTTGATTAATTAATCGAGGCTGGACATTACCTTTGAGATTCAGCCGCCACGCTCGAGACTTGAGGTTCGTCAACCAACCCCAGCAGGCTCATTCGCTGAGCCAGTAAAGGCGAAAACGCCATTTACGCAATAACACTGCCGACGCCAACCTCGACTAGGGAAATTCATAGCACCTCATTTTTGCCGCACTTGATTAATTGCACTTTCGAATAAGCCTTCGCCGCCTAATCTGCCCGCGTTGTTCAACTTGAAAGGTGTATCCATCATGGTGTTCGCACTTCAACTGGCAGTCGTCCTGATCTGCCTGTTCTACGCCGCCAGAAAGGGCGGCGTGGCACTTGGCCTGATCGGCGGCGTTGGCTTGATGATTCTGGTGTTTGGTTTTGGCCTTGCCCCGGGAAAACCGCCTACCGACGTCATCCTCACCATTCTTGCCGTGGTGGCGGCTTCGGCCACGCTGCAGGCATCAGGGGGTCTCGATTGCATGTTGCAGGTGGCCGAACGCATCCTGCGCCGCAATCCGAAATACGTTTCGGTCCTCGCTCCCTTCCTTACTTGTTTCCTGACGATGCTGTGCGGCACCGGCCACGTGGTCTACACCATGCTGCCGATTATTTACGACGTCGCGATCAAAAACGGCATCCGTCCCGAACGCCCGCTCGCCGCTTCGACGATTTCGAGCCAGATGGGCATCTGCGCCTCGCCGGTGTCGGTGGCCATGGTCTCGTTCGTGGCGATCTTCGCCACCGCCGGCTCGACCATCAACGGCCAGCCGGTGACCCTGATCGACGTGATGAGCCTGACGATTCCGTCGACCCTGCTTGCCATCCTCGTCGTGGCTGCCTTCTCGTGGTTCCGTGGCAAGGATCTGGACAAGGATCCCGAGTTCCAGGCCCGTATTGCTGACCCCGAGGTCAAGGCCTATGTCTACGGCGACACCACCACCCTGCTCGGCAAGAAGCTCCCGAGCCACCAGTGGCTCGCGATGTGGATCTTCATTGCCGGCGTCGCGGTCATCGCCGTGCTGGGCGCCTTCTCCGAGCTGCGCCCGGTGTTCAAGGGCAAGCCCCTGAACATGGTGCTCACGATCCAGATGGTCATGCTCGCCGCGGGCGCGCTGATGGTCATGTTCGCCAAGACCGACGCCTCAAAGATCGGCAAGAACGAGGTGTTCCGCTCGGGCATGATCGCCATCGTCGCGGTGTTCGGTATCGCGTGGATGGCCGACACCGTGTTCGAAGCCAATATGCCGATGCTCAAGGCCGGCCTGGTCGACGTGGTCAAGGAGTACCCCTGGACCTATGCCATCGTGCTGGTCCTGGTGTCGAAGTTCGTGAACTCGCAAGCCGCCTCGGTCGCCGCGATCGTTCCGGTGGCTCTCGCGATCGGCCTCGACCCCGGCTACGTCCTGGCGTTTGCCGCGGCCTGCTACGGCTACTACATCCTGCCGACCTACCCGTCCGACCTCGCCGCGATCCAGTTCGACCGCTCGGGCACGACCCGGATCGGCAAATACGTGATCAACCACAGCTTCATCATCCCGGGTCTTCTGGGTGTGAGCTCTTCGTGTGTGATCGGCTACATCCTGGCGACCATCTACGGCTACATCTAAGCGTCTAGGCTGCCGGCTCCCGCCGGCGGTCAAGCGAAGGGGCAGCGCAAGCTGCCCCTTTTTGTTGCCGGCGAAAAAAAAGCGCTGCCTCAAAAGCAGCGCCTGCGGAGGAGGTCTCGTCCTGTCAGCTGCCGCGGGCCCGCCGCAGCGCCACGCTTTCGCCGCCTATGCCCCAGTTGTCGGTCTCGACCTCGTCGATCACCACCACCGTGGTCGCTGGGTTCTTGCCCAGTTCTTCCTGCAGCAAACGAGTGACGCCGGCGATCAGCCGCGCCTTCTGTTCGGCGGTCGCACCGTCGCGCGTGATCTTGATGTTCACGTAGGGCACGGCTTCATTCCTCCGGCGCCGCGGAGCGCGCGGCGCGCAGGATCAGGCTGGCGCTGTAGGCCGCACCGAAGCCGTTGTCGATATTGACCACGGTGACGCCGCTCGCGCAGCTGTTGAGCATGGAAAGCAGGGCCGCCACGCCGCCGAAACTGGCGCCGTAACCGACGCTGGTCGGCACCGCAATCACCGGCTTGTCGACCAGCCCCCCCACCACACTCGCCAGCGCTCCTTCCATGCCGGCGACCACGATCACCACGCTGGCGCCGCGCAAGACATCCATGTGGGCGAACAGGCGGTGGATGCCGGCGACACCGACGTCGACCAGCTTCTCGACCCGGTTGCCGAGCAGGCGGGCGGTCTCGTAAGCCTCTTCCACCACTGGCAGATCGGAAGTTCCCGCCGCGACAACCGCGATATAGCCCGGCGGCGGCGCCACCGGATGGCGCTCCAGGCTCAGGGTGCGGCCGAGCGGGTTGTGGCGGATCTCGGGCCAGCGCGTGCGGACCGACGCGGCCAAGGCGGCGCTCGCCCGCGTGC
Source organism: Pseudomonadota bacterium (assembly GCA_023443095.1). Taxonomy (GTDB): domain Bacteria; phylum Pseudomonadota; class Gammaproteobacteria; order Burkholderiales; family Burkholderiaceae_F; genus JAEZVV01. Next base: position 2,703 of record JAEZVV010000154.1, read on the forward strand.
CGAGGATGTTCGAGCCACGCCGGTGCATCGCCTCGATGATCGCCAGCACCTGGTCGTCGGTCTTGCCTTCGCAGTAGATGACTTCGGGGTGGCCGTTGCGCAGCTGGCGATGATGGTCGACCAGGGCGCAGCCGATGTCTTCGAACGGCAAGGCGGTCAGGCGGGCCAGCGCCTCGTCGACCACGCAGTCGCCGCGGCGCACCGCCTCGAGCAGGGCGCGGAGTTCTGCGGGCTGGCTCACGCGGCCTCTGGCACGGACTGGAGGCGGTCGTAGCCGCCGCTGCGGTGCGGTTCGAGATCGACCGTCACATGGGCGAAACCCAAGCCCCGCAAACGCGCCAGCACGGCGCTTCGCACCGTCGGCACCAGGAAGCGCGACTGTTCGTTGGCTGCCACCTCGATCCGCGCCAGCTCGCCGTGGGCGCGGACTCTGAAGGCGCGGAAACCCATCTCGCGCAAAGTCATTTCGGCGGCGTCGATCCGGCGCAGGTCGTCGACCCTGACTTCGGCGCCATAAGGCAGGCGCGTCAGCAGGCAGGGCGAAGACGGGCAGTTCCAGTTCGGCAAACCCAGGCTCTGAGCCAGGCTCCGCACCCGGTCCTTCTTCAGCCCGGCATCGGCGAGCGGCGTCAAAACTCCGAGCTCGCGCACCGCCGCCAAGCCCGGGCGATGGTCCTTCAAGTCGTCGGCGTTGCTGCCTTCCAGCACGGCGACCAGGCCGCGTTCGGCCGCCAGCGACTTCAGATGCGAAAACAGCCGCGTCTTGCACAGGTAGCAGCGCTCGCGCGGGTTGTTGGCCAGGGCGGAGTCGAAGGGCATCTCGATCACTTCGTGCGCCACGCCGATGCGCCGCGCCAGATCGACCGCCCGCCCCTTGTCGGCCAGCGGCATCGATTCCATCGAAATCGTCACCGCCAGCGCACGTTCGCCCAAGGCGTCATGGGCCAGTTTCAGCAGCAGGCTGCTGTCGACCCCGCCGGAAAACGCCACCACGGCACCGTCGAGCGCCGCCAGGCGCTGCCGCAACTCTTGCACTTCATTGGACTGGGGCATGCAGGCGTGCCTCCACACTTTGGGTCACATCGATCAAGGGCAGGCCGAGCCGCTCGGCGATCAAGCGGCAGTCCTCGTGTTCGGGCTTGCGCCGCACCACCGCCCCGTCGAGCAGCGAGGTCTTGACCCTCACCTCGCCCCACTCGGTGGCGAGCACGTCGATCCGGCGCTCAAGGGCAATGCGGTCGACTTCGGTCTGGCGCAGTCCGATCGCGCTGGTTTCGCTGAAGATCGCCGCCCGCAGGCGCGGCAACGCGTCCTCGTCGCTCAAGACGCTGAGGCAGACGCCGAGCCGGGCCTTTTTCATCAGCACCGGCGTGCGCCAGACATCCTTCGCCCCCAGTTCGAACAAGCGCTCTTCGACCCGGGCCAGCACCTCGGGGTTCATGTCGTCGAGGTTGGTCTGGAGCAGGATCTGCTTGTCGCTCTCGCCAGGCGCCGGAAGACGGCCGAGGTAGACCCGCAGCAGATTGGGAAAGGACAGCTCGTGGCCGCCAAGGCCGTAACCGACACGCTCGACCACTAGGTCTTGCGGCGCCTCGAACGCTGCCACGTTGCAGCGCAGGATGGCGGCGCCCGTTGGCGTGGTCAGCTCACGGTCGGCGCGCCCCCAGCGCACCGGAATGCCGCGCAGCAGCTCGGCCGTCGCCGGCGCCGGCACCGCCAGAACGCCGTGCTGGCACTTCACCGAACCGCCGCCGAGCTCGACCGGCGAGGCCAGGATGCGGTCGACCCCCAGGGCCTCGAGGGCGATCGCCGAGCCCACGATGTCGACGATCGAATCGACCGCGCCGACTTCGTGGAAATGGACCTCGTTCAGACTCCGACCGTGGACTCGCGCTTCGGCCTCGGCCACCGCCTCGAACATCGCCACCGAGCGGCGCTTGACGGCGGGCGTCAGGGCGCTCGCCTCGATCAGGCCGACGATGTCGTCCAGATTCCGTCCGCCATGGCCGTGACTGTGGCCACGGTCGTGCTCATGGTCGTGGTCGTGGTCGTCGTGGTCGTGATGATGATGGTGGGCGTGGGAGTGCCCGTGCTCGTGCCCATGAACATGAGCATGATCGTGGCCGTGTTCATGTCCGTGGCCGTGCTGTCTTGGCTCGCCGTTCCCACGCAGGACGACATCGACCTTGGTCCCGCGCATGCCACCGCGCCGCCCTTCGTTCACCCTCAGTTCGAACTCGTCGCCCAGGCCGAGCTTGGCCAGCTCCCGCTCGAGCAGGCCCCGATCGACCCCAAGGTCGATCAGGGCCGCCAGGGTCATGTCGCCGCTGATGCCGCTGGCGCAGTCGAAATACAGGACCCGCACCGTCTCACGCCTTGGCGGACACGCGCGGGGCGGTGATCGAGCCGGCCGGCAGCACGATCACAGTCGCGTTCGGCCCCTTCTGCGCCAGCGCGTCGGCCAGCGCCAGGCGCAGGTCGTGGTAGGGCTTGAAATGCACGGCCCGCATCTGCTCGTCGGAGAGGTCGGTCACCGCCCAGCTCTCGGCCCACAGGTTGATCTCGGCCATCTTGGCCGCCTTGTGCCAGCCCAGCTTGAAGCCGGTCTTGATCTTGTCGAGCACGCCCTGCGGCGTGGACTCGGAGGCGAGCAGGTCGTAGAAGGCTTCTTCGCCGATGCCGGTACGGCACTTGCCGACCATGATCAGGATGCCGCCCTTTTTCAGGGCGAGCTTGCCGTTGTCGAGTGCCTTCTGCGCCTGGTAGAGGTCGACGTCCATCGGGTAGGGCGCGGCCGAGATCACGATATCGGCCTTGGCCGGAATGTCGACGCAGAAGACTTCGGCGGCCTTGTCGATGGCGGCGTAGAAGGTCTCCATCAGGTCGCCCGCGGTCAGCGCGTAGACGTCGTGGTCGCGGTCGAGCACGGTCTGGATCGAGAAGATGTCGATGTGCGAGAGGCACTTCATCGCGTCGATCATGTCCTCGTGCACGGGGTTGCCGTCGAGCGCGAGCGCCTGCGCCTTGTCCGACAGCGCCAGGATGTGGTTCTGGGTGATCGTGTCGTACGAAGCCACCCCCGGCAGGAAGCTCTTGCGGCCGCCCGCGTAGCCGGCGAAGTAGTGCGGCTCGACCCCGCCTATCACCAGCACCTTCTTGGCTTCGGCGACGAGCTTGTTGATATACATCTCGGTGCCGTTGCTCGACTTGCCCAGATAGGTCATCGCGTCGCGGCGGGCGTCGTGGTCATGGATCTGCCCCTTGTCGCGCAGGATCGGATAAAGATCCTTGCCGAAGATGAACTCGTATTCCTCCTGGGTCGACTCGCGGTGCACGCCGGTGGCGATCACGAACAGCAAGTCCTTGCCGGCCAGGCGCGGATAAATCTCGGCCAGCAGGTGACGAGTCGGCGTCGGCCGCGTGCCGTCGTTGACGATCACGACGATGCGTTCGTCGCCGGCGATGAAATCATCAAAACTGGAGCGGCCCAGCGGAGCGGCGAGCGCATCGACCAAGCAGCGATGGCAGTCGATCTTCGGGACCACGTTCGGCTCGAACACGCCGAGCAGGTTTTTCTGCTCGATCTCGAGTTCGATTTTTTCGTCCCGTCCATAACCGACGCTCACTCGCATGACCTGCCACTCCTTTTGTATTGATGCGAGCGGGAACAGGGTCCCGCCCAAGCAGGAGTGATCGTCCGGCCGCGGGCAAGTCAGCAACAATTGGTGCAAACGTTGTTCGCACTGGAAACCGTCTCGATTGGATCAAGCGCGTCAAAGAAATCGACGGCATGAGACCGCCGCATCGAAATCGGCAAAGCAATAATCCGGAGTCCGGTTCACAGCGGAATCGGGCGTTTCTTAAGCGCAGCACCAGCAGGACTATCCCGCGTTTCAAACAGTCCTTTGTTTACATCAAGCGGTCTGGCAAGGTGCTCCTGTAAAAGTTTCGGTTTTCCGCCGGCAGGGCCCTCCCCCTGTGCGACGATCCTGGCGTCGAAGATCGGCGCACCCCCCCCTTTCTAGTCCCTGGAGATTCTTCAATGAATCAAACAAGCACCGTGATTGCCGGCGTAGGCTTGGCC
>JAEZVV010000160.1 GCA_023443095.1 Pseudomonadota bacterium
GCGCACATCTGGGCCCGGCGCGGCGACCGCTATTCGGAGCAACGCAGCCAGGCCACGCCCCGCATGCGCAAGGTCGAGATGAGCTACATCGGCGGCTGAACCGCCGCCCAATAAAAAACGCGCCGCCCGGCGCGTTTTTTTTCAGAGCTTCAGCATCCAGCCAAGCATCCTGCGCGCCAGACCCGAATACGGCGGATTGAATAGTCCCATGCCGTTGAGCCGCGCCTGGTGGAAGACGGGCTTCATCTTGCTGAAGGTCTCGAAGCCCCAGCGGCCGTGGTAATGCCCCATGCCGGCCGGGCCGACGCCGCCGAAAGGCAGCCCATCCTGCGGCATGTGCAGCAAGGTGTCGTTGATCGTGACCCCGCCCGCATGAGTCGAGCGCAGCATGGCGTCGATACGTGCGCCGTCGTGGTCGAACCAATAAAGCGCCAGCGGCCGCGGCCGGGCGCGGATGAAACCCAAGGCCTCTTCCAGATCGTCGTAGGCCACCACCGGCAGCAGCGGGCCGAAGATTTCCTCGTTCATCACCACGCTGTCGAGCGGGGCGTCGAGGATCAGGCAGGGAGCGAGACGATGTGTCGCGTCGGCCCGCGTCGGACCCGAGAACAAGGGCTCGATCCGCGCGGGCGACGCTTCCAGGGCGCTCAGATAGCCGGTAAGACGGGTGTACTGGCGCGGATTGACCACGCTGCAGTACTCCGGCGAGCCCAGCCCGTCCGGATAAAGCTTGGCCGCCGCGCTTTTTGCCGTGGTCACGAAGGCCTCAAGCTGGCCGCGCGGCACCAGCACGTAGTCAGGGGCAATGCAGGTTTGGCCGGCATTGAGCAGCTTGCCCACCAGGATGCGTTCGACCGCCTTGGCAAGCGGATAGGCGGACGTGATCACCGCTGGCGACTTGCCGCCGAGCTCGAGCGTGACCGGGGTGAGGTTGGCGGCGGCCGCCGCCATCACCTTGCGGCCGACCAGGGTCGAACCGGTAAAAAGCAGGTGGTCGAAGGGCAGCTGGCTGAAGGCGGCCGCTACCTCCGGTCCCCCGTTGACCACGGCGATTTCGCTCGCAGGAAAGCGGTCGGCGATCAGGCGCGCGAAGAGAGCGGAGAATTCGGGCGTGAACTCGCTCATCTTGACCAGAGCCCGGTTGCCCGCCGCCAGCGCGGCCACCAGAGGGCCTACGGCCAGCACCAGCGGGTAGTTCCAGGGCACGATGATGCCGACCACCCCCAGCGGCTGGGGCAGGACACTGGCGCGCGCCGGCAGAAACCATTTGCCCACCGGAGCACGGCGCTCGCGCATCCAGCCGCGGCCATGGGCCAGCGCGCTTTTGATCTCCTCCAGGCTGGGGAAGACTTCCGCGAGCCGGGTTTCGAAGGCGGGCCGGCCGCCGAAATCGGCATCGATCGCGGCCGCGATGTCGTCGCCATGCTCGAGTAGCAGCGACTTGAGTTTGCGCAACCGCTCGGCACGCACCTCCCAGCCCGGATACGGCTCGCGCGAGTAGCCCGCGCGCTGCTCCTCGAACAGCGAGTTCAGTTCGAAGCTGATGTCGTCGGGGTTCATGCGCCCTCCAGGGTTTGGCGCCGATGCTAGCGCGGGCCGGGCTCTCGCGGCCAGAGATGACGTCGACGCAACGCTCGCGCCCGGCTCCGGCCTGGCCCCGCAGCGCACCCGGACTTTCCCGCAAGAGCAAGCCCAGATTTGCGCAAACCCGGGGGCTGGGCGGCGCCGCTCGCCGCTTCCCTTGTTAGCATCGCCGCCCTCGGCGTCGTCTCGAGCACGCCCTTTCATGCCACACCAGGGCGCTCATGAACTTTTCCGACCCCACGACCATCACTTTCACCGCCTACCTGCTGCTGATGGTCGGCATCGGCTTTGCGGCCTGGCGCTACACCAACAATCTGGCCGACTACATCCTGGGCGGCCGCAGTCTGGGCAGCGTCGTCACTGCGTTGTCGGTCGGCGCCTCGGACATGAGCGGCTGGCTGCTGATGGGCCTGCCGGGTGCGGTGTTCATTGCCGGCATCTCCGAGAGCTGGATCGCGATCGGCCTGCTGATCGGCGCCTGGTTCAACTGGACCCTGGTCGCCGCCCGCCTGCGCGTCTACACCGAACTGGCGCACAACGCGCTCACCCTGCCCGACTTCTTCACCCATCGCTTTGAAGATACGAGCCGTTTGCTGCGGGTGATCTCGGCGGTGGTGATCCTGGTCTTTTTCACCATTTATTCAGCCTCGGGCATGGTGGCCGGCGCACGCCTGTTCGAGAGCACCTTCGGCCTTCCCTACCAGACTGCGCTGTGGGTCGGCGCAGCGGCCACCATCGCTTACGTGTTCCTGGGCGGCTTCCTGGCGGTGAGCTGGACCGATTCGATCCAGGCAGCGCTGATGATCATCGCGCTGGTGGTCACGCCGATCGCTGTGATGAACGAACTCGGCGGTTTCGGCCCGGCCGTCGACCAGGTCGCCGCACTCAACCCGGCCGCGCTCAGCCTCACCACCAACCAGACGGCGATCGGCGTGATCTCGCTGCTTGCCTGGGGCCTAGGTTATTTCGGCCAGCCGCACATCCTGGCCCGATTCATGGCGGCCGAATCGGTCGGCAAGATTCCCGCCGCCCGCCGCATCGGCATGGCGTGGATGTTTTTCTGCCTGGCCGGCGCGGTGGCGATCGGCTTTTTCGGCGCCGCCTACTTCGCCCAGCACGTCGACCTGGCCGGCCCGGTCACGGCCAACCGCGAGGCGGTATTCCTCTCCCTGACCCAGGCGCTCTTCAACCCCTGGGTGGCGGGCGTCCTGCTGTCGGCGATCCTGGCGGCGGTGATGAGCACCCTCTCCTGCCAGCTGCTGGTGTGTTCGTCGGCGCTGACCGAAGACTTCTACAAGTCCTTCCTGCGCAAGAACGCCGGCCAGGGCGAGCTGGTCTGGGTCGGCCGCATGATGGTGCTGGCGATTTCGCTGCTCGCCATCCAAATCGCGCGCGATCCCGACAGCCGCGTACTGTCCCTGGTCGGTTACGCCTGGGCGGGCTTCGGCGCCGCCTTCGGCCCGGTCGTCCTGCTGTCGCTGATGTGGCCGCGCATGACCCGCAACGGCGCCCTCGCCGGCATCGTGATCGGCGCGCTGACCGTGCTGGTATGGCGCCAGGGCGGCTGGTTCGGGCTCTACGAAATCGTGCCGGGCTTCGTCCTGGCGACCCTGGCCATCGTCGGCGTCAGCCTGGCCGACCGCGCGCCCTCGAAGAAGATGACCGAAACCTTCGAGCGCATGCGGACCATGAGTTCGAGGACCGCGGCCTGATACGGCCCGGATGAAACAAGAACGGCGCCCGCGGGCGCCGTTCTTGTTTCTGTCGCTGGAAGCTGAAAGGTCAGGCGATTTCTTCGTAGAGCGGCAAGGTAAGGAAGTCGACGAACTCCTCGGCCGTGGACATCTTCTCGAAGATCACCGCGGCCTGGTCGTAGGTGCTGATGTCGCCGCTGACAGCGGCCTTGACCTTGGGCAGCTCTTCGCCGATCAGGCCGCGCACCATCTCGGCGGTGACCTTGCGGCCGTCGTCGAACACCCCCTTGGGGCTGCGGATCCATTGCCAGACCTGCGAGCGGCTGATCTCGGCCGTGGCGGCGTCTTCCATCAGGTTGTGGATAGGCACGCAGCCGTTGCCCGCCAGCCACGACCCCAGGTAATGGATGCCGACGTTGATGTTGTTGCGCAGGCCGGCTTCGGTGATCGGGGTGCTGGGCTGGAAATCCATCAGCTGCGCCGCGGTCACCTCGATGTCGTCGCGCTGCTTGCCGATTTGGTTGGGGGCGTCGCCGAGCACCGCCTTGAACTCGGCCATGGCCGCTTCGACCAGGCCCGGGTGAGCGATCCAGCCGCCGTCGTAGCCGTCGGTGGCGTCGCGCCGCTTGTCGGCAGCAATGCCGGCCATCGCGATCGCGTTTTTCTCGGGATCGCTCTTGATCGGAATCAGGGCGCTCATGCCGCCAATCGCCGGCGCGTTGCGGCGGTGACAGGTCTTCAGCAGCAGCAAGGCGTAAGCGCGCATGAAGGGCACGGTCATCGTGATCTTGCCGCGGTCGGCCAGGCAGAAATCGCGGTCGACCTTGAACTTCTTGATGCAGCTGAAGATGTAGTCCCAGCGGCCCGCGTTCAGGCCCGCCGAATGCTCGCGCAGCTCGTACAGGATCTCGTCCATCTCGAAAGCGGCGAGCACGGTTTCGACCAGCACGGTGGCCTTGATCGTTCCCTGCGGGATGCCGATCTCGTTCTGCGCCATCACGAAGATGTCGTTCCACAGCCGCGCCTCGAGGTGCGACTCCATCTTCGGCAGGTAGAAATAGGGGCCGCTGCCGCGGGCGATCAGTTCCTTGGCGTTGTGGAACAGGAACAGCGCGAAATCGAAGATGCCGCCCGAGACTCGCTGACCGTCGACGGTGACGTGTTTTTCATCCAGGTGCCAGCCGCGCGGTCGCACCAGGAGGGTGGCGACCTTGTCGTTGAGCTTGTAGCTCTTGCCGCCCGACTCGAGGCTGATGGTGCGGCGGATCGCGTCGCGCACGTTGATCTGGCCGGCGATCTGGTTGAACCAGTTGGGCGTGTTGCTGTCCTCGAAGTCGGTCATGTAGCTGTCCGCCCCCGAGTTGAGCGCATTGATGATCATCTTGCGCTCGACCGGCCCGGTGATCTCGACGCGCCGGCACAGCAGGTCGGCCGGCAGGGGAGCGATCTTCCAACTGCCCTCGCGTACGGACCGGGTCTCGGGCAGGAAGTCGGGCTTCTCGCCCGCATCGATCCGCGCCGCCCGAGCCGCGCGGGCGGCCAGCAGTTGCTGGCGCCGTGGCTCGAACGCACGATGGAGCTTGGCCACCAGCGCCAGGGCGTCAGGGGTGAGGATCTGATCGAAGCCGGACTCGATCGGCGCCTTGATCTCGACGCCTTGGGGCAGTGCCATTGGAACTCCTTGTTTATGGGGTGGTGTGTTCGACGAGATACCGCGCCGCCACCTCGAGGGTGCGGCCGGTGGCAACAAAACTGGCGCCCAGACGTTCGGCAGCCATGTCGGTACGGTTGATCCAAACGCTCTGGTAGCCCGCCCACGCAGCGCCCACGGCGTCCCAGGCGTTGGCCGAGACAAACTGCAGTTCGCTGGCCGGGTGGTGCAGGGTCTGCGGGCCCATGTCGTAGACCGCCGGCGCCGGCTTGTAGGTCTGGACCTGGTCGGCGGAAAGGATCAGGTCGAGGAACTCGGACAGCTCGGCCGCCCGCAGCACTTCCTCGAGCAGGGCCGCGTCGCCATTGGACAGGACCCCCATGGTGACGCCGGTGGCGCGCATCCGCGTGAGCGCAGGCAGGACATCGGGGAAGGTCTTGAGCTGGGTGAACTCGTGCATCAGCGCGCCGCGCGAGGCCGCATCGAGCGGCAGGCGCAGGGCGTCGGCCGCGCTCATCAAGGCGTCTTCGGTCAAGCCGGTGAAGTTGACATAGCGGCCGCCTAGGGCGCGCAGACGGGTGTAGACCAGCTGCTTCTCTCGCCACAGGCTGCACAGCGCCTGGCCGTTGCCGGGGAACAAGGCCTCGGCCCGGTCAGCAACCGACGCGGTGTCGACCAAGGTCCCGAACACATCAAACAGAACTGCACGAATGGCCATAGGGCTCTCCATATCTTGAGTATATTTACGCGAAAGTCTTTGATCCCTCGCCTGCAATCACAGCATCTTTAACTTTGACGCATGGATCAGTTCAAGCAGATCACGAGCTTTGTAAATGTCGCGAATAAGGGGAGTCTAAGCGCCGCCGCACGCCACGAGGGCATTGCACCCGGCATGGTGGGACGCCGACTTGACGCTTTAGAAGCCCGGCTCGGGGTTAAGTTGACCCAGCGCACAACTCGGCGCCTGAGCCTCACGCCAGAGGGCAGCGCCTTTCTCGAAGACTGCCAGCGCATCCTGCGCGAGCTCGAGGAGGCCGAAGGCGCCGTCAGCGCCCGCAGCCAGACCGCCAGCGGCCATCTGCGGATCACCGCGCCTGCCGGCTTCGGCCGCCAGCACGTCGCCCCGCTGATTCCCCGCCTGGCCCGGCAGCACCCGCGCCTCACCATCGGGCTTGAGCTCTCAGACCGCGTCAGCGACCTCATCAGCGAGGGTTTCGATTGCGCGATCCGCTTCGGCGAACAGGCCGATGCCGCCCTGGTCCGGGTCAAGCTCGGCGACGCGCGCCGGGCCGTCGTCGCCGCCCCCGCCTACCTGCGTCAGCACGGCACGCCGCAGACCCCGGCCGAGCTCGCCCAGCACCAGTGCCTCAGCTTCGGCGACAGCGACGCACCGCAACGCGGCTGGCCCTTCATCGTCGGCGGCAAGGCGGTCACGGAAAAGGTGGGCGGCCGCCTGACCTGCAACGACGGCGCCGTCTTGCACGAATGGTCGCTCGCCGGCATGGGACTGGCCTGGCGCTCCCTGTGGGAGGTGGGCGACGACCTCGCCGCCGGCCGCCTGGTACGCGTGTTGCGCGACTACGAGGCCGAGCCGACCTCGATCTACTGCGTTTTCCCGGCCCGCAAACACCTGCCGCAGCGGACCCGGATCTTCATCGACTTCATCAAGGCCGAGTTCGAGGCGCCGGGCTTGATCGCCGCGCTCGGCAGCAGCCCGCCGGCCGGCCCACCCCCGCCCGCGTCGCGCAGGCCCCGCCGCGGCTAAACGCGTCCGGCTGCGGACGTGGGCGCCTAACCCTTGGAAGCTCGAAAGAATCCCAATGGGGTGGCAATGGTCGTGTCGGGCACGGACTCCTGCCGGATATCGACGGCCCTTGCCCTACAGACGAAAAAGCCGCAGCGGAAACTGCGGCTTTTCGTCTGAACCACTGGCGCGCCGGCACGCCGCCCGCGGGAGGCCTCAGAACAGGACGCGGGTGCGGATCGTCTCGCCAATGGCCGAGAGTTCTCGCAGCGCCAGTTCGCTGTCTTCGGCCTCGACGTCGATCACGACGTAACCGATGCTGGCGTTGGTCATCAGGTACTGGCCGGTGATGTTGATCTCGTTGTCCGAGAAGACCTTGTTGATTTTCGTGAGCACGCCCGGCACGTTCTTGTGGATGTGCATCAGGCGGTGCGCGTTGGGGTGCGGCGGCAGCGCCACTTCCGGGAAGTTGACCGCCGACAGGGTCGAGCCGTTGTCGCTGTAGCGGATGAACTTCTCCGATACCTCGAGGCCGATGTTGGCCTGCGCCTCGGCGGTCGAGCCGCCGATGTGCGGGGTCAAGATGACGTTGTCGAACTGGCGCAGAGGCGTCATGAACTCTTCGTCGTTGGCCTTGGGTTCGACCGGGAAGACGTCGAAGGCCGCGCCGGCCAGCCGCGACTCGGCCAGGGCTGCGCACGCGGCGTCGATGTCGACGCAGGTGCCGCGGGCGGCGTTGATGAAGATCGAGCCGAACTTCATCTTGCCGAACTGAGCCGCGCCCATCATGTTCTGGGTGCTCGGCAGCTCGGGCACGTGCAGGGTTACGACGTCGGCCTGCGCCAGCAGCTCGTCGAGCGAGCCGGCCTGCACCGCGTTGCCCAGGGGCAGCTTGGTGACGACGTCGTGGAAGATCACCTTCATGCCCAGGCCTTCGGCGAGCACCGACAGCTGGGTGCCGATATTGCCGTAGCCGACGATGCCGAGCGTCTTGCCCCGCACTTCCCAGGAGTTCTCGGCCGACTTCACCCACACGCCACGATGCGCCTTGGCGTTTTTCTCGGGGATGCCCCGCATCAGCATGATGGTGTGGCCCAGCACCAGTTCGGCCACCGAGCGGGTGTTGGAATACGGCGCGTTGAAGACCGGAATGCCACGGTTCAGGGCCGCGGTAAGGTCGATCTGGTTGGTGCCGATGCAGAACGCGCCGACGCCGATCAGCTTTCTCGCCGCGCCGAACACCTCTTCGGTGAGCTGGGTGCGGGAGCGGATGCCGACGAAATGCGCATCGGCGATCGCCGCCTTGAGTTCGTCGCCGGCGAGCGCCTTCTTGTGGTACTCGATATTCGTGTAGCCGTTGCGGCTGAGGTTGTCGATCGCGGTCTGGTGTACGCCTTCGAGCAACAGGAACTTGATGCTGTCCTTTTCGAGGGACTTTTTCGACATCGGGAACTACTCCACGGGATGGAAAGCGAGCGCGGGCGCGAAGCGCGGGCGCGACGGAAAACATGGCGCGGAGAATACAATGCGCCACTTCGGGACTCTTTGATCCCCCTAGAGGCCGTGACGCCCTGCGAACACCGAGCGGCCCGACTGCCGTCAAGGAAACGCAACCGTGTCCAGCCTGTCCCCCGCCCAGACCGCCGATCTATTCCGCCCAGTCGTCGGCCGCGTCCTTACCGATGCCGACGACCTCGAGCGTTACGGCCGCGACTGGACCACCGCCCATTCGCCCGCCCCTGCCTGCATCGTGTTGCCAAGTTCGATCGACGAGGTCCAGGCCATCGTTCGGCTCGCCAACCAGCACGGCATCGCTCTCGTGCCCTCGGGCGGCCGCACCGGACTGTCGGGCGGCGCGGTCGCAGCCAAGGGCGAAGTCGTGGTGGCGATGGACGCCATGAACCGGATCCTCGACTTCAATCCGCTCGACCGCTCGGTGCGAGTCCAGGCCGGGGTCGTGACGGCACAGCTGCAGGACTTCGCCGAGGAACGGGGCCTTTATTACCCGGTCGA
>JAEZVV010000022.1 GCA_023443095.1 Pseudomonadota bacterium
CGCCTTGATTCTTGGTCGAGGGGCGAACGAGTGCCTGAACGGCCGCTCCCAGCAGCATGGCGCCACCGGCGTAGATCAAGTTGGGCATCTCAAACGCCGCACCAGCCACGATCAAAACAACGCCGGCGATGACGTTGAAGAACTTGCCGCCTGCGCCTGTCACGAGAGGCACAAACCGAATCGTCTTCGGACGCCGGAGCAGCGTGTAGTCCTTTTCCGTGAGCTCTTCCTCGCGGCCATCCTCGTAGGAGCAGACCACCCGGTAGTGGCTGTGCTTCTCGAGGTTTGAGCGAATCCAGCGGAAGACGCCAGGCTTGTTGGCGTCGATCAGTTGCAGGGCTTCATTGGCCGAGCTCGCGGCCAGCTTCCACTGGCGGCCGAACTGCTTGCCCATCGGGCCATCGAGGATGACAGTGGTCAGCATGGTTTCGCGCGCTCGCATACGGTGATGGCTTCGACGAGCTCGTCCGCGATAGAGCGGGCCTGTTGAACGTCAAGTCGATAGACGCGCAGTGGATCTTCGATGATTAGCTGAGCGAAGGGAGCGTTCGTCGTCTCGTCAACTTGCGCGGTAATGCTCGTCACCCGCAGTTGTCTGCCGGTGGTGCTCCCCCCTTCTTGGCCTATGCCGAACGCCAGCATTGCTTCCGCGGCTCTTGCCGAGAGCTTCATTTCACCGAGGCGGCGGGCTTTCTCAAACTCCGCAAAGGCCTCAAGTGCAGGCAGCGTGTAGATCGCCATCCGGCCCAGGGTGGAAAAGGGCACTCGATGTGGCGGAGTGCGGTCTTGTCGGCGATTGTTGATGAGAGCGTGGCGCCAATACTCCTTCGACTCCCCGGGGATGGCGTTGTGCAGCCACTCGCTCGCCGCGTTTGTATTCAAGTAGGTCTCGTCCATGACGACACCTTACCTGAATATCAAGTCAATATCAAGTCATGTAGATTTGAATTTGACTTGATTGGGTTCGGGGGGGTAGTCTGACCTCGCATTAAACGAGTGTCGGGCGATGCGGTCAGAGGGGTGATTCGATGGCGAATGGGAAGTTCGTGGCGTATTTCCGGGTGAGCACTCAGAGGCAGGGGGTCTCTGGACTTGGGCTTGAGGCGCAACGCGAGGCGGTTAGACGGTTCCTTAACGGTGGCGACTGGGAGCTGGTCGCGGAGTTTCAGGAGATTGAAACAGGGAAGGGCGCGAACGCTCTAGCGAGGCGTCCTGAACTGCGAGCGGCTTTGGCCGAGTGTCGAAAGTCGGGCGCCACCTTGCTCATTGCAAAGTTGGATCGGTTGGCGCGCAACGTTCATTTCGTGTCCGGTCTGATGGAGTCGAAGGTGCGGTTCGTGGCTTGCGATATTCCAGAGGCCAACGAGCTGACGATTCACAGCATGGCCGCGTTTGCGGAGCACGAAGCTAAGCGCATTAGCCAGCGCACCAAAGACGCTCTAGCGGCGGCTAAGGCCCGTGGTGTGGTGCTTGGGGCTACTGGATGGAAGAACCTGCGCCCAGACGTTGAGAAGAGGCAGGCGGCAGCGGACGCCTATGCCGCCACCTTGAGACCAACGCTAGACGGAATGAAAGCGCGGGGACTGACGCAGCGCGCGATGGTGGCTGAGTTGAACGCGATTCGGGTGCCTGCCCCTCGCGGCGGGGTGTGGGGGTTGTCTCAGCTCCAGCGTGTATTGCATCGCTCGAGTGGTCACTCTCCCGTAACTGCCTAGTCCCGATGTTCTGCAAAGTCTAGGAATCCTGCAAATTCTAGGAATCCTGCAAAGACTAGGAATGCTGTAAAGGCTAGGAATCCTAGCTACTCTGGCTAGGATAGAAATCCTGCAAAGACTAGTAATCCCAGAAAGACTAGGAAATTTCCGCAGCACCGAATGGTGCGTCTGACCCTGCACCCGATTCAGTAGCGATCGAAAGTAGAAAAAGCCGGCCAGACGCCTTTGCGATCTAAGTTTACTTAGGTCGCTGGTGGACAGTCGTTTCCTTCAGGTCGGGGTGGCCGCAATTCGTTGATCGCTTCGATCAGAGGTCCCAGGGTTGGAAGAATCACCTTCTCATAGAGAGTTTCGATGTCTCCAGCCGCATCGCCGTAATTTTTGATTGCCCCGCTTTCTGGGCTGCTTGTGCTGTGTCCAGTAACTAAGGTCGTGAAATGCGTTGGTGCAAGAGCTTTCCGTGAGAGATCAACGAAACTGTGTCGCTGGCTATGCCAGTAGGATTGTTTTTTTGCCCAATCAAGCTCAGGAGTGTTCTCTCTGATTTTTTTGAGCTGCTGGGTTCCAGCTTTGGTGAGAGGGGAGCTCCAGTCGCGATCAGTGCGCTTCTTGTCGCTCCGGGTTCTCTTCTTGATCTGGAATGCGTCTGCGAATGTGTTGATGCCTCGAGCCTTGCTCTCGTTTATATAGTTGAGAAAACCGAACTCAAGTAATGTCGGATGCAGTGGGATATTTCGCTTACTCGAGTCGGTTTTTAGTTTCCGACCAACCAGCTTCCCCACGACTCTGAGATAGTGGATTTTGAAATCTGATGCCGTGCTCTTCGAAGTGATGTCTTGATCGAACTCGAAGCCGGCGATTTCTCCAACGCGGGCGCCAGTTAGCATGGCTAGTAGCGTCGACCAATAAAGGTGTGGCCTATCGGAGAACTCGTTCAATGCCTGTGCGAGAATCGCCTTCTGTTGGTCTAACGTAAACGGCGCTCTGCTGGTGTGGTCTTCGAACTGTTTCTTTTTCTTTATGAGGACGCCTTGCGTTTCTATCTTCGGCCTCCCTGTGTGCCGTTGGGTGTCGTTCAGAAATGCTGCAAGCGTAATTATTGAATTATTGATTGTTGTGTCTGAGAGGTTTTTGTGTTTCTTGATAAATTTTCGTGAGATGTCCTCGAATTGAACTTGTCCAATTGAAAAGACATCGGTCTTTGTGCCTATGATTTCCCAGAATTTGGAAAGCTGCGTGGTGTAGGCGCTTATGGTTGCGTAGCTCTTTCCTAGTTCGGGGAGGCGCTTTTCAAGATAGTCTGACGCCGCGGTCTTTAGCGACAGCGGTGCGTTCGCCGGAGTGCTGGTCACTACCGGCTGGGGCATCGGGGTGCCAAGGGCGAGGGTGAGGCCAGCGACTTTCCCTTCTTCTCTTGCCAAAGCAGTTCTAAGCGTCGCGCTCTCAGCGTCGCCTTCTGCGCGAACACTGTCTATCTTCTGGCGCAAGGACGAGGCAACAGCTTTGTCCGTAGCTGCTTGAGCTTCCAACTTCGCGGCGCGTCGATAAAGCTCATTGGCTTCGGCCTCCGCCTGTTCTCGTCGCTCCTGTTCTGCCATCAGTCGCTTCTGAATGCGCGTCACGGAGCGTAGGGCGTGAACATCGAGCGTTTGGGAGGAGTTCTTCGAGTCCGAGGTGTCTGACATGGGTGCTGCGTCAAAAATCGCGTAGAAGGCCGTTCTGAGCGTCTCAGCCACTCTTGCCGCTTGTCGGACGCTGGCGGTGCCCAAGCTGCGATAGACCTCGCGCTGCCCCAGAAGCGGCTGCAAGTGGGTGGGGATACGAAGGCGGAGGTAGAGAACTCCGTGGCGATTGCGATGGAGATGAGAGGGAAGGCGGTAGGCCATATCCGGTGCTGGTGCGGCTGGACTGTGACAGCCAGTTGGGACACCTACCGGATTGGTCTTCTTAAGCCTATCTACCCTTTATAAATCAATGGGTTGCGTCGAAAAATCCGATCACCCACCGATGTAGCTCATCTCGACCTTGCGCATGCGGGGCGTGGCTTGGCTGCGTTGCTCCGAATAGCGGTCGCCGCGCCGGGCCCAGATGTGCGCGATCGCCGCGCCGATTTCGGTGTCGCTTGCGCCTTCGCGCAGCAAGGCGCGGAAGTCGTGGCCGGCATCGGCGAACAGGCACAGGAAGAGCTTGCCTTCGGTCGACAGCCGTGCGCGGGTGCAGTCGTGGCAGAAGGCCTGGGTCACGCTCGAGATCACGCCGACCTCGCCCGCGCCGTCGGCGTAACGCCAGCGTTCGGCCACTTCGCCGGTGTAGTTGGGGTCGGCTTGTTCGAGCGGGAAAACTTCGGAGATGCGGCGCACCACCTCGGCCGAGGGGATGACGTCGTCCATGCGCCAGCCGTTCGAACTGCCCACATCCATGAACTCGATGAAGCGCAGGATGTGGCCGCTGCCGCGGAAGTGGCGCGCCATGGCCACGATTTCGTGGTCGTTGAAGCCGCGCTTGACCACGATGTTGACCTTGACCGGGGTGAGGCCGGCCGCGGCTGCCGCGTCGATTCCGGCGAGCACGTCGGCGACCGGGAAGTCGACATCGTTCATCGAGCGGAAAGTCTTGTCGTCGAGCGCGTCGAGCGAAACCGTCACCCGCTTCAAGCCCGCGGCGGCCAGCGCCTTGGCCTTGCGCGCCAGGATCGAGGCATTGGTGGTGAGCGTGAGGTCGACCGGGCGGCCATCGGGCGTGCGCAGTTCGGACAACATCTCGATCAGGGCTTCGACGTTCTTGCGCAGCAGCGGTTCGCCGCCGGTCAGGCGCAGCTTCTCGACGCCATGCGCGACGAAAACTCGCGCCAGACGCGTGATTTCCTCGAACGACAGCAGGTCGGAATGCGGCAGGAAGCGGTAGGACTTGTCGAACACTTCCTTCGGCATGCAATACGTGCAGCGGAAGTTGCAGCGGTCGGTGACCGAGATGCGAAGGTCACGCAACGGGCGCGCAAGGGTGTCAGCCAAGGGGCCGGCCGGCACCTGGGCGCCCGTCAGACGCGGGGCGGCGACGACGCGGCTGCGTTCGTCGACAAGGGGAATCACACGATCGGTCATGCGTGCGATGTTAACGAGGCGGCAGCACCAGAGGCACTAGGTGTGAGCCCGGGGTTTGACTTGAAGGCGAATATGGCGCCGGGAGGCCCCGGCGCCATATCGGACTCAACCAGCTTATTGCGCCGGTTTGGCGGTTTCAACCATCACCAGCGGCGCCTGCTCGATCGGCGGCAAAGCCACGCGCTCGCGGCCCAAGGGAGCGGGCTTGGTTTCGGCGGCCATTTTGGCTACGGTCTCGGCCTGCTTGCTGGCACTGGTTTGAACCAGGATCAGGCCGGCGTGGTCGAGCACCGGCAGGAGTTCGCTGATGGCCAGCGGCGCAGCCGGTGCAGGCTTGGTCTCCACCACCGCCGGCGCAGCCGGAGCCGGGGCTTCGACGACCGGGGCCAGATCGACGGCGGGCTCCGCGACCGTAGGTGCCGGTGCCGGCTGGGTTTCGACCAAAACCGCGGCCGGGGCTTCGGCCCGGGTTTGGGCCGGAGCCGCAGGCGGAGCTTCGACTGGGATTGCGAGCGGAGCAGGAGTGGGAGCGGCGGCCGGCGTTTCGACCGGGGCTTCGTTTTGTGCCTCGACCGGGGCCTCAGCCGTCACCGCGACGGAGGCTACGGCCGGGATCTCGACCGCGACCGGAGCGGCGATTTCGGTCTCAACCGCGACCGCTGCCAGGGGAGCGGCCTCGGTCGAAGCCTCGTCGTTTGCGTTCTCGGCAGTGTCGGCAATACCGGCCTCGGTGCCCGCGGCGCCTTCCGCGCCCTTGCTGCCACCACGGCCACGGCGGCGACGGCGGCGACGGCGGCGTTCGCCGTCCTGATCGGTCTCGGGGCCTTCGTCGGCAAGCTTGGTCGGGTCGACTTGGTCCTCGGCCAACGCGGCTTCCTGAGTGGCTGCGGCGGCCGCGACGGCAACCGCTTCAACCACCGGCGCGGCAGCGACGACCGGCAAAGTCACGGGCGCCTCGAGTTCGGCGGCGAGAATTTCCGGCTTGTCTTCACGCGGCTGGCGCTGGCGGTCGCGGCCACGACGGCGCGGTTCGCGCTGCTGCTCGCGCACGGTTTCGGTCTCGCGCGGGGCGACAGCGGTAGTTTCGGTCGTCTTTTCGACGCGAACCTCGCGGCTGGTGGCTTCGGTCTTGGCTTCGTCGCGGCGCTCGTCCTTGCGGCCGTCGCGGCGCTTGTCGCTGCGCTCGCCACGGTCGTTGCGCTCACCGCGCTCGCCACGACGGCCCTCGGCGCGTTTTTCATCGCTGCGTTCGTCCTTGCGGCCATCGCGGCGCTCGCCTCGCTGCGGGCGGCCGTCGCGGCGTTCGCCCCGGCGCTCGCCCTCGGGCTTCTTGCGTTCGGTCGTGGTCGCGGTGGGAGCGGCCTTGGGTTCGCCGGTGAAGAACTCGACGATGCGCGCCCACAGGCCCTTGCTCGGGGCGGGACGGGCCGTGCTCGCGGCCGGGCTCGCGCTGGGTGCAGCCAGCGGCGCCGGGGTCTCGGGCACGATGCCCTTGACCACCGCTTCCTGCTTCGAGCGGCTCTTTTCTTCGGTCTTGCCGCCGCGCTGGTAGGGCTCGTCGGCGGCCGGCGCCAGTTCGGCCGCGCGGTCGTAGCTGGCGCGGGTGTCTTCGAGGCGGGCGTCGTCGTGGCGCAGACGCTCGACGTGGTAGTGCGGAGTCTCGAGGAACTTATTGGGGATAAGAACGATTGGGATGCGGTGACGTGCCTCGAGCTTGGCGATGTCGGCTCGCTTCTCGTTGAGCAGATAGGTGGCGACTTCGACCGGTACCTGGGCGTGGACGGCGGCCGTGCCTTCCTTCATTGCCTCTTCCTGCAGGATGCGCAGCACGTGCAGGGCGCTGCTCTCGGTGTCGCGGATCACGCCGACGCCGTTGCAGCGGGGGCAGGTGATGTGGCTGCCCTCCGACAAGGCGGGGCGCAGGCGTTGACGCGACAGCTCCATCAGGCCGAAGCGCGAGATCTTGCCCATCTGGACGCGGGCGCGGTCGTAGTGCAGGGCGTCCTTGAGGCGGGTCTCCACGGAGCGCTGGTTCTTGGCGTCTTCCATGTCGATGAAGTCGATCACGATCAGGCCGCCCAAGTCGCGCAGGCGCAGCTGGCGGGCCACTTCATCGGCCGCTTCGCAGTTGGTGCGGAAAGCGGTTTCCTCGATGTCCGAACCCTTGGTGGCGCGGGCCGAGTTGACGTCGACGGCGACCAGCGCTTCGGTGTGGTCGATCACGATCGCGCCGCCCGAGGGCAGGGGCACGGTGCGCGCGTACGCGGTTTCGATCTGGTGTTCGATCTGGAAACGCGAGAAAAGCGGGATGTCGTCGCGGTAACGCTTCACGCGGCCGACCATGTCGGGCATGACGTGCGCCATGAACTGGCTCGCCTGCTCGTAGATATCGTCGGTGTCGACCAGGATCTCGCCGATTTCCGGGTGGAAATAGTCGCGGATCGCACGGATGACGAGGTTGCTCTCCTCGACGATCAGGAAGGGCGGCGGGTTGGCGCGCTTGAGTTTCTCGCCGTTGGGGCCGACGTTGCTCGCCACATAGGTCGAGGTTTTCTTGCCGGGGTGGGTCGGGTCGTCGGCGAGCAGTTCGAACTGGGGCGAACCGGCGTCTTCGATCGCGCGCCACAGCTTGAGCAGGTAATTGAGGTCCCACTGCAGCTCTTCGGCGCTGCGGCCGATGCCGGCGGTGCGGGCGATGATGCTCATGCCTGCGGGCAGGTCGAGCTTGTCCATCGTCTCGCGCAGTTCCTGCCGGTCCTCGCCCTCGATGCGGCGGGAAACGCCACCGCCGCGCGGGTTGTTGGGCATCAGGACCAGGTAGCGACCGGCCAGCGAAATGAAGGTGGTGAGCGCGGCGCCTTTGTTGCCGCGTTCTTCCTTTTCGACCTGGACGACCAGTTCCTGGCCTTCTTTGAGCGCGTCCTTGATGGTGGCGCTGCGGACGTCGACGCCGTCGCGGAAATAGCCGCGGGCCACTTCCTTGAAGGGCAGGAAACCGTGGCGCTCTTCGCCGTAGTCGACGAAACAGGCTTCGAGCGAAGGTTCGACGCGGGTGATGACGCCCTTGTAGATGTTCGACTTGCGCTGTTCGCGTCCGGCCGATTCGATGTCAATGTCGATCAGCTTTTGGCCGTCGACGATACCCACGCGCAATTCTTCTGCGTGCGTGGCATTAAAAAGCATGCGCTTCATGAGCACTCCCTGCGCCACTGTCGCGGGCGCTGCGGCGTGCCGAAGCGAATCAGGAGACTGATAGGGGAAACGGTGGGCTCAGTCGGTACGCCGTTCCGGCTTATGGCCGGGGGGCGCGGTGACTCCGGATGGCCGACGCGCATCCACCAAAACCGCTCGAATCGCGGCGTTATGGGGTGGGTGCGTATGTGTCATGGATCGGCTCATTCCCTGTGAAGCTGTTCGTCCGTACACGCTCATCGCGTGTCCTATCGGTTCCAATTCAATTCGGCAAGGCAAGGGTTGAACCTCACCCGAGCAGCCGGCTTTCATCCGCATAACGCGGGCGCAACGGCTGCATTGCTACAAATTTCTTCTATGCGGCGGACTCTCCGCCGCCCCCGTCCTGCCGGTTCGCCGACGGACGCCGCGCGGCTACAATCCGCGCCATTCCGAGGCCCTTCTTCCAGTCGGCTCGCCCGGCCTAAGCCGGCTGCGCTGCCAACCCTCGCCGCAACAAATCCGTGGAAACCCCGGGTTGCAGCCAAAAGCCTCATCCTCTCAAGTATATGCAAGATGGATACCCGCCGTAAAACCGCCTCTGTACCGCCGCCCGCCGCCACCTCGCGCGCCGCCCCCGTGGCGGCCGATCGGGTTTCGCGCGTCAGGGTTGGCCCGGACTCGGCGGGGCAGCGCCTCGACAATTTTCTGCTGCGTCTCGCCAAGGGGGTGCCCAAGAGCCACGTCTACCGTGTCGTGCGCAGCGGCGAGGTGCGCGTCAACCGCGGCCGGGTCGGGGTCGATCATCGGCTCGAAGAGGGCGATGAAGTGCGGGTTCCCCCGATGCGGGTCGCCACCCGCCAGGAAGGTCCGGCGCCCGCTCCGGCGGCGATGCCGCCGATCCTCTTTGAAGACGACTATTTGATCGTGGTCGACAAGCCGGCTGGCTGGGCCGCCCACGGCGGCAGCGGCATCGCTTACGGACTGATAGAGCGAGTGCGGGCGGCGCGGCCGAATCAGCCCTTCCTGGAACTGGCGCACCGCCTGGATCGGGAGACCTCGGGCGTGCTGATCCTCGGCAAGACCCGCCGTGCGCTGACTGCCCTGCATGCCGACATGCGGGAAGGCCGGATCGACAAGCGTTATTTCACCCTGGTCAAGGGCGACTGGGTCAACGACCGCCAGCACGTGAAGCTGCCCCTGCACAAGTTTCTGACCCCGTCTGGCGAGCGCCGCGTCAAGGTCGACGCGGAGCAGGGCGCGCCTTCGCACACGATTTTCAACCTGATCGAGCGCCGCGGCGATTTCAGCTTGCTCGAGGCCGAACTCAAGACCGGCCGCACGCACCAGATCCGGGTCCATCTGTCGCACCAGGGTTTTCCGATTGTCGGAGACGACAAATACGGCGATTTCGATCTGAACAAGCGGGTGGCTCGCGGCGAGTTCGGGGCGCGGCTCGAACGTATGTTCCTGCACGCCCATTCGGTCTGTTTCGTCCACCCGGTCACCGGTCAATCCATGCATATCGAGGCGCCGCTCGCGCCCGAATGCGCCGATTTCCTCAAGAAGCTTGGTAATGCCCACAAAGTTTGATCTGCTTGTTTTCGACTGGGACGGCACGGTTGTCGATTCCACCGCCTTCATCGCACGCAGCATCCAGCTCGCTGCGGCCGATCTCGGGCTGCCCGTGCCCGACGAGCGTCAGGCCAGTCACGTGATCGGCTTGGGCCTGCGCGAAGCGCTGGCACGCGCGGTGCCCGAGCTGCCGGCCGAGCGGATGGAAGAGTTTTCGCTGCGTTACCGCCATCATTACTTTGCCCGCGAGCCCGACATCGTCCTGTTCGACGGCATGCGCGACCTGCTGCTCGAGCTCAGCCGGAGCGGTTGCCGTTTGGCGGTGGCCACCGGCAAGAGCCGGATCGGTCTGGCGCGAGCGTTCGAAGCAACCGGCCTCGGTCCGCTGTTCGAAGCGACCCGCTGCGCCGACCAGACCCGCTCCAAGCCACACCCGGCGATGTTGCTGGAAATTGGCGCCGAAACCGGGGTCGAGCCGGCGCGCATGCTGATGGTCGGTGACACTACCCACGACTTGCAGATGGCGAGCAACGCCGGCGCGGCCGGATTGGGGGTCACCTATGGGGCGCATACCCGCGAAAGCCTGGCGGCGGTGATGCCGCTGGCGCTGGTCGACAGCGTGACCGAGCTGGCAACCTGGCTGCGGTCGCAGGCGTGAGTTCCTGGGTCGACCTCGGCGCCGCCAATACCTTGGTCGAAGGCGGGGCCGGCCTGCGTTTCGAAGTCTGGGTCGAGGGCGAACCGGCGACTGGCTTCGTGGTGCGCCACGGCGGCGCCCTGCATGCGTATCTCAACCGCTGCGCCCATGTGGCGATGGAACTTGACTGGCAGGCCGGCGTGTTTTTTGACGCCGACGGCGCCTATCTCCTGTGCGCTACCCATGGCGCGCGCTATGAGCCGGCGAGCGGCCGTTGCGCGGGCGGCCCCTGTGCCGGGCGCGGCGGCTTGCTCAAGCTGGAGATCGAGGAGCGTGGCGGGCGTATCGGCTGGCGGCCTAGCGCCTTGGTGTGGCCGCGCTGAGGCGCGACGGGCGCCTTTAGCGCTTGCGCGGCGCCGCCAGCAGGGCAAAAACTGCGGGCCGCTTGGCAAAATCCGGAACTTCGGCCCTTTTCCAGGCGGCGATGCTGCGGGTGCTGACGAACTCACCGTCGCCGGTGAGGTCGATCGCCACCGTCAGTCGGGTGTCCGGCGCGGCATGGGCGAGGAAAGCCTCGAACAAGCGCTGGTTGCGGTAGGGCGTTTCGATGAAAAGCTGGGTCTCGCCCACGCTCGAATCGCGTTCGGCCGCTCGGATCGCTGGCACCAGCGACTCGGCCTGCACTGGGAGATAACCCATGAAGCGGAAGCGCTGGCCGTCAAGTCCCGAGGCCATCAGGGCGAGCAAGAGCGACGACGGTCCGACCAGCGGCCGGACCCGGATTCCGCGCTCGTGAGCGGCTGCCACTAGGCTGGCGCCAGGATCGGCCACGCCAGGGCAGCCGGACTCGGAAACGATCGCAACATCGTGGCCGGCGGCAAGCGGCGCCAGCCAGGCAGCGATCTGGGCCGGATCGGGGCGGTGGCCGATCTCTGTGATCGAAAGTTCGGACATCGGACGCGGGTGGCCGGCGGCTTTCAAGAAGGCGCGGGCGCTCTTGGCGTTTTCGGCCAGAAAGAACTCGATCCGCCGCGCCGCTGCCAGCGTTGCCGCCGGCAGGGCATCCTCGACTGGAGTCTCGGCGACCCGGTTGGGCAAGAGGTAAAGCGAAGCACTCACGGCCGCAGCCCGGGGAGGACCGCTACGCCGGCGGTGGCGAGCATCGAGGTCAGACGGATCAGCGGCAGGCCGATCAGGGCGGTGGGGTCGGTGGAGTCGACCGCTTCCATCAGGGCGATGCCCATCTTTT
>JAEZVV010000196.1 GCA_023443095.1 Pseudomonadota bacterium
ATGGCCGCACTGACGACGGCCAGTATTGCCAAGAACATGCCGATCTGCTTGGCCGAGGTGGCGATCAGCTTGCCGACGAGGATGTCTTCCATCTGGGCCCGGGTGTAGACCGTCAAACGTTTCCAGCGTCGGATCGATTCGGCCACCTCGTCCGGTGCATGGTCAGGCTTCAGCGTGACCAGGATCGCATTGACGAACGCGTTAGTGTTTTGAGATGCAATCACGGCCTCCAGCAGCCCTGGTACGCCGGGTCGATTGAAGGCTGGGTTGGCTTCGGTGCGACGCCGGCTTTGCCAGATGGCGTCGTTGTCCTTGAGGAACTGTGTCTCTTGGGCATCCTTGAGCGGAACGAAGACCATCGGGTCGCCGCTGGACGACACCATGCGCCGGGTCAGGCCGACGACCGTGTAATGGATCCTCCGGATGCCGATGCGATCCCCCAGCTTGAAGCCGGAGGCGATGTCGGCCACCGCCTCGTAGTGGCCGCGCGTGATCTGGCGGCCCGCGATGAGGTACGGAGGCCATCCGGGTGTGGCTCCCAGCGGTCCGGGAGCGATGCCGACCACCATGGCTCGCACATCGCTCTCACTCTTGCGCACCTGCATGGTCAGGTAGGTGACGTTTGCGGCACGGGCGACTCCCGGCATGGCGAGAATGGCGCGATAAACGTCGTCATTGATGCTGGACGACTCTGCATAGGGGCCCAGGGTGTCCTTTTGCACGATCCAAAGGTCGGCACCGCTGTTGTCGAGCAAGGCTTTGCCGTCATCCACCATGCCACGGTAGACCCCGGCCATGACCAGGGTCACGCCGATCAGGAGCCCTAAGCCAATTCCTGTGAAGACGAACTTGCCCCAGGCGTGGAGGATGTCGCGGCCGGCCAGGCTGATCATCGCGGCACTCCTGGAATGTGGTCGACGACGTTGATCCGACTCTTTGCCGTCAGCGTTTTCTCGCTGTAGGTCACAACTTGATCGCCGATGCCGAGCCCGACGCTCACCTGCACGGAACCACTCAGGTCGGAAGCGCCGAGTCTGACCGGAGAAAACTGCAGATCGTCATCGACAATTTTCCAGACCCCGATTTCGTCGCCTACGCGTCGCACGGCGGCATTAGGGATGATCGGCATGGCCGGAAGCGCCGGAAGATCGACCGTGACTTCGGCCAGTTCACCGACCGGCGGCAGTGGTTGGGGAATGGCATCGAAGACCACTTTGGCCAGAGTTTCCTCGGTCACGGCATCGGCCTTTGGTTCCACACGCAGTACTCGGCCTGTCAAGTCCTGACCACTCCGCGAACGCAGGACGATCCGTGCCGGCAGTTCTCCAGCCAGCCCCGATGCACTGATCTGGTCGAAGCGCACGTGAATCCACAGACTCTTTGGATCGATGACATCCACCACCGACTGACCCGCCACAACGGTCGTCCCGGGGTCGGCCTCCCGCGCCACGACCACGCCATCCACCGGTGCGATCAGGCGCAGGCTGCTTCGCTGTACCACCAGCCCTTCGCGGTCGGCGCGAGTACGAGCGAGTTCCTCCCGGGCGGCCGAGAGTGCCGCCTCGGCAATTTTTACTTCCTGCCGCTTGGCGGAGAGGTTTTCCTCGGTCGACATGCGAACAGCGAAGAGTTGTTCATAGCGGCGTGCCTGAGTCTGGGCATATGAATGACGTGTTTCTGCCTCACGCACGGCCGCGTCCGCACGCCTGAACGCGTAATCCAGCGAGCGGATCCGGTCATCAAGATCGACCGGATCCATCTCGCCGAGTACCTGACCTGCCTTGACCCGGTCGCCCACATGCACCTCCAGGCGTTTGACGCGACCAGCAAACGTCGGCCCGATCTTGTAGGTGTAGCGCGCCTCCACCGTACCCACCCCAAACAGCGCTGGCGCGATTTCCCGCGACTCCACGGTGGTCACCGTCACCGCGACCGGTGCGAGCGGGCCAGAACGCAGGCCGACATAGATGAAGAGCCCCAGCAGTGGAATGATCGCGGCAAGCAGCGCCAGAGTGCGTGCTTGCAAGGGCAAGTTCTTCATTGCGCCCTCCCGATGCCACGCCGATAAATTGCAAAGACTCGTGGCGCGTCGCGACGAATGCGCCCCACGTCGCCTGCCAGCAGCGATTGCATGACCAAGCCTTGGATCGTGCCAATAAACAGCGTCGCCGCCGCGTCGTTGTCGAGCGAGGGGGACAACTCGCCGCTGGCCTTGCCTTTCTCGATGAGACGATGCAGGCGCTCGCTGTAGCGCTGGATCAGGATCTGCACCATGTGTTTGGCCGGCGTCGATTCGGCACGCTGGAGTTCGCCGAACATCATCCTGGGTACGCCGGGGTGCTCGGCCACGAACTCGATATGACTCATGAACATCGCCTCCATGGCAGCTAAGGGCGACTCGATCGCTTGGGCGGACCGATCGATTCGAGTCAGCAGCTGCTCGGCGACCCACTCCATGACCGCCTGCCAAATGGCTTCCTTGTTGGGGAAGTGCCGAAACAGCGCCCCTTGGGTCAAGTTCATGTGTTTTGCAATGGCCGCAGTTGTGATTTCGCTGGGGTTTTGCGAGCCGGCAAGCTTGATGACGGACTCGATAGTCACGGCACGGCGTTCATTGGCGGGAAGATGCTTGGGAGGTGATTCCACGGGCGTCCCTTGTGAAAGATAGTAATTGATTACTACCTTATCACGTAAAACCGCAACTACCGTGGGTTTCCGCAACGGAATATGGAAAGGAGACATCAAGGAGACACTGACTGACCGACTTGCTCGACTGTCCGCCGTACTTCGCCGCCCAGTGATGAACCAGGACCCCCTCCTTCATCCCTCGCCGCTCGCTTGCCGGCGGATAGGGGCGGACGATGCGGAGGGTCTTGGTGTCGCCGCGGCCAGGGACAGGGCGCGACAGCCAGGGGGCGAGTAAACCCCGCCTACCGGTGATTCCGCCGGTGGTCCCGTCCCCGGCTGCGCCATTTCACTCCCGTAGAATCGCCGCGCCCGGCCCTCTGCCGGGAGCAACCAAGCCATGCCCGAACAAGCCGATCTCTTTTCTTCCGCCCAAGCTCCCCGTCGCGACGAAGCCCCCGACCAGCTCACGCTGGCGCGTTTTGCCAGTCAGGCCTACCTCGACTACGCCATCTCGGTAGTCAAGGGGCGCGCCTTGCCCGACGTCTGCGACGGCCAGAAGCCGGTGCAGCGCCGCATCCTCTACGCGATGAGCGAGATGGGGCTGACCGCCGGCGCCAAACCCGTCAAAAGCGCGCGGGTGGTGGGCGACGTGCTCGGCAAGTTCCACCCTCACGGCGACCAGGCGGCCTACGACGCGATGGTGCGCATGGCGCAGAACTTCTCGCTGCGCTACCCGCTGATCGACGGCCAGGGCAACTTCGGCTCGCGCGATGGCGACGGCGCGGCGGCAATGCGCTACACCGAGGCGAGGTTGACCAAGATCGCCGAGCTGCTTCTGGCCGAGCTTGACGAAGGCACGGTCGATTTCGGTCCCAACTACGACGGCGCTTTCGAAGAGCCGCTCCTGCTGCCGGCGCGCCTCCCCTTCGTGCTCCTGAACGGAGCTTCCGGCATCGCCGTCGGCATGGCGACCGAAGTTCCTTCGCACAACCTGGGCGAAGTGGCGGCGGCGGCCAACCTTTTGATGAAACGGCCCGAGGCGACGCTGGCCGAGGCGCTCGAGCTGCTGCCCGGCCCCGACTACCCCGGCGGCGGCCAGATTATTTCGCCCAAAAGCGACATCCACGAGGTCTACGCCAGCGGCCGCGGCAGCCTCAAGGTGCGCGCCCGCTACAACTTCGAGGAAATGGCGCGCGGCCAGTGGCAGCTGGTGGTGACCGAGCTGCCGCCCGGCACCTCGTCGCAGAAGGTCCTCTCCGAGATCGAAGAGCTGACCAACCCCAAGATCAAGGCCGGCAAGAAGGCGCTCACGGCCGAGCAGCAGCAGACCAAGGCGGTGATGCTCGCGCTCCTGGACAGCGTGCGCGACGAGTCGGGCAAGGACGCGGCGGTGCGCCTGGTGTTCGAGCCGCGCACGGCCAAGATAGCCCGCGACGAGTTCGTCAACACCCTGCTGGCTCAGACCAGCCTGGAAGGTTCGGCACCGATCAACCTGGTGATGATCGGCGCCGACGGCAAGCCGCGGCAGAAGAACCTGCTCGAGATCCTCAACGAGTGGATCGG
The DNA here is from genome assembly GCA_023443095.1 of Pseudomonadota bacterium. Classification (GTDB taxonomy): domain Bacteria; phylum Pseudomonadota; class Gammaproteobacteria; order Burkholderiales; family Burkholderiaceae_F; genus JAEZVV01. The sequence continues at coordinate 4,192 of JAEZVV010000196.1, forward strand.
CTTTCGCGTCGCCACGGTGCGCCGCCGTTCGCAGCACCGCCTGACCAAGGTGCAGGACCGCATCCACATCCTCGAAGGCCGCCAGGCGGTCCTGCTCAATATCGAGGAAGTGATCCGCATCATCCGCAACGCCGACGATCCCAAGCTCGACCTGATTCGTGCTTTCGCGCTTTCGGAGCGTCAGGCTGAAGACATCCTCGAGATCCGCTTGCGCCAGCTGGCGCGGCTCGAAGCGATCAAGATCGAGCAGGAGCTGGCCGAGCTGCGCAAGACTGAAGCGGCCTTGCTCAAGCTGCTCGACACCGATGCCGCTCTGCGCCGCCAGGTGGCCAAGGAGATCGAGGACGATGCCAAGAAGTTCGGCGATGCGCGCCGCACCCTGATCGAAGAAGCCAGCCGCGCCGCGCTCGAGACCAAGGTGCTCGACGAACCGGTGACGGTGATCGTCTCCGAGAAGGGGTTCCTGCGTGCTCGCAGCGGCCACGGCCACGACGTTGCGGCGATGGCGTTCAAGACCGGCGATTCGCTGCTCGTGTCTTTCGAATGCCGCACCGTCGACAACCTTATCGCGGTCGGCAGCAACGGCCGGGTCTATTCGATCGCGGTGGCGCAGCTGCCGTCGGCGCGTGGCGACGGCTTGCCCGTCACTGCCTTCATCGATCTGGCCCCCGGCACCCAGATCGTCGGTTATGCCGGCGGCGCGGCCGACACCCCGCTGGTGATGGCCTCGAGCGCAGGTTACGGCTTCACCTGCTCGCTCGGCGACATGGTGTCGCGCCAGAAGACCGGCAAGGCCTTCATGACCGTCGAAGAAGGGGCCCAGCCCCTGTGGCCGCAAGTGGTCGACAAGACGGGTGACAGCCTGGTCGCCTGCCTGTCCGAACTCGGCCGCCTGCTGGTGTTCGAGGCGAGCGAGCTGCGTCTGCTGCCGGGCGGCGGTCGCGGCGTGACCCTGATCGAGCTCCAGCTGGGCGAAAAACTGCTGGCGGCGATGCCGGCGCCGGCCGCCGGCGTTCTGGTGCGCGGCACCGGCCGCGGCGGCAAGGCGATGGAGCTCGCCCTCACGAATTCGGCTTTTGCCGCGCAGCGCAGTCACCGCGCCCGCAAGGGCAAGCAGCTCGACATCAAGTGGAAGCCCGAGTCGCTTGCCCGCCTGCCGGTCAAACCGCCGGCCTGATTCCCCTGCGCGCGCCGGCGAGCCCGGCCCGCGGTCTGGTTCCCGCATGCATTCCGATCA
>JAEZVV010000199.1 GCA_023443095.1 Pseudomonadota bacterium
GGCGCCGCGGGGGGGGCGCGCTCCCCGCTCCATATCCGCGCCGGCGGCAGCAAGGATTTCTACGGCCGGCCGGCGCCAGGGACCCGGCTCGACCCGCGCGGCCATCGCGGCGTGCTCGACTACGACCCGACCGAACTCGTGGTGGTGGCCCGCTGCGGCACGCCGCTCACCGAACTCGAAGCCCTGCTCGCCGAGCAGGGCCAGATGCTCGCCTTCGAGCCGCCGCATTTCGGCGCCGCCACCGTGGGCGGCATGGTCGCTGCGGGGCTGTCGGGCCCGCGCCGCGCGGCCGCCGGCAGCCTGCGCGACTTCGTGCTGGGCGCCAAGCTGATCGACGGCCGTGGGCAACAGCTGAGCTTTGGCGGCACGGTGATGAAAAACGTCGCCGGCTACGACGTTTCCCGCGTCCTGGCCGGCTCGCTGGGCACGCTCGGGCTGATCACCGAAGTCGCGCTCAAGGTGCTGCCGCTGCCTGCCGCTGAAACCAGCTTGCGCTTCGAGATGGACGAAGCCACGGCGCTGCACCGGCTCAACTTATGGGCGGGCCAGCCGCTGCCGATCTCGGCGAGCAGCTGGCAGGCGGGTCTGCTGCACCTGCGCCTCTCGGGCGCTGAGGCCGCAGTGCAATCGGCCCGCGCCCGCCTCGGCGGCGAGATCGTCGCCGCGGGCTCGGAACATTGGCGGGCGCTGCGCGAACAGAGCGCCGAGTTCTTCGCCGGCCCGGCACCTTTATGGCGGTTTTCCCTGCCGTCGACCACCCCGCCGCTCGACCTCGATTGCCCACAACTGATCGAATGGGGCGGCGCCCAGCGCTGGCTGCGGCTGTCCGCCGCGCCCGACGAGGTCTTTGCCGCCGCAGCCCGGCTCGGCGGGCACGCCACCCTGTTTCGCGGCGGCCCGCGCGAGGCCGTCTTCGCTCGGCTCGCTCCTCCCGTCGCCGCCATCCACCGCCGCCTCAAGGTCGAGTTCGATCCGCACGGCATCTTCAACCCGGGGCGAATGTATGAAACCTGAGCCCGACGTTCGACTGACACCCGCCCTGGTCCGCCCGCTGCCATGCAAACCCAGCTAGCCGAGCCCTACGCGAAGACGCCCGAGGGCCGGGCGGCCGAAACCATCCTGCGCCAATGCGTGCATTGCGGCTTTTGCACCGCCACCTGTCCGACCTACCAGCTTCTGGGCGACGAACTCGACGGACCGCGCGGCCGCATCTACCTGATCAAGCAGGTGCTCGAAGGCCAGGCGCCGACCCGCGCCACCCAGCTCCACCTCGACCGCTGCCTCACTTGCCGCAGCTGCGAAACCACCTGCCCGTCGGGAGTGACCTACGGCCAGCTGGTCGATATCGGCCGCGCCCTGATCGACCGGCAGGTGGCGCGCCCGGCGACCGAACGCCTCCTGCGCAGGGCCTTGAAAACCGGCCTGACCGGCCCCCTGTTCGCGCCCGCGATCAAGCTCGCCCAGCTCGTGCGACCGCTGCTGCCGGCCGCGCTCAAAGCCAAGGTGCCGGCCGCACAAGCCGCGGACGCCAGGCCGGCCGACTCGCATCCGCGCCGCATGATCCTGCTCGAGGGCTGCGTCCAGCCGGCGCTGGCGCCCAATATCAACCCCGCCACGGCACGCCTGCTCGACCGTCTCGGCATCGAGCTGCTGCGGCCGGCCCAGGCCGGCTGCTGCGGCGCTCTGCGCTACCACTTGAACGACCACGAGGGCGGCCTGGCCGACGCACGCCGCAACATCGACGCCTGGTGGCCGCTGCTCCAGGCCGGCGCCGAGGCGATCGTGCTCAACGCCAGCGGCTGCGGCAGCCAGGTCAAGGACTACGCCCGTCTGCTGGCGGACGACCCGGTCTACGCCGAGCGGGCGGCCCAAGTGTCGGCACTGGCCTGCGACGTGGCCGAAGTGCTGAGCCGGCTCGAACCCGAACTCCGGGCCCGGCTCGATTCCCAGGCCGCGCCGCAGAAACTCGTCTTCCACCCGCCCTGCTCGCTGCAGCACGGGCAAAAGATCCGCGGCCAAGTCGAAGGTCTGCTGCGGATGGCCGGCGCCGAGCTGCTGCCGGTAGGCGAAGCCCATCTGTGCTGCGGCTCGGCCGGCACGTATTCGGTACTGCAGCCGCAACTGTCGACCCAGTTGCGCGAGCGCAAGCTTGCTCAACTCGAAGCCGGTGCACCGGCGCTCATACTCTCGGCCAACATCGGTTGCATCACCCATCTGGCCGCCGGCACCGAGCGGCCGGTGATGCACTGGATCGAATGGATAGAACACCGACTTCAAGCTGAATGATCAACGCTCTTGCCACCCTGCTCGGCTTTCAACTGCTGGGCGAAGCCCTCTCTTTCGGCTTGCATGCGCCGGTGCCGGGTCCGGTGCTCGGCATGGCCCTGCTGCTTGTCTGGCTCATCTGCAACGAACGCGCCGCCAACGCTTTGCGCCCGACCGGGCTGGAGATGCTGCGGCACTTGTCGCTGCTCTTCGTTCCGGCCGGCGTCGGCATCATGCTGCACGTGGTGCGGCTGGCCCATGAATGGCTGCCGATCGTCGTCGCCCTGGTGGCCAGCACCGCCATCGCCATCGTCGTCACCGCGCTGGTGATCGACCGTTCGCAACGCTGGCTGGGGATCCCGGATGAAACCGGCGCTGACTGAAGTCTGGGTCTATCTGTCGGCCTCGCCCCTGGTTTGGCTGACCGTCACCCTGGTCGCTTACCAGCTGGCCTTCGCGGCCTATCGCAAGTCGGGCTGGAACCCCGTGGTCAACCCGGTCGCGCTGGCGGTGGGCTTGATCGTGTGCCTGCTGCTCGCCACCGGCACTTCGTATCCCACGTATTTCGACGGCGCGCAGTTCGTGCACTTCCTGCTCGGGCCGGCCACGGTGGCGCTGGCGATTCCGCTCTACGACCAGCGCGCCCGCCTCGCCAAGCTGTGGCTGCCGCTCCTGCTGGGCCTGATCGCGGGCGCCACCACAGCGATCGCCTCGGCGATCACGATCGCCTGGGCGCTGGGCGCCAGCCGCGAAACCATGATGTCGCTCGCGCCCAAAAGCGTGACCACGCCGGTGGCGATGGGGATCTCCGAAAAACTCGGCGGCCTGCCCTCGCTCACGGCCGTGATGGTGATCCTCACCGGCGTGATCGGCGCGATCATCGCGCGCCCCCTGCTCCGGCTTCTGGGAGTCAGGAGTCATCACGCGCGCGGCTTTGCGGTCGGCGTCGCTGCGCACGGCATCGGCACTGCGCGCGCCTTCCAGGTGAGCGAAGAGGCCGGCGCTTTCGCCGGCCTCGCCATGGGCCTCACCGCCCTGGTGACCGCCTTTGTTGCGCCCTGGCTGGCGCCGTGGCTGCTGGCCCAGCTGGGCTGATCAGGTCTGGATGGCCGTGGTCAGATCCACGCCCAGCCAGGTAACCACAAAGGTGATGACCAGAATCGCCACGATGTTGAGGATGAAGCCCGCCTTCACCATCTGACCGATGGTGATCATGCCGGTACCGAAAATGATGGCGTTGGGCGGGGTGGCCACCGGCATCATGAAGGCGGCGCTCGCGCCCAGCGCGGTCACCAGCAGCAGGGTCTCGGGCAGCACTCCCAGGGTCGGCGCCGCCGCGGCCAGCAGGGGCAACATGGTGGCCGCCAGCGCGGTGTTGCTGGTGAACTCGGTCGCAAACACGACCAGGGTCGACACCCCCATGACGATGCCGAGAGCGGGCAGCTCGGCCAGGGCCGCGGCCTGCGCGCCCTCCAGTCCCGCCGCGCCGTTGGCCTGAATCGCCGCCGCCATCGACAAGCCGCCGCCGAACAGGAGCAGGACGTCCCACGGAATGTTCTTGGCGCTGTCCCAGTCGAGCGCGCGGATGCCGTGCTCCGGCTTGACCGGGATCGTGAACAGGACGATGCCGGCGATCATGGCGATGGTCGAATCCGACAGCCGCGCGAGCGGCTTGCCGCCGCCGATTTCAAGATCGCGCAGCAGCGGCCCGAAGATCCACAACAACACCGTCGCCAGGAACACCACCAGGACCACCCGCTCGCCGCGGCTGAGCGCCCCCATCTTGGCAAGCTCGTTGCGCACCCATTCGCGACCGCCGGCGACTTCGCCGATCGAGTTGCGGAACAAGACCTTGGTAAGCAGCAGCCAGGTCATCGGCAGCATGATCAGGGTGACGGGAACGCCAACCCGCATCCAGTCGAGCACCGACACCTGATCGCCATAGGTCTGCTCGACGAAACGCACGAACAAGCCGTTGGGCGGAGAACCGATGATGGTCGCCATGCCGCCGATCGAGGCGCCGTAGGCCACGGCAAGCAGGATCGAGACGGCGAAGTTGCGCTCGCAGGCATCGGGAGTGTTACCCGGGCGCGAGCTGCGCACCACGCCGATCAAGGCAATCGCGATCGGCACCATCATCGCCGCGGTCGAGGTATTCGAGACCCACATGCTCACGAAAGCCGTGACCCCCATCATGCCGGCGACCACGTGGCTCGCCTTGGTGCCGACCACCGCCAGGGTCCGCATCGCGATGCGACGGTCGAGCCCCCATTTCTGCAGGCCGGCGGCCAGCAGGAATCCGCCCATGAACAGGAAAATCACGTCGGAGGCATACGGCGACATTGCCTGCGCCGGGGTGGCGATGCCAAACAGCGGGAACAGCACGATCGGCAGCAAGGCGGTGATGGCGATCGGCACCGCTTCGGTGAACCACCACAGCGCCATCCACAAGACCACGGCCAAGGTGGCGCGGCCGGCGGTCGAAAAGGCGACTTCCTTGCCGGCCGGGTCGACATAACTCTCGGGCAGCACCAGGAACAGGACTAGGGCTAGCAGCGGCGCAAAAACCAGGGCAAACCGCTTGGATCGCGGTGAAAAAGTTCCGATCTGAATCTGGGTGTTCGGCATGGCTTCGAGATGGAAATGCCCGTCGAGCCGAGGCTCGGACGGGCACGGTTCGCGGGAATCGAGCAAAAAGTATGGACACCCGCTTTTGACCTCTTCCCTTGTCGCACGACAAGCCATTGATCTAGATCACAACGCCGGACCGGAAAAATGCCTGTCTATGTAACCCCCACAATCAGACAAACCCCGACAAACGCCGGCTCTTTTGCAGTATGCGCAGACAAATTCCGCATCACAAAATCAAGAGCGATTGTGTGATCAGCGCTACGGCTTAACGCATGCAGGCCAGTTTCCATACAAACCCGCACCACCAAGCAGCAGCCGTCCACAGCGCTTCCTCTACCATTGAGCTACACGCTGCGGCCCTGTGCCGCCTTTTCCCAACCCACAGGAACCTCCATGAAAATCGCTAGCGCCGCTGTTGCCCTGACCGCTGCCGCACTGACTGCCGGCTGCGCCACCTACGAACCCAATACAACCCGCGACACCACCATCGGCGCCCTGGTCGGCGCCGCCATCGGCGCCGCCGCCCATGGTTCGAACCGCACCCACGGCGCGCTGGCGGGCGCCGCCATCGGCGGCCTCGGCACCTATGTCTGGTCGAGCCAGATGGAAAAGCAGAAACGCGAGATGGAAGCCGCCACTCGCGGCACCGGGGTGCAGGTCAGCCAGACCGCCGACAACCAGTTGAAGCTCGACGTGCCGAGCGACGTGTCGTTCGACGTCGGCCGCGCCGACATCAAACCCAACTTCGCCCCCGTGCTCGACCGCTTCGCCCAAACCCTGCGCGACAACCCCTCGACCACGGTGCGCGTGATCGGCCATACCGACTCGACCGGCTCGGACGCGATCAACAACCCGCTCTCGGTCAACCGCGCCGCCAGCGTGCGCAGCTACCTCGCCGCGCGCGGCGTAGCCTCGTCGCGGATCGAAATCGACGGCCGCGGTTCGCGCGAACCGATCGCCGACAACTCGACCAACGCCGGCCGTGCGCAGAACCGCCGGGTCGAGATCTACGTCGCCCAGGCCCAATAAGCGCGGTCCACGCGCCAAAACAAGAAGGGGCGCCCCGCGGCGCCCCTTCTGTTTGAATCTCGCTTCAGACTTTCATCAGTTCGCGGCGCACACGGTGCACCCCGCGCCAGACCAGGAAACCCAGCAGGGGCACGGCAACCGCCATCGCCCACTCGGGCTCGAAACCCGGGATCAGGCCCTTGATCGGCTTGGCCAGGTAGCCCACCAGGCCGACGCCGTAATACGTCAGGGCCGCGACCGACAGCCCTTCGACCGTCTGCTGCAGACGCAGCGACAGCTTGCCGCGCCGGTCCATCGCCGCCATCAGCGCCTGGTTCTGCTCTTCACGCGCGATGTCGACGCGGGTGCGCAGCAGTTCGCTCGCCCGCGCCACCCGCGCCGAGAGCTCTTGCTGGCGCCGCGCCATCGCCGCCACCGTGGCCATCGCCGGTTCGAGGCGGCGCGACAGGAACTCCGCCACCGTCGGCACGCCGCCCAGGCGTGCCTCGCGCATGTCTTGCAAGCGCTTGCTCACCAGATCCCAATACGCCTGCGCCGCCCCGTAGCGATAACTGGTTGATGCCACCGCACGTTCGGCTTCGGCCGCAAGCTGGGTCAGATCGTCAAGCAGTTGCCGCTCCTGAGTCTCGACCTCGATCGGCCGCTCCGAGTGCGCGCCAAGCGCTGCGATTTGCTCGGTGATGAGCGAAAGACGCTGTTCGTCCCTCATCAGCTCGCGACCGCGTTCGCGTGCGAGCGGAAACGCGAGCAGGGCCATCACGCGGTAGGTGCTGACTTCGATCAGGCGCTGCACCAGCCGCGCGCGCTGGGTGGCGGCCAGGCGCCAGTCGAGCGCCAGCCAGCGGCCGCGGCCATCGGCCGTCAGCTGGAAATCGGAAAACACCCATGCCGCGCCGTCGGCCACCTGGCTGCCGACCAGGCCCGGGCCGGGGAACAGCCGGGCCAGCTCTTCCTGGGTGGGTTCGTGTGCGTGCCCGGGCACCAGAACGATGTCGAGCGCGGCGATCGTTTGACCCGGCAGCCCCGCGAGCCAGTCGGGCGGCAAGGCATCGAAAGCGCTCGGCAGCTGGTCCAGAGTCGCCAGTTCGGCGCCGGGCAAATGCTGGACGAAGGTGTAGCTGACGAACTCGGTATGGCGCTCGTATTTGATGTGCAGCCCGCCGATCTCGACCACCATGTGCTGCGCGTGCGACCGCAGATCGAGCTCGACCCCGGCGCGACGAGCCAGATCGGCCAGCGGCATCAGGTCGTCGCTGCCAGCAGGCGCGAGCAGCGCCAGCGCCGACACGACGGCGGGCGCAGGAACGACTACGGGCGGCCGGGCGTGGACCTCGTCCGCCAGCTCGCGCCGCAGCGGGTGATCGGTAGGCAATCGGGGCACATTCATGCTGTCTCCTGCAGATATCTCGCCGCGAGACTAACGCAGGCTCGGCCGCCTTGCTTGCCGGACGGGATGCACAGACGTGAGCGGGCGCGGGCGCTATGGGCGCCCTGCCGCGCCGCCCCAACGGCGCAGCCGCTATCGTGAGCGCCACCACGCGGCCCACTCCGCGTGGCCCTCGAACGCAGCCCCTCTCAGGAGACCAGCATGGACGGAATGTCGTGGTTCGCTTGGATCGTGATCGGCCTGATCGCCGGCTGGCTCGGCGGCACCCTCATGCGCGGCGGCGGATTCGGCGTGATCGGCAATATCGTGGTGGGCGTGATCGGCGCCCTGATCGGCGGCTGGGTGTTCGGCTTTCTGGGGCTGTCGGCGGGCGGCTGGATCGGCTCGATCGTGATGGCCACGGTCGGCGCCGTGGTGCTGCTGTTCGTGGTCGGCCTGATCAAGAAGGCCTGAGGCCGCCGGCGCCGGCCGGCGGAGGTGCGCTACTCAGCCGGCCAGCAGGGACTCGCTCCTGGCAAAAGACACACCCGCTGCGCACATGTTAGCCATGGCGCGGTCGAGCGAACCCTGGTTGTCGATCGCTCGGCAGGCGTCTTCGATCACGACGCAGTCGAAACCCGCGGCCTTGGCATCGAGCGCCGTCCACGCGACGCAGAAATCGGTCGCCAGTCCGCACAGATAGACCCGCTCGATGCGCCGTTCGCGCAGCAGGCCGGCCAGACCGGTGCCGGTCTGGCGGTCGGCCTCCATGAAGGCCGAATAACTGTCGGTGTGCGCGTGGTAGCCCTTGCGGATCAGGGCCTGCGCGTGCGGCACCTGGAGCCTCGCCGCCAGTTCGGCGCCGTACGTGCCTTGCACGCAATGCTCGGGCCACATCACCTGGCTGCCGTAGGCCAGCTCCATCGTCTCGAAAGGCGAGACGCCGGGGTGGCTCGCGGCAAACGACACATGGCCCGCCGGGTGCCAGTCCTGGGTCAGGATCACGTTGGCGAATCGCTCCGCCAGCGCATTGACGACGGTGATGATTTCGTCGCCGCGCGCTACCGCCAGCGCGCCGCCGGGAAGAAAGTCGTTCTGGATGTCGACGACGAGTAGCGCCGTCCGGTCCGTGTCGGTCATCGTGAGTTCCAAGCCCTGCATTCCTTCGGGCCCCAAGCGTAACCAGTTCCGCTGCGGCAGAGTCGCCGCTTGGATTGCGGGTTTCCTCGACCCGCCTCGAGTCGGCAACGCGTGGACGAACCTCGAAAAAAGGGCCGCAAGCGCGGCCCCTGTTGGCGCATCGACGGGCTACGACGCCTCGACCGCCTTGACCATGTCCTCGACCACCTTCTTCGCGTCACCGAAGACCATCATGGTCTTGTCCATGTAGAAAAGCTCGTTGTCGAGGCCGGCGTAGCCGCTCGCCATCGAACGCTTGTTGACGATCACCTGGCGCGCCTTGAACGCCTCGAGAATGGGCATGCCGGCGATCGGGCTCTTGGGGTCCTTGGCCGCGGGGTTGACCACGTCGTTGGCGCCCAGCACCAGCACCACGTCGGTGTCGCCGAACTCGGGGTTGATGTCTTCCATCTCAAACACCTGGTCGTAAGGCACTTCGGCCTCGGCGAGCAACACGTTCATGTGCCCCGGCATGCGACCCGCCACCGGGTGGATCGCGTAACGCACCTGAATGCCGCGTTCGATCAGCTTGTCGGTCAGCTCCTTCAAAGGGTGCTGGGCGCGCGCCACCGCCAGGCCGTAACCGGGAACGATAATCACGGTCTCGGCGTTGGCGAGCAGGAAGGCGGCATCGTCGGCCGAGCCCGAACGCACCGGGCGCTGCTCGCCCGAACCCGCTGCGGCGCTGCCCGGCTCGGCACCGAAGCCGCCCAGGATCACGCTGAAGAACGAGCGGTTCATCGCCTTGCACATGATGTAGCTGAGGATCGCGCCGCTTGAGCCCACCAGCGAACCCGCGACGATCAGCATGAAGTTGTTGAGCGAGAAACCGATGCCCGCCGCCGCCCAGCCCGAATAGCTGTTGAGCATGGAGACCACCACCGGCATGTCGGCGCCGCCGATGGGGATGATGATCAGCACGCCCAGCACGAAGGCGATGGCCAGCATGATCACGAAGGGCAGCCAGCTCTGGTCGGCGACGAACCACGCGCCCGCGCCCACCATGCCGAGAGCGAGCACGAGGTTGAGCATGTGCTGGCCGGCGAAGGTCACCGGCGCGCCCTGGAACAGGCGGAACTTGTATTTGCCCGAAAGCTTGCCGAAAGCGATCACCGAACCGCTGAAGGTAATCGCGCCGATCGCCGCGCCCAGCACCAGTTCGATCCGGTTGCCGAGCGGGATCGACTCGCCCTTGGCGACGATGTTGAAAGCCCAGGGCTCGGCCACGCAGGCGATCGCGATCGCCACCGCTGCCAGGCCGATCATGCTGTGCATGAAGGCGACCAGCTCGGGCATCTTGGTCATCTCGACCCGTTTGGCCATCACGGTGCCGGCGCTGCCGCCGATCAAGAGGCCCAGCAGCACCCAGGCCATGCCCAGCGTCGCCATCTGCGGCGCGAGCTTGAAGATCAGGGCGATCGTGGTGAACACCGCGATCGCCATGCCGGCCATGCCCAGGCCGTTGCCCAGGCGGGCGGTGGTCGGGTGCGACAAGCCTTTCAAGGCCTGGATGAAACACACCGAGGCCACGAGGTAAAGAAGGACGACGAGGTTCATGCTCATAACTTGATCTCCAGTGCGGCAGCGTGCGTAAACGTGCAGGCGGCCATCACTTGCGCTCCTTCTTGCGGAACATCTCGAGCATGCGGCGCGTCACCAGGAAACCGCCGAAGACGTTGACGGCGGCCAGCGCCACCGCCGCCACTCCCATGAACTTGCCCAGCGGCGTCTCGGTGAGCGCCGCCGCGAGCATGGCGCCGACGATCACGATCGCCGAGATCGCGTTGGTCACACTCATCAGCGGGGTGTGCAGGGCGGGGGTGACGTTCCAGACCACGTGGTAGCCGATGTAGACCGCCAACACGAAGATCACGATGTTGATGATGGTGGGACTGATGATTTCCATGTCTCACTCCTGAAGTAGGGTTTCGAACTCGTTCCAGATCCGGCGCACGGTCTGCGCCGCAGGAGCGGCCGAGGCCAGCGCCACCCCCTGCCCGGCCCACAGGGCGAGGAACTCGGGCCGCCCCGCCTCGGCGGCAGCACGGCGCAGGCCCGTGGTCAGGGCGTTCTGGATCGGGTAGGCGGGGACGGACCCGCTACTCGCCTCGAGTTCGCTCATTAGGCGGTTGGCAATGGCGCGCGCGGGTCGGCCGCTGATGGTCGAGCTGACCCGGGTCGAGGCGTCGTCGGCCCAGCGCGCCGCTTCTTTCCAGGCCTCGGGCGCGCCGCTCTCGGGCGAACGCAGCAAAACCGTGCCGAGCTGGACGCCGGCCGCGCCCAGCATCAGCGCACCCGCCATCGCCTGGCCGTTCATGACGGCCCCGGCCGCGACCACCGGCACGGTCGCCACTCGGGCCGCCTGCGGCAAGAGGGCGAACAAGCCGACCTGGGCGCCGGCCGCGGGCGACTCGAAATACGCGCGGTGGCCGCCCGCCTCGTGCCCTTGGGCGACGACGGCGTGGCAACCCGCCGTGCGCAAGACCTTGGCTTCTCGCACCGTGTTGGCGGTGCCAATCAGAATCGCGCCCTGGGCTTCGAGCGCTTCCATATAAGGCTCGCGCAGGCCGCCGAAGGTGAAGCTCACTACCGGCACGCGGGCCGCCTCGACGGCAGCGAACTGCTCGTCGAAATCGGGAGCCAGGCGCGCGGGCAACTCGACCGGGCCCAGACCAAGCTCGGCGCGCATCGGCGCGAGCCGGGCTTGCATGGACTCGACCTCGGCGGCATCGAACTCGGGCTGAGGCGTGACGAAAAGGTTGACCGCGAAGGGTTTGCTGGTGAGGGCACGCACCTGGCGGATCGCCGACTCGATCTGCGCCGGCTCCATCGTTCCGCAGGCGAGCGAACCCAGGCCGCCGGCCTCGCTCACCGCCGCCACCAGCTCGGGCGTGGTCACGCCCGCCATCGGCGCGCCGATGATGGGAAGCTCGACCCCGAGCAGGCCCGTGAGCTCGGCTGCGCGCGAGCGCAAGGTCTGAACCAGGCTCACGGTCAGGCCTTGCGCAGCAGTTCGCCGCCCATACACATCAGGCAGGCGGCAACGATGTCGTCGTCGCGATTGACCACCAGGGCACCGTCCTTGTCGACGACCAGCTTGAGGAAGTCGAGCACGTTGCGCGCGTACAGCGCCGACGAGTCGTGCGGCACGGTGGCCGGCAGGTTGGGCTGGCCGATGATCAGCACGCCGTGCTTGTTCACCGTCTTGTCGAGTTCGGAGAGCTCGCAGTTGCCGCCCTGCTCGACCGCCATGTCGAGGATCACCGAACCCGGCTTCATGCTCTTGACCATGGCTTCGCTCACCAGCACCGGCGCCTTGCGGCCAGGAATCAGGGCGGTGGTGATGACGATGTCGGCCGCGGCAATGCGCTTGGCGACTTCCGCCGCCTGGCGCTGCATCCACGACGCGGGCATGGGGCGGGCATAACCGCCGACGCCGGCCGCGGCTTCGCGTTCTTCGTCGGTTTCGTAGGGCACGTCGATGAACTTGGCGCCGAGCGACTCGATCTGCTCCTTCACCGCCGGGCGCACGTCCGAGGCCTCGATCACCGCGCCCAGCCGCTTGGCGGTGGCGATCGCCTGCAGACCGGCGACGCCGGCACCGAGCACCACCACGCGCGCGGCCTTGAGCGTGCCGGCGGCGGTCATCATCATCGGCATCATGCGCGGATAGGTCGCTGCAGCCAGCAATACTGCCTTGTAGCCGGCGATATTGGCCTGCGACGACAACACGTCCATGCTCTGCGCGCGGGTGGTGCGCGGCGCGGCTTCGAGCGCAAACGCGGTGAGGCCGGCCGCGTTCATGGCGGCCAGCCCTTCGGCGTTGAAGGGTTCGAGCATGCCGACCACGGCGGCGCCGGCTTTCATCTGCGCCAGCTCGGGCGCGGTCGGGCGGCGGACCTTGAGCACCAGTTCGGCCGCGAACACCTCGGCCGCGCTGGCGATGCGGGCCCCGGCGGCGGCGTAAGCCTCGTCGAGGAAACTCGCTGCCGTGCCGGCGCCGGCCTGGACCAGCACCTCGTGCCGGGCTGCCACCAGCTTCTTGACGGTTTCGGGCGTCGCAGCGACGCGGGTTTCTCCGGGCCAGACTTCGGCCGGTACACCGATCTTCATGTTGTCCCCCATGCGCAGCGCGCCGCCGGCAGCGGCACGCCTTCAGTAAAATCTCTGACAAGCTTAAGCGATACGCTGCCGCCTTCACCCGGGATCGGCCGCGAGCTCTCCCTCGAGTGTGTTTGGCAACACACGCCCCCTTTCCCACGAACCCATGTCCTCATCCGCGATCTGGAAACCCTCGGTCACCGTGGCTGCCGTCATCGAACGCGCCGGCCGCTTCCTGCTGGTCGAGGAAGAAACCTGCGACGGCCTGATGCTCAACCAGCCCGCCGGCCACCTCGACCCGGGCGAAGGCCTGGTCGAGGCCTGCGTACGCGAAACCCTGGAAGAAACGGCTCACGCCTTCACCCCGCAGGCGCTGCTCGGCACCTACCTTGCCCGCAGCCGCTCGAACCGCAGCGGTGAATGGGTGAGTTACCTGCGTTTTGCCTTCACCGGCCAGCTGGGCGAAGCCGTGGCTGGCCGTGCGCTCGACGCCGGAATCGTGCGCACCCTGTGGCTCACGGCCGACGAGATCCGGGCCAGCGCCCAGCGCCACCGCAGCCCGCTGGTACTTCAATGCGTGGAGGACTTCCTCGCCGGAGTCAGCTATCCGCTGGCTCTGCTGCATACCCACGCCAGCGTGACGGAGGTCGCATGAGCCGCGGCCGCGTGGTGGTGGGGCTCTCGGGCGGAGTCGATTCGGCGGTGAGCGCCTACTTGCTCAAGCAGCAGGGCTACGAGGTGATCGGCCTCTTCATGAAGAACTGGGAGGACGACGACGACGGTGAATACTGCTCGACCCGGCAGGACCTGATCGACGCCACCGCCGTGGCCGACGTGATCGGCATCGACATCGAGGCGGTCAACTTCGCCGCCGAGTACAAGGACCGGGTGTTTGCCGATTTCCTGCGCGAATACAGCGCGGGCCGCACCCCCAACCCGGACGTGCTCTGCAACGCCGAAATCAAGTTCAAGGCCTTTCTCGACCACGCGATGGCGCTCGGCGCCGAGCGCATCGGCACCGGGCATTACGCGCGGGTGCGTGAGGTCGACGGCCGCTTCCAACTGCTGCGCGGGCTCGACCCGGCCAAGGACCAGAGCTACTTCCTGCACCGGCTCAACCAGGCCCAGCTCGCCAAAACGCTGTTCCCGGTGGGCGAACTGAAAAAGACCGAGGTGCGCCGCATCGCCGAAGAAATCGGCCTGCCCAACGCCAGAAAAAAAGACAGCACCGGCATCTGTTTCATCGGCGAGCGGCCCTTCCGAGAGTTCCTCAACCGCTACCTGCCGACCTCGCCCGGCCCGATGAAAACTCCCGACGGCAAGGTGGTGGGGCAACACATGGGGCTCGCCTTCTACACCCTGGGGCAACGCAAGGGCATAGGCCTGGGCGGAAGCCGAACCGGCAGCGGTCAACCCTGGTTCGTCGCCCGCAAGGACATGGCGAGCAACACCTTGTGGGTGGTGCAAGGTCACGACCATCCTTGGCTTTTGAGCGCGACCGTCAGCGCGATGGACGCGAGTTGGACGAGCGGAAAACCGCCCGCGGTCGGCGCGCGGCTGGGCGCCAAGACCCGCTACCGCCAGACCGACGGAGCGTGCACCGTCACCGCCGTCGATGGCGAACGCTTCACCC
>JAEZVV010000096.1 GCA_023443095.1 Pseudomonadota bacterium
ACATCGTGCGTGCCCGCCGCGCCGCCGACGTGGTGACCCTGCTGCATCCGGTGGGCCACAACCACTTCGACACCCTGCGCCAGAAACTGCACTGGAACTTCATGCCGAGCGAGCCGCATCCCCGCGGTTGATCCCCATGCTGCTAGCGCTTTCCATCCGCGACTTCGTCATCGTCGACTCGCTCGAGCTCGACCTCGCCCCCGGCTTCACCGTGCTCACCGGCGAGACCGGCGCCGGCAAATCGATCCTGATCGACGCCCTGCTGCTGGCGCTGGGCGAACGCGCCGACGCCGGCGTGGTGAGGGAGGGCGCCAGCCGCGCCGAGATCGTCGCCGAGTTCGCCGCTCACCCGAGCGCGCTCGACTGGCTCGCGAGCAACGAACTGGGCGCCGAGCCGACGGCGCTGCTGCGCCGGGTGGTCGACGCCAGCGGCCGCAGCCGCGCCTGGATCAACGGCACCCCGGCCACCCTGGCCCAGCTGCGCGAGCTGGGCGAACTGCTGGTCGACGTGCACGGCCAGCATGCCCACCAGTCGCTGCTCAAGCCCGCGGCCCAACTCGCCCTGCTCGACGAACACGGCGGCCTGAGGCAGCAGGTCGCGCAGGTGGCGAGCGCCCACGCCGACTGGCGCCAGGCGCTGCGGGCACGTGAAGCCGCCGAACAGATGGCGGCCGCGGCCGCCGCCGAGCAGGACCGCCTGCGTTGGATCGTCGACGACCTGGGCGAACTCTCGCCGCTGGCCGGCGAATGGGAGCTGGTCAGCGCCGAGCAGAAGCGCCTGGCTCACGCCGCCAGCCTGCTCGAAGGCGCGCAGCAGGCGATCGCGGAGCTGTCGGAAGCCGACGATTCGGCGCTCGGCCGCATCGACGCGATGAGCGCCCGGCTGGGCCAGCTCTCGGCCTTCGACCAGCGCCTGGCACCGATCGCCGAGCAGCTCGATGCCGCCCGCATCCAGATCGACGACGCGGTGGGCGAGCTGCAGCGCTACCTCGACAAGACCGACATCGACGCGACCCGCCTGGCCGAGGTCGACGCCCGCCTGTCGGCGCTGCACGGCGCGGCGCGCAAGTTCCGCGTCGCTCCCGACGAGTTGTGCTCCCTGCTCGACGACGGGCGCGCCAAGCTGGCCGCGCTGTCGGCGGCAAGCGATCTCGAAACGCTCGCTCGCGCCGAGCAGGCCGCTTTTTCGCACTACGAGAAGCTGGCGCAGGCGCTGGGCAAGGAGCGCCGCTTGGCCGCCGCCGCGATGAGCCGGGAAGTCAGCCGCGCGATGCAGGACCTGTCGATGCCCGGCGGCCGCTTCGAAGTCCAGCTCGCCGCCGGCGAACCGAGCGCCCACGGGCTGGAGCGCTGCGACTTCATGGTCGCCGGCCACGCCGGGGTAGCGGTCAAGCCGCTCGCCAAGGTAGCCTCGGGCGGCGAACTGGCCCGGGTGAGCCTGGCGATATCGGTCATCGCCGCCACCGCCACGCCGGTGGCCACGCTGATTTTCGACGAAGTCGACGCCGGCATCGGTGGCGCCGTTGCCGACACCGTCGGCCGCCTTCTGCGCGAACTCGGCAGCAGCCGCCAGGTCCTGTGCGTGACCCACCTGCCCCAAGTCGCCTCGCGCGGCGACCAGCACCTGGTGGTCAGCAAGGATCCGGGCGAAGACGGCCGGCCGGTTTCCCGCATCGCGCCGCTCGACCGCAAGACCCGGGTCGAGGAGATCGCCCGCATGCTGGGCGGCCTCGCCATCACCGACACCACCCGCAAACACGCGCGCGAGATGCTGGCGGGTTAAGCCGCGGCCCGTTCGGTTTGTGACTTGGGACAAGGAAAGATCGACCCATTAAATGCAAATGATTCTCATTTATATTTAAGCTGGCGACTTCGCCCTTGTGGCACCCAACACTGGAAATTTCGTGAAGTTGTCCAACCGAGCCCTACCCCGGGCCGTGGCGGCCGCCGCCATCGCATTCGCGCTGCTGCCGGGCGCCCGGGCCGAAAGCCCGATGCACACCGACGACGCCGGCACACTGCCGCTCGGCGGCATGAAAATCGAAGCGATCTGGAGCAAGGACGATAAGGCCCGTGGCGGCGACCTGTTGTTCGCCTTCAGCCCGATCACCGATCTCGAACTCGAGATCGCTGCGGCTCGAGTGATGGACGGCAGCGCCAGCCCCGACACCCGCTTGCGCACCGTCGGCCTGGGGGCCAAGTGGGTTCCGTTCCAGAACGACACCGGCTGGTCGCTGGGCGCCCGGCTCGACGTCGGCCAGACCCGGATCGACGACTACGAGATGGCCAGCCGCTACACCGAACGCGAAACCGCGATCACCGGCCTGGCAACGTATCGCCTGGACAACGGCCAAGTCCTGCACCTCAACCTCGGCGCGCTTCGCCTCAAAACTCCCGACGAACACGACACCCTGGGCTTCTGGGGCATCGGCTACGAGTTCCCCTTGCGCGACGACCTGCAACTGACGCTGGAGACTTACGGCGTCCAGAAGAGCCGTCCCGACCAGGCGATCGGCCTGCGTTACGAGGTGTTCGACGGCTTCAAGGTCTCGGGCGCCATCGGCCGCGGCCAGGACCGCGGTTTCGGCCTGGTCAGCGTCGCCTGGGAATTCTGAGCGCCACCTCGCCCCTCCGAAAAAAACAAAGGGCGAAGGCCGCAAACGAGCCTTCGCCCTTGGACTAGGCCCGCGAGGGCCGCGCCGTTTGACGCTTAGAACTTGTGGCGCACGCCCACTTGCAGGGCCGAGCGGTTGACCGTCTCGATCGCGCTTTTCTGCGCCGCCGAGAGACCCGCCACGGTGTAGCGGTCTTCGTCGAAAGCCTTGCCGCCCTGCGAATACGAATAGACGCCGTACAGGTTGGTGCGGCGCGACAGCGGATAGTCGTAACCGACCGAAGCCACCGTGCGCTCCGCATCCTCGCCCAGCACCGAGTTCAGATCGGCGTCAAGGTACTGGACCGAAGCCATCAGCTTGCCGCCCAGGAGCGGCGCGGTCAGGCCCAGCATGTAGGAGTCCGACTTGGCGCCGGTGCCCGCGAGGCTCAGGCGGCCGAACTTCTGCGCACCTTCGGCGTGCGAGTAGGCCAGATAGGGCTTGATGACGCCGAAGTCGTAGTTCAAGGCCAGCTTGAACACTTCGTCGTCGGCGAGCGTCGGGTTGACCTGCGAGGGCTGGATCTGCTCGTACGAGGCAGCGGCCCACAGCTTGCCGACTCCGTAAGTGAGAGCCACACCGCTGTAGCGGTTGTTGCGGTCGGCCCCCGCCTGCTCGTTGCCTTCGGTGGCAAAGGAATACATCACGCCACCCTGCAGGCCGGCGAGCTTGGGCGTCTTGTAGGCCACGGCGTTGTCGACGCGCAGCACGGTGAAGGCCTGGGTCGCCTGCACCCCGGCGTCGACGAAGCCGGTGCTGAAGGGGTCGGCGTCGTCGAGCATGTTGACCGAACCGGCGCCCGAACCGAGGGTGCCGAAGCGGCCGAAGTTGAGGCTGCCGAACTGGCCTTCGAGGCCCAGGCGCGCTTCGCGTCCGAACAGGCGCGACGAACCGTCGCTCATCGACATCGTGGTCTTGCCGTCGTCGATGGCGAAACCGCTCTCGAGCTGGAACACAAGCTTGAGTGAACCGTTCAGGGCTTCGCTGCCCTTGAGGCCGAAGCGGCTGCCCGATTGCTGGCCGCTCGCAAGACCGAACTTCGAGGCCACGCCGTCGATCGACGAGTTCACGTACTCCAGACCGCCGTCGGCAAAGCCGTAGATCTGCAGGCTGGACTGCGCCGAAGCGCTCGCGACAAAACATCCCAGGACCGCCAGGGCGGCCAGACTCTTCTTGTTCATCGTTCAAAGCTCCATGGTCGAGGCCGAGCGCTGCCAGCCTCACGATTTCCGGACGAAACCCTGCCTCGCCCGCCCGCAGCGGCGGGCGAGGCAGGGAGATCGGACGGACGGGGGTGTGACGCTCAGGGCGTGGGCTTCATGCCCCAGGGCTGGGTGTCGTGGCAGGTCGCACACTCGTTGGTCGAAGGCCGGTGTTCGCGGTGGCATTCGTAACAATCGAGCTGGGTGCTGAAGTGAAAGCTGTTGTGGGGGTTGGTCTGAGCCTTGTGTTCGCTCTTCGCACCGGTCTTGGGGTCGACCATCTTGCTGGTGATCGCCAGGTGGTCGGTGCGCTTGGCCAGCGCCTCGGCCGGACCGTGGCAGGACAGGCACTGCTGGGTCACGGCGGGTTCGAACTTGCCCTTGGCGACCAGGTTCTTGTCATGACAGCTGGTGCATTCGAGGCCGGCGGCCTGGTGTTTGGCTTTCAGCGACTGCGCCGAAGCCGGCAGGGCAAAGCCCAGAAAAGCCGTGAGGGCGAAAGCGGTGATCAGGATTTTTTTCATGTCGTCCTCGGGGTTCAGGCCTTGGGTTCGCGCGCGACGTTTTCGCCGGCGATCAGACCGTAGCTGCTGCAGTCGGGCATCGAGCAGGCCGTCATGCGCTCTTGTCCGTGCATGCCGCCCGCGGCCTCGCCCGCCACGTACAGGCCGGGGATGGGCTTGCCGTCGCGCAGACGCAGCGCTTGCGCGTGTTCGTTGGTGCGGACTCCACCCGGGGTGTAGTTGAGACGGGGGCTGACCGGGGTGCCGTAGAACGGACCTTCGGCGGCCAGCGGAGCCACCTTGCGGCCACTGCGCTCGAGCGGCTTGCCGAACTCGGCATCCTTGCCCTGGGCGATCGCGGCGTTGTAGTCGGCGATGGTCTGCTTGAGCGTCACCGCATCGGTCTTGAAGTAGGCCGCCAGCTCGTCGAGCGTGGCGAACTTGTACATCGTGCCGTCGATGCCGTTGAGCCCGTTCAAGCTGCGCTGCACCCGCGCCAGGTTGTGGAAGCTGGCCAGGCCGGCGCTGTCGTAGACCATGAAAGGCGTGCGATTGCCGTTGGTGAGCTTGCGCGCCAGGACGGCAGTGCCGAGCTGGTTGCGCGACAGGCCTTCATTGGTGAATCGCTTGCCCGTTGCCGGGTCGATCAAGGCGCCCCACACCATGTCTTCGGTCGGCAGCGGATAAGCAAAGCGGAACAGGCAGCCATGCACCGCGTGGGCGCCGGCCCGCACCAGGGTCTTGAGCGCACCGGCCGTCGCCCCCGGGTTGGTGGTGGTGGCCACGCCGGCCAGGAAGGGGGCTTCGGCCGAGCGGAAGGCCTTGTCGCGGGCAAAGCCGCCGGTGGCAAAAACGATGCCCTGGCGCGCGCGGTAGTGGCGCACTTCGCCGCCTCCGTTCTGCAGGTCGTCGTTTTCCGCGTCCTTGTCGAAGAAGTAGCGCTCGCGGACCTTGAGGCCGATCGCGCGCCCCTTGGCGTCAAGGATGATGTCGTCGACCTTGACCTGCTTGCGCAGCTCGAGCGTCTTGAGCTTGGCCATGTGCGTCTGCAGCGCGGCCAGCAGCCCGGCGCCGTCGCCTTCGGGAATCAAGACCCGCGGCACCGAATGGCCGCCGAGCTTGAGCAGGCGGCCGTCCCACTTCACGCCGCGTTCGCGCAGGAATCGCTCGGTGCGCGCGGTGGTCTGCGCCATCACCAGGGCGAGCTGGTAGTTGCCCATGTCGCCCGCCACCTTGGCCATGTCGTTGGCCAGCCACTCCGGCTTGTCTTCGATGCCTTTGGCCTTTTGCTGCGGGCTGCCGACGCAGGAGAAGTTGAGGCCGCTAAAACGCGAGGTGCCGCCAAGGCGGGCCATCTTCTCGAGCACCACCGTGCGCGAGCCCTGCTCGGCCGCGGCGATCGCCGCGCACGATCCGGCCACACCGCTGCCGACCACGATCACGTCGAAAGTCTCGTCCCATGCCGGGGTGGAACTGGGGGCCGCGGCGGGAGCGGCGATGGCGCTGCCCGCCCCCAGGAGCCCGCCCCCGGCCAGGGCCGCGTTGCGGATGAAGCGGCGGCGCGCGTCCAGGGCGACATCGTCTTGCTTAGCCATGAATCTCTTCCTCTTGGTTGGTCTGCTCCGCCCGGCCCCTGCGCCAGTGCACCGGAACGACTCGGAAGGAGAGCTGACCGAACCTTAGAAAGATTTGCTTGCCGCGCGATAAAGCGCCCACGCCGGAGCGTTAAGGAAAGATTGCATCCCGGGCCGGGGCTTGAGGCGGATCAAGCGCCACTCCGCCGACGCGCTGGCAAACCCTTGGCCTGCTGCGATGGTTCAGCCGGCCGGATCCTCGCGCAGATCGCGCAACACGTAGCCGACCCCGGAATACGCCGAGATCAGGCCGCGGTCGAGGCCGGCCTGCGCGAGCTTGCGCCGGATCCGCGCAAAAGCGACGCGCAGGTATTGCACTTCGCCGATGTGAGCCGGCCCCCACACCGCGTGCAGCAGGTGTTCGTGGGTCATGACCGCTCCCGGTTGCGCCATCAGCGTGGCGAGCAGGCGGAACTCGGTGTTGGCGAGCCGGACTTCCTGCCCGGCCGCCCAGCACATATGAG
>JAEZVV010000056.1 GCA_023443095.1 Pseudomonadota bacterium
GCGTCGCCCAGCCCCGGTGGCGGGCGATCGAAGCCGGCCACCACGTTGACTCGCTGCTCTTCGACCCCGAGCGCCGACACCTTGGTGAAGGCGGCGGGCTCGACCGTGCGCACCTTCGCCCCCAGCGGCGCGCCACCCCAGCCGCTCACCTCGACCGCCATGCCAGGTTTGACCCGCACCGCGTCGCTCGAGAGCAGGTCCACCACCAGCTCGATCTGCTCGGGATCGCCCAGCACCAGGATCGGACCGCCTTGCGCCAGCACCCGCTCGCTTTTTTCGACGACGCGCAAGACGGTTGCGCTCACTGGCGCGGCCAGTGCCAGCGGCTCGGCCGAACTGTGAGTGGCATGCAGGACGGCACGCGCATGGTCGACTTCGGCCAGCGCCGCGCGCTGGCGCTCACTGGCGGCGCGCACCTCGGCCTGCGCCGTCTGTTCACCCAGCCGCGCCTGTTCCAGCGCCTGGCCCGACACGAAGCGCTCGGCCACGAGTTGCTCGGCCCGCAGGCGCTCGCGCTGCGCCTGAACCCGGGTGTTCGCGGCCCGCGCCACGCCGGCCTCGGCTTCGCGGACCTGGGCCTGAGCGGCGGCCAGCCGCGCCTGGGCCTGTTCGAGTTCGGCCGCCGTCAGCGGCACCGGCGCCAACCAGGCCACGGTCTGGCCGGCGGTCACGGCGTCGCCCTCGTGCAGGTCGATCCGGGTCAAACGCCCCGCCACCGGCGCCGCCACCACGTAGCGGTCGTGCGCCCGCGCCTCGCCGTCCTCGGCGATGAACTGGCGCACCGCGCCGCGAGTCACCAGCCCCACGTCGACCGCTACTGGCGCCGGCTGCAGAAACCACAGCAGCGCGGCACCGGCGGCGGCGATCGCGCCAATGAGTAGGAGTTGCTGCTTGCGCTTCATGTCACTCCCGGGTCTTGAGCACGGCGATCAGGTCGAGGCGGCGGATGCGCCAGGCGACCACGAGACCGGAGAAAACCGCCGCCGCCACCACTACCAGCGTCGCCAGCGTCAGGGTCGCGGCCGAAATCGTAAACGGCAGGCGGTACAGCTCGGTCGAGAGGCGCAAGCTGAAATAGCCGGCGCTCGCCGCCCCCAGCCCAAGCCCGACGGGAATGCCGATCAGGGTGAGCAGGCCTTGTTCTCCCAGCAGCAGGCTGGCCGCTTCGCCGCGGGTGTAGCCGAGCACGCGCAGGGTGGCGAGTTCGTTGCCGCGTTCTGAAAGCGCGATGCGAGCGCCGTTGTAAACCAGGCCAATAGCGATCGCGCACGCGAAGCCGATATTGATCGAGCTGAAAAGCAGGACATTGCGCTCCAGCAGCTCGCGAAAGGTGGAGAGCATCGCCGCGCGTATAACCACTCCGGCCACCGCCGGCTGCTGTTTGAGCCGTTCGTAAACGGCGGCACGGTAGCGAGGATCGACCCGCAACAAGACGCCGGTCACTTGCTCGCCGTCGCCAGCGAGGCGGTCGAGTTCGGCCAGCGGCAGATACGCGTTGAGCCCGAGCGCATCGTCGACCAGAGCGTTCACGGTCAGGCGAGCATGGTGGCGACGCCCTTCCAGCAGTTCGACCTCGATTTCGCTGCCGGGCACCACCGCCAGCAGCTCGGCCAGCTTGGCCGACAGCAGCAGACCGGTGGCCGGCAGCGCCACCCGCCGCTCGTCGAGCCCGACGATCGAATGCAGCGGATGCCGCTCGGGCAAGCCGTTCAGATCGACCAGGCGGCTGCGATGCCCGGCCCGCAAACGCGCCGGTTCAGCGCGCTGCGCCTGAACCTCGAGCACCCCGGGCCAGCCGCCGATGTCCGCCACCACGGCCGCCGGCCTCGACTCGACGAAGACCACCGCCAGGTCTTCGTGCTGGGTCTGCTCGAACTGGATGTCGAGGACCCGGTCGAAGGCGTCGCGAAAATAGTTTCCGAGCACGATCAAGCCGCCCGCCACCGCGATGCCGGCGATCGCGGCCAGGGCACGCAGGGGCCGCCGCGCCACCTGGCGGACCATCATGCGCAGCGCTGGCGGCGCGCTGCGCAGAACCCCGGCGCGCTCGAGCCAGCCCGCGTGGAAACTTGCCGGCGGTTCTGGCCGCATCGCTTCGGCGGGTGGCAGACGCACCGCTGCTCGCGCCACCAACAAAGCGCCCAGCAGGGCCGCGGCCGCCGCCAGCAACAGGGCGATCAGCACGGCGGTGCGAGTGCCCTCGTCGAGCATCTGGGGAAAGCGGTAGAAATCGGCGTACATCGCCATGAAGCGACGGGCAATCCAGAGCCCAGCCCCCAACCCGAGCGCAGCGCCGGCCCCTCCCACCAGCAAGGCGAACTTGGCAAGGTGCCAGCCGATCATGCCGCGGTCGTAACCGAAGGCTTTGAGCAGACCGATTTCTGCCCGCTGCAGCTGCATCAGCCGCGACAGGATGATGTGCAGCAGGAACGCCGCCACGGCCAGGAAAATGCTGGGGATAAAACTCGCGCTCACCCGGCTCTGAGCGATTTCGTCGGAAATGAAGCGGTGCGAGACCTGCTCCTCGCGACCGGTCGCCCCCAGTGACCCCCAGCGTGCCAGCGCAGCGTCGAGAGCGGCGATCACCGCCGCCTCCGAGCCCCCCGGCGCCAGTCGCAGGCTGAGTTCGTTGAACGCCCCTTCCATGTCGAACGCAGCGGCAAGTGCGGCGTGATCCATCCAGAAGACGCCAAAGCGGCGGTTGTCCGGCAGCAGCATGCCGGGGCCGACTTCGTAGATGTATTCGGGCGACAAGGCCACGCCGACGACCGTGAGCGCCATCAGCTTGCCGCGGATCACGCCCTTGAGGCTCGCTCCCGGCGACAGGTGATGGGCGAGCATGAAGGCCTCGCTCGCCAGAACCTCGTCGCTGCGACCCGGCTCGGGCCAGCGGCCGGCACGAAGGTGAAGACGGTTGAGGCCGGGACCGCGTTCGAGCGAGATCAGGCGCGCCCGCGCCGGCTCGGCAAGGCCGGGAACGTCGAGGTTGATGTCGGCCGCTATCCGCGGCTGGATCTGGCCAACGCCGGGAATGGCGGCGAGGGTTTCGAGCGCGGCGAGCGGCGCGCGTTTCACGTGCACGAAAACGTCGGCGTAGTTCTGCTGCGCGTAATACGCGTCGCGCGATGCGAGCAGCGAGCGATAGGTGCCGAACAAAGAAACAAACGAGGCGATGCCGCAAGCCAGCACCAAGGCGCAGGCGGCAAGCTGGCCGCGCAGGTGCCAGGCGTCGCGCAGCAGCTTGCGGTCGAGAGCGCGCATGGCTTACCAGGCGATCTCGTCGGCCGAGGCGCGGCGCGGGTTGAACACGACCTCGACCAGCTCGCCGCTGGAGAGGCGGATCACGCGGTCGGCCATTGCTGCGATGGCAGCGTTGTGAGTGATCAGCACGCAGATCGTGCCGAGTTCGCGGTTGACCCGGGCCAGCACC
Organism: Pseudomonadota bacterium; assembly: GCA_023443095.1. Classification (GTDB taxonomy): domain Bacteria; phylum Pseudomonadota; class Gammaproteobacteria; order Burkholderiales; family Burkholderiaceae_F; genus JAEZVV01. The sequence continues at coordinate 3,431 of JAEZVV010000056.1, forward strand.
TCGAGCACGCGTTTGCCGGTGGCGTAGTCGAGCGCACCGGTAGGCTCGTCACACAGAAGGACGTCGGGCCGCTTGGCGATGGCGCGCGCGATCGCCACCCGCTGCTGCTCGCCGCCCGAGAGCTGGGCCGGGAAATGCTGCGCACGCTCGGTCAGGCCGACGAGATCTAGCGCCGTCGCCGGCGCCAGCGGTCGCGCTGCGATGTCGGTCACCAGAGCGACGTTTTCGAGCGCGGTAAGGCTGGGGATCAGGTTGTAAAACTGAAAGACGAAACCGACGTGTTCGCGCCGGTAGCGAGTGAGGGCGTCGTCGTCGGCAGCGGTGAGTTCGTGATCGAGGTAGCTGACGGTGCCGGCGCTCGGAACATCGAGCCCTCCGAGTATGTTGAGCAGGGTCGACTTGCCGCTGCCCGAGGGGCCAAGCAGGACCACGAACTCGCCGGCGGCCAGATCCAGGCTCACGCCGCGCAAGGCGTGGACCTCGGTGTCGCCGACCCGGTAGAGCTTGCTCACCGCGTGCATGCGAAACACGGGTGGTGTGGCCACAGCGTTGTTCATGACACCGCCTCCGCAACGCAACCACTATGCGCGCGCCACAGCGCCGCGCGCCAAGCTGGATCAAACCGGGATCAGTCGCCTACGAAAGGAAGGCCCAACAAGAGCCAGAGCACGACCAGCAAAAAACCGCCCGTGGTGGCAACCAGCACCGCCAGCAGGCGGTTGCGGCGGCGGGTCTCGTCGCGCAGCGCGCGCAGCTCGAGCAGCGTCGCCTGGTTCGAATCGATCCCGCTCCTCAAGGACTGGTACACCAGCCGGGGGATCTGCGGCAGGATCGCGCCCCATTGGGCCGCCTCCCAGCGCAGCTTGTCTTCCAGCCCCTTGAAGCCGAGCTGCTGCCGCATCCAGCGCTCAAGGAAGGGTTTGGCGGTCTGCCACAGGTCGAGGTCGGGGTCGAGCTGGCGGCCCAGGCCTTCGACGTTGAGCAGGGTCTTCTGCAGCAGGACGAGCTGCGGCTGGATCTCGACATTGAAGCGGCGCGAGGTCTCGAACAGGCGCAGCAGGACCATGCCGAAGGAGATGTCCTTCAAGGGCTTGTCGAAGATCGGCTCGCACACGGTGCGGATCGCGCCTTCGAGCTCGTCGACCCGGGTGCCGGGCGGAACCCAGCCGCTTTCGACCTGCAGCTCGGCGACGCGTTTGTAGTCGCGCCGGAAGAAAGCGAGGAAGTGGTGGGCGAGGTAATACTTGTCGTTGTCGGTGAGCGTGCCGACGATGCCGTAGTCCAGCCCCACCCAGTGGCCGAGCGAGGGGCCGTGGTCGCCCACCAGGATGTTGCCGGGGTGCATGTCGGCGTGAAAGAAGCCGTCACGCAGCGCCTGGGTGAAGAAGAGCTCGACCGCGTCGGCCGACAGGCGCTTGATGTCGATGCCGAGCTCGCGGATGCGGTCGAGCTGGGTCGCCGGAATGCCGGACATGCGCTCCATCACCAGCACCGTCGGCGTGCAGCATTCCCACATCATCTCGGGCACGAACAACATGCCGCTGCCGGCAAAGTTGCGCCGGAACTGCGACGCGTTGGCGGCTTCCCGCATCAGGTCGAGCTCGTCGTGCAGCAGGGTGTCGAACTCGGCCACCACTTCGCGCGGGCGCAGGCGCTTGCCGTCGGCCCAGAGCTTCTCGACCAGCATCGCCGCGGTGTGCATCAGGGCGATGTCCTTCTCGATCGCCGGCAGCATGCCGGGCCGCAGGACCTTGACCGCAACCTCGCGGCCGGCGTTGGGGCCGCTGCGCAAAACGCCGAAATGCACTTGGGCGATCGAGGCGCTCGCCACCGGTTCCCGGTCGAACTGGGAGAAGACCTCGTCGACCGGGCGGCCAAGCGCGCGTTCGATTTCGGCCACCGCCAGGTCGGAATCGAAGGGCGGAACTCGGTCCTGCAGCTGCGCCAGTTCGTCGGCAACATCGGCCGGCAGCAGGTCGCGCCGGGTCGACAGGACCTGGCCGAACTTGACGAAAATCGGGCCCAGGTCGACCAGGGCGCAGCGCAGGCGCTCGCCGCGCGGTCGCCGTGTGATGGCGCCGCCGTCGGCCAGCCGCTCGACGCGCTTGAGCGCCGGACTCTTGAGGTAAGCCGTCGCGATCTGGTCGAGACGGTAACGCCAGACCACCTGGAGGATGCGAGCAAGCCGAAGGATTTGCATGCCCGCGATTGTAGGGCCGAGCCGCAGGGCACCCGGGCGGGCGGCGTCAAGCCATGCGTTCGACCCGCTCGACCCGCTTGGCGAGGCGCTCGACATCGTCGCGCAAGGTGCCGACCTCGCGCGCAAACGACTCGACTTCACGGCGCGTCACGATCATCGGGTTCTCGGCGGTGAAGTAGTCGGCCGCGCTGTGGACCAGGTTCTCGCCGCTGACACGCGCCTGACTGAGGGTCGTGCGCGCCAGGCCGACCAGACGCTGGGCCGCGATATCGCCGACGAAGCGCGACAGCTCTTCCTCGGGCTCGGGCCGCAGGTTCTGCAACACGAAGGACAGGGCCTGGGCGAACTCGGCGTCGCCGTCGAGCCGGACATCGCGCATCAGCGCCTTGGGATCGCCCAGCGCCAGCGGCAGCGCTGCCAGAGACGCCTTGATTGTCACTGCCGGCGGTGTCGACTCGGCCGCCGCGAACAGGCCGCCGTCGACGACCTGCAGCACCAGGGCAAAAGGCGAAACGTCGAAGCGGGCGACGCGTCCGGCAAACGGCGCGAGTTTGGTGCGGGCCCAGGCTTCGCGCGCGAGCATGCGGTTGAGCGCCGCCACCGCGGCTTGGCTCGCGAGAGTATCGATCACTAACAACCTCCAAAAGAAAAGGGCGCCCGCAGGCGCCCTCTCATTCTTGCTCAAATTCGCTTGAGCCCAAGTGTGGACTTGGGCGTGAGGCAAAACGCCGTTGCGTTTCCGCCTCACGCGAAGGCAAGAACCCTCAGTTGAGTTGCTGGATACCGGCCAGCAGCCAACCCGACTTGCCGTCGACCGGCTTGACCAGGTTCCAGACCTCGTTGACGGTTTCGTCTTCGCCGTCGATCTTGAGCACGCCGGCGAACTTCACGCTGGCGAGATGATCATCGGCGCTGGTTTCGATGCCCAGCAGCTCGGCGTCGAGTTTGACGATTTCGGTCTTCGAGGGCTTGGCGCCGCGGGCGCGCAGTTCATGCGTGAGCGCAACGAACATGTCCTGCGTCGTGAAGTCGCCGAGTTCGATCACGTTGCCGGTGTCCCACGCCGCTTGCAGCTTGCCGAAGTAGCTCTTGGCGTTGGCGATGAAGCCGGCGGTGTCGAAGTCGGCCGGGATGCCGAACGAGGCGGCCGAACCCGCCGCGGCACCGCGAGCGAACTCGTCCATCGCCGAACCCGGGCGACCCACCGAAGCCAGCGGAGCGGGCTCGACCTCGGCCGTGCGCTGGGCAGCCGGCGCCGGTGCGGGCGTGGTTTCGTAGCCGACGTGGCTGTAATTGATCGGGGCCTGCGACGCACCTTGATACGCCGGCTGCTGCGCACGAGCCCGACGCATGAAGAAGCCGACCACCATCACCAGCACCGCGCCGACCAGAAGGATCAGCATCAGCGTGGCCATGCCTTCACCGAAACCGAGGGCGCTGGCGAGCGCCATCAGGCCGAGACCGGCAGCGGCGCCGAGCAGGGCGCCCTTCCAAGGACTGGCCGGCTTGGCAGCGGGCGCGGCGGCAGGTTTGGCCGCCGCGGCGGCGGGGGCAGCCTGCTGCGCCGGAGCCGCTTGCTGGGCAGGTGCGGGTGCGGGTGTGGCCTGCTTCTGCTGCACCGGGGCCGACTGGCGGCCAAAACTCTTGCCGCCGCCGAGGCGACGCTGAGCGTCAGCGTCAACGGTGAAACTGAGCGCGATCAGGCCGACAACCAGGCCAGCGATCCAGCTTTTCATGAACTCTCCTAGGTGACTCAGGTCTTGTAACCGACGTGCAGCGCGGACACGCCGAACGTGAGGTTGTGCCATTTGACTCGCTCCAGCCCCACTTGTTCCATGATGCGGGCGAGGTCTTGCTGGCCGGGGTGCATGCGGATCGATTCCGCCAGGTAACGGTAGCTGTCGCTGTCCCCCGCGATGCGGCTGCCAAGCCAGGGCAGGACATTGAAGGAATAGGCGTCGTAGAGGGGCGACAACGGCTCCCACACTCGGGAAAACTCGAGCACCATGACCTTGCCGCCAGGGCGGCAGACGCGGCGCATTTCGGCCAGGGCCACGTCCTTGTGAGTCATGTTGCGCAAGCCGTAGGCAACGGTGATGACGTCGAAGGTATTGTCCGGGAACGGCAGCTTTTCAGCGTCGCATTGCGCCACCGGCAGCGCCAGCCCCTTGTCAAGCAGGCGGTCGCGGCCAACGGCAAGCATGGCGTGGTTGATGTCGGTCAGCCAGACTTCGCCCGTGGGGCCGGCCTGCTGCGCGAACTTCTTGGCCAGGTCACCGGTGCCGCCGGCGATGTCCAGCACTTTCATGCCCGGCCGCACCGCCGCTTCGCGGATGGTGAAAGCCTTCCACAATCGGTGCATGCCGGCCGACATGACGTCGTTCATCACGTCGTATTTGGTGGCGACGGAATCGAACACGCCGCGCACATGGCGCGCTTTTTCTTCTTCCGCTACGGTCTGATAGCCGAAGTGCGTGTCAGCGCCGCCCTTGGCCTTGGGGTCGTTATCGCTCATGCGTGAAGGATACTCGGGCTGGACGAGCCTTTCGGCTTAGTGCGAACCGCAACTGCTGCCGGGCGCGGCCTTGAAAGGTTCATTGCGCGGATCGTCGGGGTCGCGACTGGCGTCGGCGGCTTCGAGCCGGCCGAGGTAGTCGGCCCACAGGGCGTCTTGTTCGGCGCCGAGCTCATACAGGTAATCCCACGAAAAGATGCCGCTGTCGTGACCGTCGGAAAAAACCGGCTTGATCGCGTAATGGCCAACCGGTTCGACTCCGGTGATAAGCACGTCGCGCTTGCCGACCTGCAGGGTTTCCTGGCCCACGCCGTGTCCGCGCACCTCAGCCGAGGGGGAATACACCCGCAGGAACTCGAAGGGCAGGCGGAAGCGCTGGCCGTCGTCGTAAGCGATCTCGAGGATCTTCGAGGTGGAATGTACGGTGATCTCGACAGGCGTCTTCATGGCAGCCAAGCAAACGTGAGGGATGGATATTGTCGCCGCAAACGAAAAGTGGCGCGCCCTTGCGGGTCGCGCCACTCGCTCCCGATCGAGAGGACTATTTGGCGGCGTTGACCATGTATTCAACCGCCGCCTTGAGCTCGGCATCCGACGCGCTGCTACCCCCCTTGGGCGGCATCGCGTTTTTGCCCTTGACCACCGAAGCCAGCAAGGTGTCGAGCCCGGTCTTGATGCGCGGCGCCCACGCAGCCTTGTCGCCGAACTTCGGCGCCCCGGCGACCCCGGCTGCGTGACAGGCCTGGCAGCTCGCCTCATAGAGCTTCTTGCCGGCGTCGGCTACACCCGCCGCCGCTGCGCCCGCCGCAGGGACAGGAGCGCCGGCAGCGGCGGGCTCCTTGTAACTCGCGCCCCCTGCGTTGGCCATGTAGGCCACGGCACGGGCGACTTCGACGTCCGACAAGGCCGAGTTGCCGCCCTTGGCAGGCATGCCCTTGAAGCCTTCGGTCGCATGCTTGACGAGGGTTTCGAAACCCTGCTTGTTGCGCGGCCCCCAGGCCCCGGCATCGGCAAACTTGGGCGCGCCCGCCACGCCGCTGGCGTGGCACGCGGCGCAAGCGAGCGTGTACACCGCTTCGCCGGTCTTGGGTGCGCCACCGGCGCTGGCCGTGCCCTGGTAGGCCACGACCCCAACCGGCGACAGGCGGTCGGCCACGGCTTCGGGGGTCATGGCGTTGGAGCCGGCCGCCTCGGTTTTCTGCCCGGTCACGTATTTGACCAGCAGCGCGATGATGAGGATCGGAACGATGAAAGCCAGAATGACGACAGTCACCAACTGTTTCGGCGTCTTGATCGGCGAGCTGTGTTGATCCGACATGAAGAACTCCGCAATGGCGGCGAGCACCGCCGTCGACGCGGGCGAGCCTGGGCTGATCTGGGTCGAGGCGGCCAGTCCGCCCACAACGAGCGAGTATAACCTGCGGTTAACCCGCCCATCTGGCTCGGCGTCCAAGGCGAAAAGCCGCTATCCTCTCGCTTCTCACCGGCGCCCGTAGCTCAGCTGGATAGAGTACTGGCCTCCGAAGCCAGGGGTCGTGGGTTCGAATCCCGCCGGGCGCACCAAGCTTTTTTGCCTCCTGTCTGTACGCAGCAGGCTCCGCTCGGCACCGAAGGACACGGCCCGGTGCTTTCCCCTCCTCGACGGCTTCCCCTCAGCTGCAACTCGCTGCAGTCTTGAGCCGGACTGTCGCCGCCGAGATGCACAGTGCACGCTCGTTGCCGCCGCCGCTGATCGCCAGCCGACCCAGCAAAAGGCCTTCGCTGCCGGCGCGCTGCGGATAACCGGCCTCGTCGAAACTCAGGTACTGGCCGGCGAACGTGGCGCCGAAATACGGCGTGATGTGCACACTCGGCGCGGGCGCTGCAAACAGCCCCAGCTCGACCTCGACCGCATCGAAACTGCCGTTGTTGTTGGCGTCGACAAATACGCGCCAGCCGCTGCTCCAATCCCGGTTCCTGAGGGGCGCGACCGCTACCCGCGCGCGGCGGGAGAGCGCCTCGCTGCGCGCCAGGCGGGTCGCCAGTAGCAGATCGTTGGCCGCGGTGGCCACGCGGTGTTGTTCAAGCCGGGTCGCCAGCGAAGGCAGGGACGCCCCCGTAAGCACGACGATCACGCACAACACAACCAATGCCTCGACCAGCGTCACGCCCTGCTGCCACTTCTGCGGAAAGCCAGTGCGGTTGGATTTCATCGCTGCCTCCGCGGATGCGGGATCGAGGCCACAGTGTGGCGAGACCGCCATCAACTTGCGCCGGACTCTGCGATGCGCGCCGGCCCGACAATTGAGCAGGCGTTTTGTCGATCATTCGACCGGCAGGTTCTCCACCGCGGCCAGGCGCCAGACCAGCTCCCCCGCCCGCTGCCGTTCGCGCAGGCGCTTCGGCAGAAAACCGTGCTCCGGCGCCAGTTCGAGCTCGACCAGGCGCGCCTCGTCATCTGTCGCCGGATCGGGCCATTCGAGCTGGTAGACCGGACCAGCCGCACCCGCATCGATTTCGTGTACCCACGCCCGACCGCGCCCCAGCACCTGCACTACCCAGCCAGCACGGCGCGCGGCTTGGTCCAGCCACTGATGGGCCACGGCGATCTGCATCGCGAGACTGGCGGGATCCAGCGTCGTGGCGTCGAGGCTCGCTTCCACCAGGCCCGTGCTGCGCAGGCGAGCCCAATCGAAATCCGCGCTCTGCTCGAGCCCGCCGGCACGGCGCGAATACTGCAGAGGCAACAAGCCCGACCAGGACAGACTGCCGCGCGCCGACTCGGACAACGCCGCTTCGTCCAGCGTCCAGCGCATCCGGTAGCGACCGCCCGCCAGCCGCCACACCAGCTCTCGCTCACCGCGACCTGAAGCGGCATAAGTCGCACGCACTGCCGTAGGCAGGACTAGGCTGCCGCCGCGGCTGGCGATCGGCAGCGCCGGTGGCGCCACGCTGGCGGTGGCGCCGAATGCGGGTGGCGCCGGACCAGCGCTCGCGATCGCCGCCGGCGGCTTGGCGGGGAGCTGCAAGCGCTCGCCGCGAAGCGCAGGCGG
>JAEZVV010000059.1 GCA_023443095.1 Pseudomonadota bacterium
CCACCCAGCCCGTCCCAGCCCGCCGGAACGCAGCCGCCCGGGAGAGCCGGCCTTGCGCCGTCAGATCGAATAGGACTCGCCGTCGCGCCGGAACCCCTGCAGTAAGCAGGGCAGCGGAACCGGGGCGACGGGCGTGATCGCCTTAGCCAGCCGGCGCCCGGCTCAAGGCCTTGCCCGCTCGGACTCGTCGGGCGGGGGCGACGGGATGCGCCACATCCACAGCGCAAGGCCGAGGCCGAAAGCCGCCAGCAGCGCCTTGAGCCAGAGCGGCTTCACGAAGAAGAGGATGGAAGTGCCGAGCGTGAAGACCATCATCGCAATCGCGATCCACTTGGTCTTGCGCGGGATCGTGCGCTTCGATTCCCACTGGTAGATCAGCGGGCCGAAGGTTCGGTTGGCAAGCAGCCAGGCATGGAAGCGCGGAGAGGAACGCGCGAAACACGCCGCTGCCACAAGCAGGAAAGGCGTGGTCGGCAAGAGTGGCAGAAAGACCCCTAGCACGCCCAGGGCAACACACACGAAACCCGCGGCGAGCAGCAGCCAGCGCCAGCCCGCGGGCAAAGGACGGTCGGCCTTGCCGGTGGCAGGCGGCGACGGCGGCAAAGGGGACGGGCTCATCGCCGCAAGGACTCCCATACCTTCTGCAGGCGTTTGACGCTCACCGGCATCGGCGTGCGCAGCTCCTGGGCAAACAGCGAAACCCGCAGCTCCTCGAGCAGCCAGCGGAACTCGTCCAGGCGCGGATCGGCCACGCCCTTGCGCGCCGCCAGCTCGCGCTGGAAGGCGGTGTAAAGCGGGGCGAGTTCGGCCAACCGCGCGGCATCGCGCGCCGGCTCGTTTTTGAGCTTGTCGAGCCGCGCCGCGATCGCCTTGAGATAACGCGGGTAATGCGTGAGCTGGGCCGCCGGCACATCGACGATGAAGCGGCGCGGGAACAGCGCCTTCAGCTGCGACTCGACGTCTGCCACCGCCGCTGCGTGAGCGCGCAGGCCGTTGAGCTTCTTCGGGATCCCCGCGGCCTCGCTCACGATGCCGGCGACCAGTCGCGCCACTTCCTGCGCGATCAGGTTGAGCTTGCCGCGGGCGTCGTCCTTGCGCGCGATGAAACTGGCGTTGTCCTTCGGCCAGGGCTCGACCAGGGCCGTGCGGTCGAGCGCAGCGGTGACCACCTGCTCGCGCAGGTCTTCGAAACTCGTCACCGCCGCCGCAATCGCCGGCACGGTACCTGCCTGCATCTGCGTGGTCTGCAAGCTGTTCAGGCTCTTCTCGAGGAACTTGACCTGCTCCTTCAACTGCAGGCGGAACAAGCGCCGCAGGCCGTCGCGATGGCGGGTCGCGGCCTCGAGCGGGTCGTCGAACACGTCGAGCGAGCAGAAGCTGCCGCGGTCGACCAGGGCCGGGTGGCCGATCAAAACCTGACCCTTGCGACGGATCTCGAGCAGCTCGGGCAGCTCGCCGAAATCCCAGTCGCTGATTTCGTCGTGCAACTCCTCGGCGACCTTGGCGTCTTTCTCCGCGATGGTCTGGAAGGTCTTCTGCGCCTCGGCGCCGAGCTCGGCGCGCAAGGCGGCCAGGCTGCGTCCCATGGCGAGTTGCCGGCCGTGTTCGTCGATCACCTTGAAGTTCATCGTCAGGTGCTGCGGCAGCTGTTCGAGCTTGAAGTCGGCCGGCTGGCAGACGATGCGTTTGATCTCTCGCAGATCGGCGATCAAGGCCTCGATCAGCCCTTCCTTGGGATCGAGCACCCTGGCACCCATGCGGTCGACGAAACCCTGGGCGTACTCCGGCACCGGCACGCAGTGCCGGCGCAGCTTCTGCGGCAGGCTTTTCAGAAGCAGGTGGACCTTCTCCTTCAGCATACCCGGCACCAGCCACTCGCAGCGGGTGGCATCGATCTGGTTGAGTGCGAACAGGGGAACGGCGAGGGTCAGACCGTCGCGCGGGCTGCCGGGTTCGAAGTGGTAACTCACCGCCATCTCGACCCCTCGCATCGCCAGCTTCTTGGGGAAGATCTCGGTGGTGACGCCGGCGGCCTCGTGCCGCATCAGCTCGTCGCGCGACAGGAACAGAAGCTTCGGGTTCTTGGTTTCGGCCTCCTTGCGCCAGCGCTCGAAGCTCGCGCCGCTGACGATTTCGGCGGGCAGCAGCTGGTCGTAGAAGGCGAAGATCAGCTCGTCGTCGACCAACACGTCGGGGCGGCGGGTCTTGTGTTCGAGGTCACGGATCTCTTTGACCAGGCGTCGGTTGTGCTGGAAGAAAGGCGCCTGGGTCTCGTAGTCGCCCTGGACCAGGGCTTCGCGGATGAAGAGTTCGCGCGCGACCTTGGGATCGCGGCTGCCGAAGTTGACCCGCCGCTGCGCGTAGACAGTCAAGCCATAAAGCGCGCCGCGCTCGAAGGCCATCACCTGCGCCGGCTTTTTCTCCCAGTGCGGGTCGGACCAGCTTTTCTTGATCAGGTGGGCGCCGACGCGTTCGATCCACACCGGGTCGATGTTGGCGATGCAGCGGGCAAACAGGCGCGAGGTTTCGACCAGCTCGGCCGCCACCACCCAGCGCCCCGCCTTCTTGGCCAAAGGAGAGCCCGGCCAGACATGGAACTTGATTCCGCGCGCGCCGACAAACGGCGGCTCGCGGTAATCGGCGTCGAGCTGCTTGAAGCCGACGTTGCCCAGGAGGCCGGTGAGCAGCGCCAGATGCACCTGTTCGAACGTCGCCTCGGTGGTGTTGACACGCCAGCCCAGCTCGCCCACCAGGGCGAGCAGCTGCGTATGCACGTCCTTCCACTCGCGCACTCGGCGCGGCGACAGGAAATGGCTCTTCAAGTCGTCGGTGAGTTTCTTGTTCGACTTCTTGTGTTCGATGCGCTCGTGGACGAACTGCCACAGCTTCACGAAGGACAGGAAATCGCTCTTGTCGTCGGCCAGGCGCCGGTGCGCCTGATCGGCGGCCTCCTGCTGCTCGGGCGGACGCTCGCGCGGGTCTTGCACGCTCAGGGCGCTGGCGATGATCAACACTTCGGCAAGCGCCTGCTGGTCGCGCGCGGCCAGCAGCATCCGGCCGACCTTGGGGTCGAGCGGCAGCTTGGCGAGCTCGCGGCCGATGGGCGTGAGCCCGCCGCGCTCGTCCACCGCGTTCAGCTCGGCGAGCAGGTCGTAGCCGTCGGCGATCGCCCGCGCCGGCGGCGCTTCGACAAACGGGAAGTCGCGCACCTCGCCCAGCCGCAGCGACTTCATGCGCAGGATCACCGCCGCCAGCGAACTGCGCAGGATCTCGGGATCGGTGAAGCGGGGGCGCTTGTTGAAATCGGCTTCGTCGTAGAGCCGCACGCAGATGCCGTCGGCCACGCGGCCGCAGCGGCCGGCGCGCTGATTGGCCGCGGCCTGGCTGATCGCCTCGACCTGCAGCTGCTCGACCTTGTTGCGGTAGGAATAACGCTTGACCCGCGCCAGGCCGGTGTCGACAACGTAGCGGATGCCGGGCACGGTGAGCGAGGTCTCGGCGACGTTGGTCGCCAGCACGATGCGGCGCGCGCCACCGGGGCGGAACACCCGCTCCTGCTCCTCGGCCGAGAGGCGCGCGTAAAGCGGCAGGATCTCGGTCGCGGGAGGGTGCTGCTTGCGCAAGGCCTCGGCCGCCTCGCGGATCTCGCGCTCGCCGGGCAGGAAGACCAGCACGTCGCCGCGGCCGGCCATCGCCAGTTCGTCGACCGCGTCGACGATCGCGTCCATCAGGGTGCGGTCGTCGGCATCGTCTTCGTCGCGCACCGGGCGCCAGCGGATCTCCACGGGATAAAGCCGGCCCGAGACGTTGATCACCGGCGCCGGCTGGTCTTTCGAACCGAAGTGCTGGGCGAAACGTTCGGCGTCGATCGTGGCCGAGGTGATGATGAGCTTGAGGTCGGGCCGGCGGGGCAGGAGCTGCTTCAAGAACCCCAGCAGGAAGTCGATGTTGAGGCTGCGTTCGTGCGCCTCGTCGATGATCAGGGTGTCGTAGGCGCGCAGGAGCGGGTCGCCTTGCGACTCGGCCAGCAGGATGCCGTCGGTCATCAGCTTGATGCTGGCGCCGGGCTGGGTCTTGTCGGTGAAGCGCACCTTGTAGCCGACCACCTCGCCCGGTGGCGTCTGCAGTTCGTGCGCGATGCGCTTGGCGATGCTGGAGGCGGCGATCCGCCGCGGCTGGGTGTGGCCGATCAGGCCTTGTTCGCCGCGGCCGAGCTGCAGGCAGATCTTGGGCAGCTGCGTGGTTTTCCCGGATCCGGTTTCGCCGCAGACGATCACCACCTGGTGCTCGCGGATGGCCCGCGCGATCTCCTCGGCGCGGGCGGCGACCGGAAGTTCCGAAGGCAGACGGATAGGCGGGATGGCCGTGCGCACTCGCGCCGGCTTGGCAAGACCAGGCTTCATGTCGGGGATAAGCAGCGGGCGAGCCGCCAGCGGAAGAGCGCGGATTATAGGAAGCCCGGGGCGATCCGTTGACAGCAAGCCGCTCGCGCGAACCTATAATCGTTTTCATGAACCAAGCCCTTGCCGCCGCCAAACCCTTGCGACCGGACATCCACGCCGACGCCACCCAAGCGGACGAACAGCACAACCAGTTCGTCACTTGGTTGCGCCTGGTCGCTCCCTACGTGCATTCGCACCGCGGCAAAACCTTCGTGGTGGCGGTCTCGGGCGAGGCGATCGAAGCCGGCCTGCTCAACGCCATGGTGCAGGACGTCAGCCTGCTCGCCGCGATGGGAATCCGCATCGTTCTGGTCTACGGCACCCGACCGCAAGTCCAGGCTCAGCTCCGGATCAAGGGACTGGCGGCGCGCTTCGAACAAGGCATACGCGTGACCGACGCGGCCGCGCTCGAATGCGCCAAGGAAGCCGCGGGTGAGATCCGCCTCGACATCGAGGCCGCGTTCTCGCAAGGCCTGCCCAACACTCCGATGGCCCACAGCAAGATCCGGGTCATCAGCGGCAACTTCGTCACCGCGCGCCCGGTCGGCGTCGTCGACGGCGTCGACTACCTGCTCACCGGCCTGGTGCGCAAGGTCGATTCCGACGCGATCCGCTTCGCACTGGCCAACAGCGCGATCGTCCTGGCAAGCCCGCTCGGCTTTTCGCCCACCGGCGAAGCCTTCAACCTGACGATGGAAGACGTCGCCACCTCGATCGCAGTCGGCGTTCAGGCCGACAAGCTGATCCTGCTGACCGACGTCGACGGCGTGCGCCGCGACGGCCAGCTCATCTCCGAACTCACCGTGGCGCAGGCCGAACGCCTGATCGCCGAACGCGCGGTCGACGACGAAGACATCTACAACCTGGGCTTCACCCTGCGCGCCATTCGCGGCGGGGTCGACCGGGTCCACGTCCTGCCCTACACGCTCGACGGCGGCATCCTCGCCGAGCTTTTCTCGCACGACGGCGTGGGCACCATGGTCGCGGCCGAAAACATGGAATCGATGCGCGAGGCCACCGCCGACGACGTCGGCGGCCTGATCAAGCTGCTCGAACCGCTCGAGGACGACGGCACCCTGGTCAAGCGCCCGCGCGAGAAAATCGAACGCGAGATCAGCCATTTCACCGTGCTCGAACACGACGGTGTGATCTACGGTTGCGCCGCGCTCTACCAGTTCCCCGAGTCCCGCATCGGCGAAATGGCCGCGCTCACGGTGCATGCCGATTACCAGAGCTACGGCGACGGCGAGCGCCTGCTGCGCCGGATCGAGGCGCGCGCCCGCGCCGCCGGGCTCAGCAAACTTTTCGTCCTGACGACTCGCACCGCGCATTGGTTCCTCAAGCGCGGCTTTGCCATGGCCAGCGTTGAATCGCTGCCGATGGAGCGCCAGAAGCTCTACAACTGGCAACGCAAGTCGCAGATCCTCATCAAGAATCTTTGAACACGGAGTATCAAATGGCACGTATGGTGCAATGCGTAAAGCTCGGCCGCGAAGCCGAAGGTCTGGACTTCCCGCCGGTGCCGGGCGAGATCGGCAAGAAGCTGTGGGAAAGCGTGTCGAAAGAGGCCTGGGCCGGCTGGATCAAGCAGCAGACCATGCTGGTCAACGAAAACCGCCTCAACCTGGCCGACGCTCGCGCCCGCAAGTACCTGCTGACCCAGATGGAGAAATACTTCTTCGGCGAAGGTGCCGACGCCGTGGCCGGCTACGTCCCTCCCGCCGAGTGATAGCGGGTCTGAACGCTTAAGGGGCGGCCGCTGGCCGCCCTTATTCGTTACGCGCCGCGTCGGCGCGGCTGATGGCCGGTGGCGCCGCGGCCGGCACCACCATCGGTGCGGGTGCCGGTGCGGGCGCCGGTCCGGCGCCGCGCAGGTTGATCAGCTTGTTCAGGAGATCGAACCAGAACGGCGCCCCCAGACTGATGCCCAGGGCCATCAGCAGCCAGCCCAGGACTTCGAGCAAGCGCTGCGCCGGGTCTGCCGTGGGCGAGCGCCAGCCTGCCAGGAGGGCCGCCGACCATCCCACCGGCAGCCCCCGGGCCTGCGCCTCCTGCACCCGCTTGCCGGCGGCCAGGCTCGCCTTGAGCTGTTCCTTGACCGCATCGCGCAGCTTCTCGTCGTCCACGATCGCCGGCGCCGCCAGGTTGAGGGCGCGGAAGTCGGTCTCCCGCCCGGTGGCCGAGAGCGTGTTGCGCAGGGCCGGGTCGGCCACCACCGAACGCGTGATGGCGATCAGGTCGAGATTGAACAAGACCGCGACGATCAGGCCGATCACGAACAGGTGCCAGCGTGCGAACGACTTGTACCAGCCGGTGACCCGCTCGTTCTGCGCCTCGAACCAGTCTTCGATCGCCTTGGCAAAAACGGCGATCGAATCCGAACGCCGAGCCATCAGCGCCAGGGTCGAGGCCACCGAGAACTGTGCCGCCGCCAGGGTCTGGATGTGCTGGCGCAGTTCGTCGAGTTCGATCGGGCTGGTCCTGACGCCCGCCGGGCCGCCCGCGAGCTGGATCCCGCGGGCGCAGACGCTGTCGATCAGGGCCGCGGCCAAGGCCCGGGGCGGAACGTACGAGGGCCCGTGACCGTCGGGTTCGCGCCCCATGTTGCGGATCAGGGGGTGATTGATCACCTGCCGGAACAAGGCGTCGTCGCCCAGCATGCGCAGCAGGCCGGTCCGCAGGAAGCGGCCGCGCGCACCGGTCTTCTGCGAGTACCACTCGAGGATCCCGGAACAGAACACCGACGCCATGATGAAGACCACCACCAGCGCGATCGCAATGTCGACCAGAACCAGGCTCATCTGCCGCTCCCGCTTTCAGTTGGTATCGCCTTCGGCGTGCAGGTCGCGCCGGCCCTGGTGGTAAAGGTTGAGCGGCCGGTACGACGGATCGCCCAGAACCTTGCGCAGCACGCTGGGGTCGACATCGACCCGCATCGAATGTTCGGCACCGGACTCGGTCGAGGACTCGTTGAGCGTGACGATCTGCCGCAGCAGCGGATTGCGCAGCCAACGGTAGAGGCCTCGCGCGAACTGGCGGTGGGAGTCGATCACCGGCGCCAGGTAGTCGCTCTCGAGCGGGGCCCAGCGCAGTGCACCGCTGCCGGGAGCAACCAGCAGCGCCAGGCCCGCGGCCTGAGCTTCGATCGCCACCCATTGCAGTGGCAGGTGGCATAGCTGGTCGATTTCGTCACCGCCGCCCACTTGCGAATGCGAACCCGCAAACCAACGCTGGTGTATGTCGCACGGCGGCAGGTCCGGCATCTGCGGCGAGACCCACGAAGGACTCACCCCGGTCCAGGGGCGGACGTTGAAATCGGGCCGGTGTTCGTCGATCGCCATCGCGTGCCGCGCCTTGAGCACGTGCCGCCCCAGCTTGCTGTCGCCAAAGCCGACCTGGCGCAGCAGGCCCTCCCAGCTCAGCCGTGGCACGCCGTAACGCCCCACCGTGTCCCAGATACCGAGGAAATCGACCGGCACCGGCCGCCCCACGGTTTTGTCGTCGGCGACCTGCCCGGCCGCGGCGCGGCTGCGCCAGCGCGACAGGCTGCCGCTGCTACCTTGGGGCTTGTAGCGGTTCCAGGCCGCCTGAACCAGCGGGTTGAGCCAGAGGATGGGCGCATAGCGATGTTCGGCAAACTCGAGCGCCTGGCTTCGGGTCGGCAGGCCGCTTTTGCCCAGCAGCCCCGCCAGCAGGCGGGCGGTGAAAGCGCCGCGGCTGAAACCGAAGATGTAGATCTCGGGGCGGGCGCCATCGGCCGGCGCCGTGTCGCCGTAGTGTTCGATCAGCCAGCAATACGCTTGAAGCACGTTGCGCACCAGGCCGTCGCCGAACAAGCCGCCCTTGGCCGCGTCCCATATCCGAGCGGGCAGGGTCGTCGCCTCGGCCGCTCGGCCGACCCCGTCGTCGTAGAACTTGTACTGGTCGATCCCGCTCGCGTCCCGGTCCAGCACCACCTCGAGCAGGCGCGAGACATTGGTGCGGCTCTCGACCTTGTTCCAGGTGCCGTCGAAGCAGATCACCAGGCGGTGCGACACCCGCGGCGCGGTGGCTGCGGCATCCGGCGGGCCGGCGCTATCTGCCATTCCTGCTCCCTTTGCCAAGGACAACAAGGAAAACCTAGGAAACCGGCCGCCATCATCGTCACCGGCCCGATCCCCGACAACACAGGCCTGCGCGCAACGGGCAAACCGCCTTGTGCTTCAGCTACTACAGGCCGACGAGGTCGTGCCCGAAGTCGTCGATGCCCTCCTCGCTCAGCGTCTTGGAAACGCTCGCCATGTTGCCCGCGTCGTTGGTACGGCGGCCGGCCTGGAAGCCGCCCCGGTGGCACTGGGCGCACAGGGTCTCGACCGCGTTCATTTCGCCGCAGGCGGCTTTACCTTGAAGTTCGGGTTGCGCAGCGTCTGCGCCGAAAAGAAAGCGGCGAGATCGAACAGGTCTTCGCGCGACAAAGCCATGGCAAACGGAATCATCTGCGCATCGTCGCGCCGGCCTTCCTTGAAATCCTTGAACTGCAGGTACAGGTAGCGCGACGGTCAGCACCGGCCAGGCCACCACGAGTTGCCGCCCGGACCACGGCGGGCGGCGCCATCATTCCGTCCGGGCCGAGTCCTGGAACCGTTCCGGCCCCTCTCGCCCGGGCCGCCGCGCTTGATGCCGATCAATGAGGCATCGACCAATGTCGGGTTTACCCCGATTATTGATTGACGCCACCCCGAACTCCCGCAAGCATCACGCCAAGAACCTGGCTTCCACGCCGGGGGCCGGGTTCAAGAGTGGAGGCGCCCTTGGGCGCTCATCCGCCGACCAGGGAGGGAGCTCGTGAAAGCAGCACGTCATCAGCGAGGTGCCGGCACGCCTGCCCGCCACACGGGAGGCCGCCTCAGCGGCGGGCGACGGCCATGAATCCGTATGCCGTCTTCCTGCTCTACATGATCGCGATCCTCGGTTTTGTCGCGCTCACCCTGCTTCTCAACCGCCTGCTCGGCCCCAAACCCGCCGCCACCGACACCAAGCTCGAAGCCTTCGAATGCGGCGCCACGCCGGTCGACGTGCTCAACGTCAAGGCCGTGCCGATCCGCTATTACGCGCTCGCCATTGTCTTCGTCCTGTTCGACCTCGAAACCGTGTTCCTTTTCATCTGGGCCCTCGGTGCGCAGCCGCTCACCGGAACGATGCTGGTCACTTTTGCCATCTTCGTCGCCCTGCTGATCCTGATCCTGCTTTATGTCTACAAGGCGCGGCTGATCGAGGCGGTGTCGCAATGAACACGCCGCCGAAGCGAACCATTCCGCTCCGACCGGACTCGATGCCGGCCGGCCACGGCGGCTTCGAATACCTGTCGACCAAGAAGGACGAACTGGTCGGCTGGGCTCGCAAGTTCTCGCTTTTCCCCTACCCCTTCGTCACCGCCTGCTGCGCGATGGAATTCATGGCGGTGAGCGCCTCACCCTACGACACCGACCGCTTCGGCGCCGCCCTGCCGCGCTTCTCGCCCCGGCAGTCGGACCTGCTGATGGTGGTGGGTACCGTCACCCACAAGCAGGCGCCGGTCCTGCTCAAGGTCTACGAGCAGATGTGCGAACCCAGGTGGGTGATGGCCTTTGGCGCCTGCGCCACCAGCGGCGGCTTCTACCAGAACTACGCAACGCTCGCCGGGATCGACAAGATCATCCCGGTCGACGTCTACGTGCCCGGCTGCCCCCCGCGCCCGGAAACCGTGATCGACGCGATCATGCAGCTGCAGGACAAGATCGCGGGTTCGCGCCACCTGATACTCAACGACAGGTTCTGAGCCATGGACCTGCACCCCAGCCTGCGCAGCCGCTTCCCCAACGCCCGCCTCGAAGATTCGTTCGGCATGGCGGCGCTCAGCATCGCGGCGGGAGATCTGCTCGAAACCGTGCGCGTGCTCCAGTCCGAGTTCGGCTTCGACCTTTTCAGCGATGTCACCGCGATCGACTGGCTGGGCCAGGATCCGCGTTTCGAACTGGTCTACCACCTGTATTCGACCCGCAGCTTCGCCCGCGTGCGCATCAAGTGCCGGGTCGACGAGTCCGATCCGGTAGTGGAATCGCTCACCCCGCTCTACGGTTCGGCCGCGTTCATGGAGCGCGAGTGCCACGACATGTACGGCATCCGCTTCCGCGGCAACGAGGACCTGCGCCCCATCCTGCTCTACGAGGGTTTCGTCGGCCACCCGCTGCGCAAGGACTACGCCAAGGATCACGAACAGCCGCTCGTGCCTTACCGGAGCGAGGGGGCGTGAACCGAATGGACCCGCGCATCCCCAACCCGGTCCGCTCGGCCATCGTCGCCGGCGAGCGCGACGACGCCGTCATCATCAACATCGGCCCTTCGCACCCGGCCACTCACGGCACGGTGCAGATCATCGCCGAGCTCGACGCCGAGAAGGTGCTGCGGGTCGACGTGCATTGCGGCTACCTGCACCGCGGCTTCGAGAAGGAAGCCGAGAGCCACACCTGGCACAACCTGATCCCCTACGTCGACCGCCTCAACTACTGCTCGGCGCTGATCAATGACTTCGCCTACTGCGCCGCGGTCGAGCGCCTGATGGAGGTCGAGATCACGCCGCGCTGCCGCTACCTGCGCACCCTGCTGTCCGAATATTCGCGCATCGCCGACCACCTGACCTGCATCGCCGCCAGCCTGATGGAGCTGGGCGCGATGACGGCCTTTCTCTACCTGGTGTCGATCCGCGACCAGATCTACGAGCATCTGGCCGATCTCACCGGCGCCCGCGTGACCTACTCCTACGGCCGCATCGGCGGACTCGCGAGCGACCTCCCGCCGGGCTGGCTGGTGCGCCTGGGCGAGATCCTCGACGCCTACGAGGAGTTCACTGGCCGCGTGCACAAGATGGTCGACCGCAACCGCATCTTCATCGACCGCATGCGCGGAGTCGGCGCGCTGTCGACCGCCGAGGCGATCCACTACGGCTACACCGGCCCGATCCTGCGCTCGACCGGCGCCCCGCGCGACCTGCGCAAGGACACGCCCTACCTCGCGTACGCCGAACTCGACTTCGAGGTCCCGGTCGGCATCCAGGGCGACAACTACGACCGCTATTACGTCCGCATGTGCGAGATGGACGAATCGGTCCACATGATCCGCCAGCTGATGGACTTGCTGCCCGAAGGGCCAATCCAGGTCGACGACCGCCGCTGCAGCTTCCCTGACAAGGCCGCCGTCTACACCCAGATCCAGGCCCTGATCAACCATTTCAAGCTGGTGATAGCCGGCCCCGCCGTGCCCGCGGGCGAGGTCTACCTGGCGCACGAAGCCGCCAACGGCGAGCTCGGATTCTTTCTGGTGAGCAGCGGCGGCGGCACCCCCTACAAGGTGCACGTGCGTTCACCCAGCTTTGTGCACATGGGCGGAGTCCACCGCATGCTCGAGGGTTACCAGCTCGCCGACATCGTTCCCACCTTTGGTTCGATCAACATGATCGGCGGGGAGTGCGATCGATGAAAAGCTTCGACCAGCTCGTGCCCGAGTTCGAACGCTGGAAAACGCGTTACCCGGCCGGCACCGAGAGCTCGCTCGTTCTGCCCTGCCTGCGCCGCCTGCAGGAGGAGCGCGGCTACGTGGCCGACGAGGACATCGCCCGGCTCGCGGCCTACCTGCCGGTGCCGCCGATCCAGATCGAGGAAGTGCTGAGCTTCTACACCCAGTTCCGCCGCGCTCCCGTCGGCACCCACCATCTCCAGGTCTGCCGCAACGTCTCGTGTTCGATGCGCGGCTCCGAGCGGCTGCTGGCGCGGATCCGCGAACGGCTGGGGGTCTCGCCCGGGGAAAGCACGGCCGACGGCCGCTTCACGCTCGACACCGTCGAATGCCTGGGCTCGTGCGGCACCGCGCCGGTGCTGGTGGTGGGAGAGTCCTTCCACGAAAACATGGACGCGGACCAGCTCGACCGCCTGATCGCCTCGCTCCAGGAAGGCCGGCCATGAACGAACGCGTCCTGATGGACTTTGCCGTCACGCCGAGTTCGCACCAACTGAACGACTACCGGGCGCGCGGCGGCTACCAGGCCTTGCACAAGGCGCTGCATTCGATGAGCCCGGGCGAGATCACCCAGGCCGTGGCCGATTCCGGCCTGCGCGGCCGCGGCGGCGCGGCCTTTCCGGTGGGGCGCAAATGGGGCGTGGTCAAGCTCGACGACGGCCACCCGCACTACCTCTGCGCCAACGCCGACGAAGGCGAACCCGGCACGTTCAAGGACCGCTGGATCCTCGAACACGCGCCGCACCGGCTGCTCGAATCGATGCTGATCGCCGCCTACGCGCTCGGCGTGCGGCACTGCTTCGTCTACATCCGCGGCGAGTTCGACCTGCCCTACCGGCGGCTCGCGGCCGCGCTCGAAGAAGCCTACGACGCCGGTTATTTCGGCCGCTCCATTCTCGGCACCAACTTCGACTGCGACCTGGTGATTTATCGCGGCGCCGGCTCCTACGTCTGCGGCGAAGCCTCGGCCCTGATCACCTCGATCGAGGGCAAACGCGGCTACCCGCGCAACCGCCCGCCTCGACTGACCGTGCGCGGCCTCCACCAGGAACCGACGGTCATCAACAACGTCGAAACCCTGGCCAACATCGCCCCGATCGTGGCGATGGGGGCGGCGGCGTACCGCGAGATCGGCGTGGCCGCCGCTCCCGGCACCCGGCTGATCTCGGTCTCGGGCCACATCAACACCCCCGGCGTCTACGAAGTGGTGCTCGGCCGGCCCTGGTCCGACTTCATCGCCCGCGAGTGCGGCGGCATGCTGCACGGCCGCGAGCTCAAGGCCGTGATCCCGGGCGGGATCTCGACCCCGGTGCTGACCGGCGCCGAAGTCGCTCAGCTCGCGCTCGAACCCGCCGCGCTCGAACAGGCCGGCACCTCGCTCGGCTCGGGCGGAATGATCGTGATCGCCGAAGGCACCTGCATGGTCCGGCTGCTGCAGGTGATGCTGCGCTTCTGGCACCACGAGTCCTGCGGCCAGTGCACGCCCTGCCGAGAGGGCATGGGCTGGATGCACCGGATCATCGACCGCATCGTCGCTGGCGCCGGCGTTCCCGCCGACATCGACCGCCTGCGTGCGATCGCCCACGCCAACGACGGCACCACCATCTGCGGCATGGGCGATGCCGCCGGCTACGCCACCGTCGGTTTCCTCGACAAATTCGGCCACGAGTTCGAACACTGGATCAACACCGGCGAGTCGCTCCACCAGGGGAATCTGGAATGCCTGAGTTCTTCGTAAACGGGCAGCCCGTCAGCGCCGAACCTGGACAGACCGTACTGTCGGCAGCGCTGGCGGCCGGGTTCTTCATCCCCTATTTCTGCTGGCACCCGCAGCTCTCGACCGCCGGCAACTGCCGCATGTGTATGGTCGAGGTTGAAGGCCAGGGGCTCGACATCGCCTGCAACATGCCGGTGTCGGCGGGCATGAAGGTGCTCACCGACAGCCCCGCCGTGGCCGAGCGGCGCAAGGAGATCCTGCAGCTCATCCTGCTCAACCACCCGGTCGACTGCGGCGTGTGCGACAAGGCGGGCGAGTGTTCTCTGCAGGACTACCACTACGAATTCAACGGCGAGCTCTCGACCTCGATCGAACCCAAGCTCGAGGCGAGCAAGTTCTATCCGCTCTCCGATCGCATCGTGCTCGACAACGAGCGCTGCATTCTGTGCACCCGCTGCGTGCGATTCACGCGCGAAGTTTCTCTCTCGTACGGACTGGGCATCGACGCCCGCGGCGACCACTCCCTGATCCGCCCCTCGGAGGACGGCGCTTTCGCGGCCGATCCGTACTCCGACAACGTGATCGACCTGTGCCCGGTCGGCGCCCTGCTCTCGCGGCCCAACCTCTACCGCTCGCGGGTCTGGTACTTGCAAGCCACGCCCCAGGTCTGCCCGGGCTGCGCGCGCGGCTGCAACGTCGATGTCTGGCACCGCCAGCGCGACTGGAAACTGCACGCGGTCGACACCCGCCGCAATACGGAAATCACCCGCATCACCCCGCGCGACAACCCCGCCGTCAACGGCCCCTGGATCTGCAACGTCGGCCGCGACGCGGCCCGCTTCTTCGAGCGGCCGCGCGCGCTCGCGCCTTTGCTCAAGGGCCAGCCGGTGGCGGCCGAGACCGCCCTGGCTGAGTTGACCCGCTTGGTCGAGCGCTCGCAGCGGCCCTACGCCCTGGTTTCCAGCGCCGCCAGCAACGAGGAGCTCGCCGCCTTCAAACACGCCTTGGGCGGGCGCATGACGTGCCGGGTGAAGTCCGACCGCGTTGCCGAAGCGGGCGAGGTGATCGAAGACGACTTCCTGAT
Organism: Pseudomonadota bacterium; assembly: GCA_023443095.1. GTDB lineage: Bacteria > Pseudomonadota > Gammaproteobacteria > Burkholderiales > Burkholderiaceae_F > JAEZVV01. The sequence goes on from JAEZVV010000059.1 coordinate 14,774, forward strand.
CCGCGCCGACAAGAACCCCAACAGCTTCGGCGCCCACGCCCTGTTCGGCGATGCGCCGGCCGAGCCGCCCGCCGACTGCGATCTGCTGCTGGTCTGGGGCGAAGGCTGGGATTTCTCGCGTACGCCACGCGGCGCCAAGCTGATCCTGCTGTCGAGTTTCCTCGCGCCCGCCAACGGCCACGCCGAGGTCTTCCTGCCGCTGTCCTTGCAGACCGAACGAAGCGGCCATTTCAGCAACTTCGCCGGCGAAGTGAGCGCCTTCGAAGCCTGTTTTGCCAAGCCGGCCGGGGTGCTCGACGCCACCACCGTGTTCGAGCGGCTCGAGTTCCGCGCGGAGGCCCGGCCATGACCCAGGACCTGGTGGTCCACCTCGCCTACATCGCCTACGCGCTGGCCGTGCTGATGGGTTTCGGCACGGTCCTGACCTGGGTCGAGCGCAAGCAGGCGGCGATCATGTCGGACCGGATCGGCGCCAACCGCGCCTATCTGCGCCTGCCCTTCACCCAGGTGAAGCTGGTCTGGTGGGGCCTTTTCCACGGCATGGCCGACGGGCTGAAGATGCTGCTGAAGGAGGACTTCAAGCCCCGCACCTACGACTGGTACGCCTACATGGTCGCGCCCTGGGTCGCGTTCACGCCGGTGATGCTGGTGTTCGCGGTGATTCCCTTCGGCGGAACGCTTCAGCCCGGTCTTCTGTGGCCCTCGCTCGCCGACTGGTTCGGCAACCGCAGCTATCCGATGCAGATCGCTTCGCTCGACGCCGGTCTGCTCGTGATTTTTGCCTTCGGCGGCATGACCGTGATCGGCGCGATGCTGGCGGGCTGGTCCTCGTCGAACAAGTTTTCCCTGCTCGGCGCCTTGCGCGCCGGCTCGCAGATGATCTCGTACGAGGTGGTGATGGGCCTGACCGTGCTCGGCCTGATCCTGATCTACGGCACGGTCGACCTCGACGCCATCGTGCGCCAGCAATCGGGAACGGTCCTGGGCTTCCTGCCGGCCTGGGGCATCGTCTACCAGCCCTTTGCCGCAGTGCTTTTCTTGACCGCGGCGATGGCCGAAAACAAACGTGCACCCTTCGACCTGCCCGAAGCCGAGTCGGAACTGATCGCCGGCTACTTCACCGAATACAGCGGCATGAAGATGGGCCTTTTCATGTTCGCCGAATTCATAGAAATCGCGATCATCGGCGCGCTTTTCACCACGCTTTTTCTCGGTGGCTACAACCTGCCCTGGCTCACCGACGCCGGCTTCGTTTTCCCAGGCGGCACCACGCTGGCCATGAGCCATGGCGCGGTGGTGGCCATCCAGATGCTGACCTTCCTTGCCAAGGTCTTCGTGATGTGCAGTTTCCAGATCCTGGTGCGCTGGACCCTGCCGCGCTTCCGCTACGACCAGCTGCTTGGCTTTGCCTGGAAGTTCATGTTCCCGCTGGCGCTCGCCAACCTGATCCTCACCGCGATCGCAGTGTGGGCCGTGCAGGCGGTGCCGTCATGAAAAAGCCCTACGTCCGCCGCCGCTACTGGAACCGCCCGACCATGACGTGGTGGGAGCGCTTCTACCTGTTCGAGATCCTGCGCGGACTGGGAGTCACCAGCGGCGTTTTCCTGCGCAACATGGGACGCTGGATCAGCGGCCGCAAGGGCGCCCTCACCACGTATTACCCGGAAGAGCAGCGCAGCGACTACGCCCGCCGCAACCGCGGCAAACACGTGCTCACGCTGCGCGCCGACGGCCGCCCGCAATGCGTCGCCTGCAATATGTGCGCGACAGTCTGCCCGGCCAAGGTGATCGAGATCGAGGCCGGCTTCGATCCGCTCGATCCGGCCCACCCCAAGTACCCGCTGCATTTCGCGATCGACTACTCGCGCTGCGTGTTCTGCGGCCTGTGCGTCGAGGCCTGCCCCGAAGACGCGATCCGGATGGCGCCCGCCGTGCCCGGCTTTCCCGGCGCTCAACGCACCTCGATGTGGATAGGCAAGGAAGAGCTGATGAGCTGGAGCCCCCAGGCCGATGCGGCCAAGCCCTACCCTCCCGCCGACCCGCAAGCAGGGGGGCGCTGATGGACGCCATCCTGCTGGGGCTCGACGACCTGCTGCTGCTGGTGTTCGGCCTGTGCACCCTGGTCTGCGGCATCCTGATGCTGGTGCTGCGCGAACCGATGCGGGTGGCGACGGCGCTGATTTCGGCGATGGTGTTCCTGGGCGGGATCTACGGCCTGGTCGGCGTGCATTTCATCGCCGCTTTCCAGGTCCTGATCTACGTCGGCGCGGTGATGGTCTTCATGGTCTACGTGATCATGCTGCTCGACGTGCGGGACGCGTCGATGCGCCACCGCTACTCGCGCTGGTTCGCCGGCGGCATTGCGGTGTTCGCCGTCTTCATCCTCAGCGCCGCCTGGATGGTGGGAACCGGTCTGCCGGCGCTGCCGATGAAGGGCGGGGCATCTTTCGGACTGCAGCAGTTTGCCGTCGCCTTCCTCACCGACTACTGGCTGCAGTTCGAGCTGACCTCGGTCCTGCTGCTCGCCGCGGTGGTCGCCGCCATCGCGCTCATGAAAGGGAACCGCCGTGGATAGGCTCTCGTGGCTGCTGCTGCTGTCGGCGGCACTGTTCGCCCTCGGCCTGGCGGGCGTGATCATCCGCCGCAACCTTCTGATCATGCTGATGTGTATGGAGCTGATGATGAACGGGGTCAACCTGAGCCTCGTCGCCTTCGCCCAGCAGCGCGGCGAAGCGGCCGGCGCAGTGCTCGTCTTCCTGGTCTTCGTGGTCGCGGCGGCCGAGATCGCGCTGGCGATTCCCATCGTCCTGCTCCTGGTGCGCAACAAGCGCACCCTGGACGTGGGCGCTTTCAACGACCTCAAGGGTTAGGTGATGGACTCGCTCGCCCTGATCGTCCTCCTGCCGCTCGCGGGCTTCTTCATCAACGGGCTGATCGGACGGCGGGCGGGGCCGGCTTTCGTGAGCGTGGTCGGCTGCGGCCTGCCGCTCGCCGCCTTCGCCCTGACGGTCGCGGCCTTCCTGGCGCTGCCGCACCACGGCGGCGCGATCGACCAGACGGTTTACACCTGGGCGGCTTTCGGCGCCGGGCGCGAGCTGGCGATCGGCTTCTACATGGACCGTCTGAGCGGGGTGATGAGCCTGGTGGTGACCGGAGTCGGCTTCCTGATCCACCTCTATTCGGTCGGCTACATGAAGGGCGACGAAAGCTACTCGCGTTACTTCGCCTACCTCAACCTGTTCCTCTTTTTCATGCTGCTGCTGGTGCTGGGCCGATCGCTGCTGGTGCTCTTCGTCGGCTGGGAAGGCGTGGGGCTCGCGTCCTACCTCCTGATCGGCTTCTGGTTCGCCGATCCGGCCAAGGCCGCCGCCGGCAAGAAGGCCTTCATCGCCAACCGCATCGGCGACGCCGCCTTCCTGCTCGGCATGTTCGCCCTGTGGGCCACGCTCGGAACGCTGGAGCTGCCGGCCATCAACTCCGCCCTGGCCGGCGGGGTTCCGGCCAGCCTTCCGGCGAGCCTGATCGCGCTCATGCTTTTCATCGGCGCCACCGGCAAGTCGGCCCAGATTCCTCTCTACGTCTGGCTGCCCGATGCGATGGCCGGCCCGACGCCGGTCTCGGCCCTGATCCATGCCGCCACCATGGTCACCGCCGGCATCTACCTGATCGCGCGCCTGAGCGGCCTCTATGTACAAGCGCCCGAGGTCTCGCTGCTGGTGGCGGCCACGGGTGCGGCCACCGCCTTGCTGGCGGCTCTCATCGCGATCACCCAGACCGACATCAAGAAGGTGCTCGCGTATTCGACCATCTCTCAGCTCGGGCTGATGTTCGTCGCCCTGGGCGTGGGCGCCTTCGCGGTAGCGGTGTTCCACGTCGTCACCCACGCCTTCTTCAAGGCCTGCCTCTTCCTTGGCGCAGGCAGCGTGATCCACGCCTTGTCGGGCGAGCAGGACATCCGCAAGATGGGCGGGCTCGCGCGCAAGATCCCGATCACCTTCGTCACCTTCGCGGTGGCCACCGCAGCGATCGCCGGCATTCCGCCGCTCGCAGGCTTCTTCTCGAAAGACGAGATCCTCTGGTTCGCCTTCGCGTCTCCCGGCGGTTCGATCGGGTTGTGGGCTATCGCTTCGCTCACCTCGCTGTTGACCTCGTTCTACATGTTCCGGCTGCTGTGGCTGACCTTCTTCGGCAACTCCCGCCTCAGCCCCGAGGCAGAGCACCATGTGCACGAATCGCCCTGGACCATGGGCAGCGTCTTGATCGTGCTGGCGGCCTTGTCGGCCGCGGGCGGCCTGATCCCGGTAGCCCATTTCCTCGAGCCGCTCTTGCCCCTGCCGCCGATCGCCGAGACGACCGAGCACTGGGAACCGATCCTGATCGGCGCGGCGGTGGTCGCGGCTTTCATCGGGCTGGCCGCGGCGGCCTGGCTGTATGGCGGCAGCGCGGCCCGCGCCGAGCGCCTGCGCGTCCGGTTTCCGCGCCTGCACGCGCTGGCGAGCGCCAAGTTCTACGTCGACGAGGCCTACGAGCGACTGCTCACCCGCCCGCTACTGTGGCTCTCCGACCGGGTCTTCCTGCGCCTGTCCGACCGCTGGCTGATCGACGGCTCCCTGAACGGCATGGCCTTGCTCGCGCGGCGGAGTTCGGCCGGGCTGGCGCGAGTGCAGAACGGCAGCCTGCAGTGGTACGTCTTGCTCGCTTTCGCCGGTCTGGCGGCGGCCCTGATCTGGAGCTGGAAAGGTGTCTGAAGCCCAAATCCTGAATGCCGTGCTGTGGCTGCCGATGGCCGCCATGGCGCTGATCGCGCTTGTTCCCGCAGGGCGCGATACGCTGGTGCGGGCCGCCAGTTTCGCCCTGCTGCTGCTTCAGTTCGGGCTCGGCCTGTGGCTTTATGTCCGCTTCGACGCCGGCATGCCCGGCCTGCAGTTCGCCACGCAGGCCGCCTGGATCCCCGACTGGGGAGTGAGCTACCGGATCGGCCTCGACGGCTACAACCTGCTCCTGGTCCTGCTCACCGTCTTTCTGGCGCCACTGGTGGTGGCCAGCAGCACCACGGCGATCACGCGCCAGGTCAAGCTTTTCCACGTCATGGTGTTTTTCATCCAGTTCGCGATGCTGGGCGCTTTCCTGGCGCAGGACCTCTTCCTCTTTTATCTGTTCTGGGAAGCGATGCTGATCCCGATGTTTCTGATCATCGGCATCTGGGGCGGTGAGCGGCGGATCTACGCCAGCTTCAAGTTCTTCCTCTACACCGCAGCGGGCAGCATCGTGATGCTCGCTGCGATCATCTACCTGGTGTGGTCGCTCAAGGAAAGCAGCGGCGTCATGTCGTTCGCTTTTGCCGACCTGTTCCATACGCGCCTGAGTCCGACCGAGCAGAACTGGCTGTTTGCCGCGTTCGCTCTGTCGTTTGCGATCAAGGTGCCGATGGCGCCTTTCCACACCTGGCTGCCCGACGCCCACGTCGAGGCGCCCACCGCCGGTTCGGTGATCCTCGCCGGCGTGCTGCTGAAGATGGGAACTTACGGCTTCATGAAGCTGGGTTTCCCGCTTTTCCCGCAGGCCACCGAGACCTTCGCCCCGCTGGTGATGACGCTCGCGGTGGTCGGCATCGTCTACGGCGCCTGCCTCGCCCTGGTGCAGACCGACATCAAGAAGATCATCGCGTATTCGTCGATCAGCCACCTCGGCTACGTGATGCTCGGCCTGATCTGCCTAAACCTGATCGGCGTGCAGGGGGCGATCCTGCAGATGGTCAGCCACGGCCTGGTCGCCGGCGGCCTCTTCATGATGATAGGCATGGTCTACGAGCGCTGCCACACCCGCGAACTCGCCGCTTACGGCGGGCTGGCGCGGCTGATGCCGGTGTATTCGGTGTTCTTCGCGATTCTGATGCTCGCTTCGATCGGCCTGCCCTCGACCAGCGGTTTTGCCGGCGAGTTCTTGGTGCTGATGGGCGCTTTCACCGCCGCCTGGGCCGACTTCCAGCAGGGCTGGTCATATCCGCTGTGGCTGGCCGGAATCGCGGTCTCGGGCGTGGTGCTGGGCGCTTTCTACATGTTGTGGATGACGCAGCGCTTCCTGTTCGGCGCGGCGCGAGCGCCGCATGCACCGCTGACCGACCTCGGCTGGCGCGAGCGCGCCGTGCTGGTCGCCATCGTTGCCGCCGTGTTTGCCATCGGCCTGTATCCGCAGGGTCCGATGAGCAAGACCGAACTCGCCGCGCGCCACTACCTCGACCTCGTCAACCGCAGTTCGACCCGGCTCGCCGCCCCATGAACGCCTCGACCATCCTTGTCGCGATGGCGCCGCAGCACCTGCTGCTGGCCGGCATCGTCATCCTGTTGCTCGACGAGATCTTCAGCCAGCGGACCCACGGCGCCGAACCCATCGCCCTGGTCGCAGTGGCCGCGGCCGCTGCGGCGGCCTTCGGCCTGCACACGAGCGGTTACGCTGCCGCGCCCTTTCCCGGCCAGTTTTCGGTGGGCAGCGGCGAGTCGCTTGCCACCTTCGTCTTGCTGCTGCTGGCCGCTCCCTGCGTGCTGCTGGCGCGGCGCGAGTTCTCCGAGCCGCGTTATTACATCCTGCTGCTCGCCTCGCTTTACGGCGCCACCCTGCTGCCGGGCGCCGACAGCTTCCTCACGCTGTTTCTCGGGCTGGAAATGATGTCGGTGCCGGTCTACGCCCTGGTGGTGATGGCGTTTCACCGGCCCGACGCGGCCGAAGCCGCACTCAAGTACCTGGTGATCGGCGGCACCGCCACCGCCACCCTGCTGCTGGGAGTGTCGCTCCTGTTTGGCTCGACCGGCTCGCTCGACCTGGCCGCTTTCGGCGAGGCCCTGCGTTCCGGCAACCCCATGGCGATGGCCGCCACCACCCTGGTCGTGGTGGCGTTTTTCGTGAAGTCCTCGGTCGTGCCCTTCCACACCTGGTCGCCCGACGCCTACGAAGCGGCCAGCCTGCCCGCCACCGCCTTCATGGCCGTCATCGTCAAGGCCGCCGCCTTGTTTGCGGTGCTTCGCATCCTGGGCCAGTCGCCGCTGCCCGCGGCGATGTTCGGCCTGATCGCGCTGCTGCCGCTGGTCTCGATGGTATGGGGCAATCTGGCCGCGATGCGGCAGTCGAGCTTCCGGCGCATGATCGCGTATTCGTCGGTCGCCCACGCCGGTTACCTGTTCTTCGCCCTGCTCGGCGAGCCGGACGGCCGCTTCCAGGCGGTGACGCTCTACCTGCTGGTCTACGGGCTCTTGAACCTGCTCGCCTTCGCCTCGCTGCCCGCAGGCAAGGACGACGCTCGGAACGATGCCATCGACGGGTTGCGTGGGCTGGCTCGGCGTTCGCCCTGGTCGGCAGCGATGATCGCGATCGCCATGCTGTCGCTCGCCGGCATCCCGCCTCTGCCCGGTTTCATCGCCAAGTTCCTGATCTTCAAGAACGTGCTCGACGCCGGCCACGTAACGCTGGCGGTCGCCGGCCTGGTCGCGAGTTACCTCGGCATCTATTTCTACCTGCGAGTGATCCAGCTCATGTACATGGGCCAAGCGCCCGCAACCGGCGAAGCGGTGCCGCGGATCGACTCTACCCGCGCCATCACCGCCCTTCTGTGCCTGGCGCCCGCCGCGCTGGTGGCGATTTTTCCGGGCTGGGTCCTGGCCCAGCTCTAGGCGCGGCGAGTTTCCCTGACGCCTTCGGCCGTGCCCAGCAGCAGGACGTCGGCGCCGCGAGCGGCAAAAAGACCGCAGGCGACCACGCCGACGATCTGGTTGATCCTCGCCTCGAGCCCGACCGGATCGGTAATCGCCAGCCCGTGCACGTCGAGGATCAGGTTGCCGTTGTCGGTCACGAAGTCCCGTTGCCGCGGCGTGCCGCCGAGCTTGGTCAGCTCGCGCGCCACGTAGGCGCTGGCCATCGGGATCACTTCGACCGGCAGCGGAAAGCGCCCGAGCGTGTCGACCAGCTTACTGCCGTCGGCGATACAGACGAACTGCCGGGCCACGGCGGCGACGATCTTCTCTCGCGTGAGCGCGCCGCCGCCACCCTTGATCATCGAGAAACCGGCGTCGATCTCGTCGGCGCCGTCGACGTAGACCGAGATCGATTCGACCTCGTTCAAGTCGACCACCTTGAAGCCGTGGGCTTGCAGGCGGCGGGTCGAACGCTCCGAGCTCGAGACCGCGGCCGGCACCGCCAGGCCCGAGGCCGCGAGGGCGTCGATGAAGAAGTCGACCGTCGAGCCCGTGCCCACCCCCAGCACCTGGCCGGGCTGGACGAATTTAACGGCGGCGGCAGCGACCGCTTGTTTGAGTTGATCCTGGTTCATGGGGGCGGAATTCGCTTGGAGGTCGGTCATGAAGTCTAGCCAGCGTGGAACTTGTCGGCGTGTTTGCCCTGGAGCGGCGCGTAAAAGGCCTTGATCGTCTCCATGTCGCGCTCGATGTCGCCGCTCGGGTGGATCACCGGCCCGAGGCCCGCCACCTTGTGTTTGAAATCGAGGTAGGCCAGCACGATCGGCACTTGCGCGGTCACGGCGATCCAGTAGAAGCCGGTCTTCCAGTAACGCACCTTGCTGCGCGTGCCTTCGGGCGGCAC
>JAEZVV010000088.1 GCA_023443095.1 Pseudomonadota bacterium
TAGTACTGCATCACGCGCTCGGTGAGGCCGGTGATCCACTCGGGCTGGGTGATGCGGGGGGACGGCGAGGCGGCAATGTCGTCGAGGGCGGGGGCGTAAGCGGGGGATGGCATCGAAACAGGAGGTCCGGTGAAGTGCGCGGGTTGCGGCCTGGACCTCACTCTACGTTCGCCGCTGCGGCACGACCGAGGCGCAATCTTGCAATCGCGTCGGCCGCGGGATAGTGATTGGGGGTTTTTTCTTAATGGCTCGCGACTTCTCCGTAGGCCGAGGGCGCGCGCGGTTAAGTGAATCTCTATGGCAAGTTTTTCCTAAGGGAAATCGACCGGCGTGAAATTGCCTTTGGCTTGCGGCAAGAACGGTTGCTTTTTCCGTGTTTTTCATACCATCCCTAGCCTTGCCTCACGCCGGGGGACTCTGTGAATCGCCGGCCTTCAAGAGGCGATGGTCCACGGATCCGGAGGGTGCGGTCGGACCATTGGCAACGGCTTTGTCGGCCGAGGCTTGCCCCGCGGGTCGGGACGAGCCTGCTCGGCATCGCCGCAATCAGAAAAGAAGTAGCAAAAAGGAAAGTCGATGGCCAACGGATTGATGAAAATCGGGACCTTCCCGCCGCCGCCCACTGCGCGCGGCGCGACCGATGCCGAGTTCGAGGGGAATCACCGCCGCGGTGAGCTGCGCGGGATCCTCAAGATCAACCAGGAAAAATGCGTGGGTTGCGATACCTGCCGCAAGGTCTGCCCGGCCGATGGCATCAGCGGCGGCCTGGGTGTGGCGCACTCGATCCGCGACGACGCGTGCCTGTTCTGCGGCCAGTGCCTGATCGCCTGCCCGTTCGGCGCGGTCGAGCAGATGAGCTTCGTCGATGAAGTGATGAAGAAGCTCGACGACCCGCGCGTGATGGTGGTCGGCCACCCGGCACCGGCGGTGCGCGTGGCGATCGGCGAAGAGTTCGGCGGCAAGCCCGGTGAACTGCGCACCGGCCAGCTGCTCAACGCGATGGAGAAGGCGGGTTTCACCAACTTCGACGTCAACCTGATGGCCGACCAGACCATCATCGAGGAAGGCACCGAGTTCGTGAAGAAGGTGCAGTACTGGGTGCTGGGCGAGCGCGGCCCTGCGGTCGACAAGATGGCGGCCCACCCCTTCCCGCACTTCACCAGCTGCTGCCCGGCCTGGATCAAGAACCTCGAGACCTTCTACGCGCAGCTGATTCCGCACGTCTCGACCGCCAAGAGCCCGATCCAGATGGGCGGCGCGATGGCCAAGACCTGGGGCGCGGAACACGTGTGGAAGCGCGACCCGCGCGAGATCTACATGGTTTCGGTGGCGCCGTGCACGGCCAAGATCTTCGAAGCCAGCCGCCCCGAGTTCCAGTCGGCGCACGCCTACCTGGTGCGCGAAGGCAAGATTCCGGCCGACACCCCGGCCTTCGGCGACATCGACGCGGTGCTGACCACGCGCGACCTGGCCGAGCTGTTCCGCCGCAAGGGCATCAACCCGCTCGAGATGTCGAACGAACGTCCGACCTCGACCATGGAGGTCTACACCGGCGCCGCGACGATCTTCGGCGCGGGCGGCGGCGTGATGGAAGCGGCGCTGCGCACCGCCTACTTCGCGCTTTCGGGCGAAGAGCTCAAGGATCACAACATCACGCTGGTGCGTGCGTTCGACAACGCCATGCTCGAGGCCACCATCCCGGTGCCGCTCAAGGCCAAGGCGGGTGCGATCGTCAACGTCAAGGTGGCGGTGGTCAACGGCGCGTCGCAGTCGCTCGACAAGGTCCTGCGCCACATCATGGAAGACAAGAACCGTTACCACCTGGTCGAAGTGATGAACTGCCCCGGCGGTTGCGTCAACGGCGGCGGCCAGCCGGTCCAGCCGATGGGCACGGCCTGGCTCAACCCCGTGTTGCCGCTGCCGCTGCGCGCCTGATCACCGAAGCGAGAATTGCAGATGAATACCAACTCGTATCAATACGTTGAAAAACCCGCCGGCCAGATGCTCGGCCGGCGCGGCTTCCTGAAGGTGGTGGGGGTGATGGTCTCGGCCGTCGCCGTCGCCGGTTACGGCATCACCGAGCTGATCCTCAAGCGCAACGCCGTCATCAAGGCGCGCCAGAAGGGCCTCTACGACGACGACCTGCGCCTGCAGAAGCAGAAGCTGACGAGCTCGCACGACAACCCCTCGGTGCGCAAGATCTACGCCGACCTCCAGGGCAAGCCGGTCGAAGGCTTGATGTACGAACTGACCCACACGCATTACGTGGCCCGCAACAACCTCGCCGCGATCGGAGCCAAGCATGTCTGAGCAAAAGGTCCTTCGTTTTCATGTCTCGGACAAGGTCTTCCACGGCGTCAACGCGATCGCCTGGTTCGCCCTGCTGATCACCGGCGGCATCGTCTATTTCGCCCCCAGCCTGGGCGTGAGTAAGCAGGCCGGTGAAGAGCTGATGCTCTGGCACCTGTGGCTGGGTGGCCTGTTCACGGTCAACCTGGTCGGCTTCCTGCTGTTCGCCCCCGAGCGCTTCGCAGTGATGATGAAGAACCTGATGGAGTGGGATGCCAACACCATCGGCTGGTTCCGCAACTTCGGCGGCTACCCGCGCAAGTTCTTCAAGATCCCCTTCGGCCCGGTCGAAACCCCGCCGCAGGGCCGCTACAACGGCGGCCAGAAGATGAGCTACCTCATCTTCATCGCGTCGATGTTCGTGTTCGCGATCACCGGCTGGCTGCTGTGGCTGTTCGCACCGGCGATCGGCAAGACCGCCTTCGTGTGGATGTTCTACATCCACGTGTGGGGCAGCTTCCTGATCTCGGCGATGGTGATCGGCGCTCACCTGCCGCTCGCCATGCTCAGCACCGAGCACCTGAAGGGCATGTGGCGTTTCGGCCCGGGCACGATCTCGCTGCACGCGGCCGAGCATCATTCGCCGCTGTGGCTCGAGCGTGACGTGATCAAGGTTGGCGACAAGAAGTAAACACGGGAATGCCGCTCCGAGCGGTATCACCTGAACGGACCGGACCGGCGTCAGCCTCTCCGGTCCTTGTCATTGATGGAGCGGCGCCGGCTCACCGCGGCGCCGACGGAACCCAAGCCATGAACCAGACCCCCAAGGGACTGCGCCTGCACATCGGGCTCTTCGGCCGCCGCAACGCCGGCAAGTCCTCGCTCGTCAACGCGCTGACGGGCCAGAGCATCGCCATCGTTTCGGACGTGCCCGGCACCACCACCGACCCGGTCGAAAAAGCCTGCGAACTGGCTCCGATCGGACCCGTGGTTTTCATCGACACCGCCGGCATCGACGACGTGGGTGAGTTGGGCGCGGCGCGCACGCGGCGCAGCTTGGCCGTGCTCGACTGGATGGACATTGTGGTCGTGGTCTGCGGCGCGGACGGTCCGGCCGAACACGAAGAAGGTCTGATCGCCACCGCGCAGTCGCTGGGCACGCCGGTGCTGGTGGTCTTCAACAAGGCCGACCTCGCCGCCCCCGCTCCCGCGAAGCTGGCCGAACTGCAGGCACGCGGCCTGGCCGTCGCGGCGGCGAGCGCGTCCCGCGGCGAGGGCGTGGCGGAGGTCCGCGCCGCCATCGTCAAGCTCGCGGCCGAACGCACCGAGCCCGACTTCCCGCTGGTGGGCGATCTGGTCGCCGCCGGCGACACCGCCCTGCTCGTCACCCCGATCGACCTGGGCGCACCCAAGGGCCGCATGATCCTGCCGCAGGTGCAGGCCATCCGCGAACTGCTCGACGCCGGTGCGCAATGCCATGTGGTCAAGGAAGACCGGGTCGCGCAGGCGATCGACGAGCGAAAGATCCCGCCGGCGCTGGTGATCACCGATTCGCAGGCGGTGCACAACGTGATCCGCCAGACCCCGGAATCGATTCCGGTGACCACCTTCTCGATCCTGATGGCCGCGGCCAAAAGCGACCTGGTGGCGATGGCGCGCGGCGCCGCCGCCCTCACTCGGCTCAAGGCCGGCGACCGGGTGCTGGTGTGCGAGACCTGCAGCCACCACCCTTCGGCCGACGACATCGGCCGGGTCAAGCTGCCCAACTGGCTGCAGCGCCATGTGGGCGGCGGGCTGCAGATCGAAGTTGCGGTCGGCAAGGACTTTCCGCAGGACCTGAGCCCCTACGCCGTGATCCTGCAATGCGGCGGTTGCGTCGTCACCCGCCGCCACATGCTCGCCCGTCTGCGCGCTGCGCAGGCCCAAGGCGTGCCTATGACCAACTACGGTGTGGCGATCAGCTACCTGCAAGGCGTGCTGCCGCGGGCGCTTCAATGCCACCCCGAGGCGCGTGCCGCATTCGACGCCGCCTGTGCCCCCACGGAGCCGACATGAAGCCGCTTGACCAACTGCTGACCCAGTCGGAATTCACCGATGCCGAGGTCGTCCGCCTGCTCGGCCTTACCGATCCGGCCGACTGCGTAGCGCTGCGCAGCGCCGCTTATGAGCTCACCTCGCAACTCCTGGGCGACAAGGTTTATTACCGCGGCTTGATCGAGTTTTCGAACATCTGCACGGTTGACTGTCGTTACTGCGGCATCCGCAAGTCGAACCATGCCGTCGATCGCTACGAACTCGACCGCAGCGACATCGTGGAAGCGGCGCAGTGGGCGGCCGACAACGGCTACGGCTCGGTCTGCCTGCAGGCGGGCGAGCGACGCGATCCCAAGTTCGTCGATTTCGTCGCCGACTGCGTGGCCGAGATCCGCGCCCGCACCCGCAGCCCGGCCCTGCCCTATGGCG
>JAEZVV010000093.1 GCA_023443095.1 Pseudomonadota bacterium
ACGGCCTGACAACCGGGCAGATGCAGGCCATTGCCAAGGAACTCAATCTGTCGGAGACGAGTTTTGTGTTTCCGCCGGCGCACCCCGAGCACGCCGCCGCGGTGCGCATCTTCACTCCCGACGGCGAACTGCCTTTTGCCGGCCATCCGACCGTGGGCACGGCCTTCGTGCTGGCCACCATCGGCCGCCTGCCGGCCGAATGCGAGCGGATCGTGTTCGAGCTCGGCGTCGGGCCGGTGCCGGTGGCGATCGAACGCGACGCGGGTGCGGTCACTCGCTGCACGCTTACCGCCGCGCTCACCCCCACTCAAGGAGAGTCGGCACCCGCGCCAGACGCGCTGGCGGCCATGCTCGGCCTTGCTCCCAGCGAGGTACTGGCAGGTGCCGAGTGCTGGTCCTGCGGCGTGCCTTTCCTGGTGGTGCCGCTCGTTTCTGTTGCGGCCCTGTCGCGTGCCCGCCTCGACCTCGGCCGCTGGCGCGAGCTGCTTGCAGGCTATCCGGCACAGGAGGTGTTTCCGGTCGCAGCCGACGGGGCCGGCTGGCGCGCGCGTATGTTCGCGCCCAGCATCGGCGTGACCGAAGACCCCGCCACCGGGAGCGCGGCAGCCGCGTTCGCGGGCTGGCTCGCCCGAAGGACGCCGCAACTCGACGGCACGGTCGATCTGCTCATCTCGCAAGGAGTGGAGATGGGACGGCCGAGCCGGATCGAACTCGCTTTCGACCTCGCCGAGGGCCGCGTCACAGCCGTGCGGGTGGGAGGCGGGGCGGTGATGGTTTGCCACGGCCAGATACTGGTCTGAGCGTCGCAGGCGAGGCTGGACAGGGCCTCCGCTCTCGTGTGAACTGCTCGTGTGCGTCCCCAGGAGATGCGCCATGACCCGCAGCCCAACGAAGGCCCCCGCCACCGAGCATGTCACCTGCGCCGTCTGCCTGAAGGAGGTGCCCCGCTCCGAGGCCCGGGTTGCAGAAGCAGTCGACTATGTCGCCTACTTCTGCGGCCTCGACTGCTTCGAGCGCTGGCAGCGCGATCACCCCGCGGCGAGTCCGCCTGCCGCTGCGCCCGGCTGAGTCCGTAGCGCAGCCCGGCCTGGGCGCAGCGGCCTAAAACGCCCGGCCAACCACCGCCACGGCCAGGGTGAGCAGGCCCAGCGCGAGGTTGAATGCCACCAGCTGGCGGATCTGATTGAGGCTGGCTCCCGCCAGCGTCAGGTCCTGCGCCGCCACCGCCAGCTGCAGACGCTTGAACGGCGCCAGCCGGATGTGCGCAAAAACCGCCATCATCACCAGCCCGAGCGCAGCCATGGCGTGGATCGAGGCGTGCAGGCCCTTGAAGCCGCCGGCGCCGAAGATCATCGCCAGCCCGCTTGCCAGGATCGCCAGCACGGCGATCGTCACCCAGAAAAAGAAACGCGCCAGGATGTCGGCCAGCAGCGGCAGGCGTTGTGCGGGCGCCAGCAGGGCGGCGGCAGGCCGCACCGCGAAATGCATCACCCACATGCCGCCGACCCAGACGATCACGCCCAGCAGGTGAGCCAAGAGCAACAGCGAGTAGAGCTTCATCGCACTTCCTCAGAGTTTCAGAGTCTGGCCGTGACGCAGGGTGACAAAGGCCTTGGGTGACAGCCCGGCCGCCTTGAGCGCGGCGTCGAGTTCGGCCGGCGCCGCGTCGAGTGCGTCGTCGGCCAGCTGAAAGGTACCCCAATGAATGCCGATCGAGCGGCGCGCACGCACGTCCTGGTGGATTTTCACCGCTTCGGCCGGGTCGACGTGCTGCGGCCCCATGAACCAGCGCGGCAGGTAGGAGCCGATGGGGATGAGGGCGAGGTTGATCTCGCCGAAGCGCCGGCCGATGCGGATGAAGTCGGCCGAATAACCGGTGTCGCCCGCGAAATACACGCTGCGCCCCTCGGCCTCGACGACAAAACCGCCCCAGAGGCTGCGGTTGCGGTCGATCCCGGTGCGTCCGCTCCAGTGCTGGGCCGGCACGAAATGGACCTTGGCTTCGCCCACCACCAGCTCGTCCCACCAGTCGAGCGCCTGGACCCGTTCGATGCCGGCCGCGGCCATCCACGGTTCGACCCCCAGCGGCACCACGAACAGCGGCGGGCCGCCCGCCTGGCGCGCCAGCGCCTTGACCGAGGCGGCGTCGAGGTGGTCGTAGTGATTGTGCGAGAGCAGCACGAGATCGATGCGGGGCAGATCCTCGAGCGCCAAGCCCGGCGGCTGCCAGCGCTTGGGCCCGCTCCAGGGCAGGGGCGAGGCACGGTCGGAGAACACCGGGTCGGTCAGGATGTTGAGGCCGGCCAGCTGGACCAGGACGGTCGAATGGCCGATCCAGGTGGCGGCCAGGCGGGTATGGCCCGAGTGGATGAAATCGAGATCGGGCGCCACCGGCGAGAGGTCCCGCTGCGGCGCCGGAATCCGCTTGTCACGGCGTTCGGCCTGCCAGCGGAGGAAGTCGGCCAGGGACTTGCCGGTGCTGCCGTAGGGATTGCGGAAACCCCGCGGCGTATGGTGCGGTTTGGCG
>JAEZVV010000080.1 GCA_023443095.1 Pseudomonadota bacterium
GGACATGGCCCAGCTCGTCAACGAACACGTGACGCTGGTGAACACCATGAGCAACGAGACGCTGGACGTGGCCGGGGTCGAGGCCAAGTTCGGCGTCCCGCCCGGCCGCATCGTCGACTACCTGACGCTGGTCGGCGATACGGTCGACAACGTCCCGGGGGTCGAGAAGGTCGGGCCCAAGACCGCGGTCAAATGGATCGCTCAATACGGCTCGCTCGACGCGATCATGGCCAACGCCGACCAGGTCGGCGGCAAGGTCGGCGAGAACCTGCGCAAGGCCTTGCCCTGGCTGCCGACCGCCCGCGTGCTGGTGACGATCAAGACCGACGGCGACATCGCCAGCCACGTGCCGCATTTCGACGCCCTGCTGGCGCAGGACCCGCAGACCGATCGCCTGCGCGAACTGTTCGAGCGCTGGGAGTTCCGCGGCTGGGCGCGCGAACTGGCGGCCGGCGGCGCCGCCAAGGCCAAGGATGCGCCGGCCGATCTGTTTTCTGCCGTCGAGGAAGCGGCTGCGCCCGCCGCGCCGATCACGCACTACGAAGCCGTGCTCACCGAAGGCGGACTCGAGCGCTGGCTGGAGCGGATCGAGTCGGCCGCACTGACCGCGATCGACACCGAGACCACCTCGCTCGATCCGATGGCCGCGCGCCTGGTCGGCATCTCTCTCGCGGTCAAGGAAAACGAAGGCTGCTACATCCCGCTCGCGCATCGCTACCCCGGCGCGCCCGAGCAGCTGCCGCTCGAGGCCACGCTGGCGCGCCTCAAGCCCTGGCTCGAGTGCCCGCAGCACCGCAAGGTGCTGCAGAACGCCAAATACGACGCCCACGTCTTTGCCAACCACGGCGTGCGGCTGGCCGGCATCGCCCACGACACCCTGCTCGAGAGCTACGTGATCGAGGCGCACAAGAGCCACGACATGGACTCGCTCGCCGAGCGCTGGCTCGGCCGCAAGACGATCCGCTACGAGGAGGTGTGCGGCAAGGGCGCGAGCCAGATCGGCTTCGACGAAGTCGAGATCGAACGCGCCACCCAATACGCGGCCGAAGACGCCGAAGTCACGCTCGCCCTGCACCACGCGATGGCGCCGAAGCTCGAACACGCGCCCGACCTGCGCCGCGTCTACGAGGAGATCGAGCTGCCCACCAGCCGGGTCTTGTTCGAGATGGAGCGCACCGGCGTCCTGATCGACCGCGAACTGCTGATCCAGCAGGGCGGCGAGCTGGGCCTGCGTATGAAAGAGCTCGAGGCGCGGGCTTACGAGCTGGCGGGCCAGCCCTTCAACCTCGGCAGCCCGAAGCAGATCGGCGAGATCCTGTTCGGCAAGCTGGGGGTGCCGGTGGTGAAGAAGACCGCGAGTGGAGCGCCTTCGACCGACGAGGAGGTGCTCTCCAAGCTGGCCGAGGACTACCCCCTGCCCAAGACCCTGCTCGAACACCGTGGTCTCGCCAAACTCAAGTCGACCTATACCGACAAGCTGCCGCAGATGGTCGACGCCCGCACCGGCCGGGTCCACACGCATTACGGTCAGGCGGTGGCGGTGACGGGGCGCCTGGCCTCGAGCGACCCCAACCTGCAGAACATCCCGGTCCGGACCCAGGAAGGCCGCCGCATCCGCGAGGCCTTCATCGCCCCGCCCGGTCACGTGATCCTCAGCGCCGACTATTCGCAGATCGAACTGCGGATCATGGCCCACATCAGCGGCGACGAGGGCTTGCTGCGCGCTTTCGGGGCCGGCGAAGACATCCACCGCGCGACCGCGGCCGAGGTCTTCGGCGTGCCGGCGAGCGAAGTCACCGCCGACCAGCGCCGCACCGCCAAGGTGATCAACTTCGGTCTGATCTACGGCATGAGCGCCTTCGGTCTGGCCAGCAACCTCGGCATCGAACGCGAGGCCGCCCGCCTCTACATCGACCGCTACTTCATGCGTTACCCGGGTGTGGCCAAGTACATGGAGCGCACGCGAGAGCAGGCCAAGCGTCACGGCTATGTCGAGACCGTGTTCGGCCGTCGCCTGTGGCTTCCCGAGATCAACAGCCCCAACGGCCCGCGCCGCCAGGGCGCCGAACGCGCCGCGATCAACGCGCCGATGCAAGGCACGGCGGCCGACCTGATCAAGCTGGCGATGGTGGCGGTGCAGAAATGGCTGCACACCGAGCGCCTCGGCTCCCGGCTCGTGATGCAGGTGCACGACGAACTCGTGCTCGAGGTGCCCGATGCCGAGCTCCACCTTGTGTCTCAACGCCTGCCCGAGATCATGGCCGGGGTGGCCGAACTCAAGGTGCCGCTGCTGGCCGAGGTTGGTGCTGGCCCCAACTGGGAAGCGGCGCACTGAGTCGCGGTGCGTGAGCTAGCTCAAACCGGCTGCGGCTAGTGTGTGGCCCCAGTGGCGCGCCCCGCCAGTAGCCGTTAAGGTCCGTGCATTAATGGCTCTTGCCATGTGTTTTTGGAGTCTGCATGTTTTATCGTTTGATGGTGGTCCTGCCGTTTGTGGCGATCACCTTGTTTTCTGTCGGGGCCACGTTCTCGGCATTGATCTGAGCGATCTGAAGTAAAAGCAAGGGCCGCAATGCGGCCCTTGCTTCGTTAGCGGTGGCGCTGCCCTCGTCGTGATGCCGGCGGCCCCGGGGAACGAGACGCAATCACGGCTCCCCTGATGTATGGCAAGAAAACCGGCGACGAGCCGGCCGGTTTGAGGGTTAGGCCGCGGGCGGTGTTGCGTTGCGCTCCCTACACTCCGCGCTCCGCGCGAGTCGCGCCACCAAGGAGTCATTGCATGCCTGCCATGCCCTGGTTGAAAAATTATCCTGCCGGGATGCCGGAGCAGATCGACGCCGACCGCTACCGCTCGATCCCGGATCTGCTGGCCGCCGTCGTGGCCGAATATCGCGACCTGCCGGCGTTCCACAACCTCGGCCGCGATCTCAGCTACGCCGAGGTCGATCGCCTGTCGCGCGACCTGGCCGCCTACTTGCAGGGTCTGCCTGACCTGGTCCAGGGCGACCGGGTCGCGATCATGTCGCCCAACCTGCTGCAGTACCCGGTGGCGGTGTTCGGCATCCTGCGTGCCGGGATGACGGTGGTGAACGTCAACCCGCTCTATACCGCGCCCGAGGTCGAGCACCAGCTCGCCGATGCCGGCGCCAAGGCGATCGTGATCGTCGAGAACTTCGCCGCCACCCTGCAAGTGGCGCTCCCCCGCACCCCGATCAAACACGTCATCGTCACTGGAGTTGCGGACCTGCTGCCCGCGCCCAAGCGCTGGCTGATCAATGCGGCGGTCAAATACGTGAAGAAGATGGTGCCGGCGTGGAGCATTTCCGGCGCCGTGCGCTGGCGTGCCGCTCTGGCCGCCGGCGCGCGGCGTCAGCTCAAGCCGGTGTCGATCGACGCCCGCGAGGACGTCGCCTTCCTGCAATACACCGGCGGCACCACCGGCGTGGCCAAGGGCGCCATGCTCACCCATCGCAACATGCTCGCCAATCTCGAGCAGATGCGCTTGTGGGTGTCGTCAGGCTTCGTCGTCGGCAAGGAAGTGGTGATCGCGCCGCTGCCGCTCTACCACGTGTTTTCTCTCAGCTCGACGCTCGCCTTCATGCAGATGGGCGCGCGCACGGTATTGATCACCAACCCGCGCGACATGAAGGGTTTCGTCGCCGAACTTGCTCGCTGGAAGTTCAGCGTCATGACCGGAGTGAACACGCTGTTTGCGGGGCTGATGAACACCCCCGGCTTCAAGGAGCTCGACTTCTCCTCGATGAAGGTGGTGGTGGGCGGCGGCTCGGCCGTGCAGCGCGGCGTGGCCGAGCGTTGGTTCGGCATCACCGGCCATCACATCGTCGAGGCCTACGGTCTGACCGAGACTTCGCCCGGGGTGTGCTCCAACCTGCTCGGCTCGCCCTGGAGCGGCAGCGTCGGGCTGCCGACGCCCTCGACCCTGGTGAGCATCCGCAACGATAAGTTCGAGCCCCTGCCGCTGTGGAACGGACAGGGGTCGCCCGAGCCCTGCATCGGCGAGATCTGCGTGTCCGGGCCGCAAGTGATGAAGGGTTACTGGAACGCGCCCGAGGACACCGCCGCCGTGATGCAGGACGGCTGGCTCAAGACCGGCGACGTGGGCTACATGGACGAGCAGGGGCGGATCACGCTCACCGACCGCAAGCGCGACATGATTCTGGTGTCGGGCTTCAATGTCTATCCGGGCGAGGTCGAAAACGTGGTTTCGATGCTGCCGGGCGTGCTCGAGTGCGGCGCGGTCGGCGTGCCCGACGAGCATTCGGGCGAGGCGGTGCGGGTGGTGATCGTCAAACGCGACCCCGGCCTCACCCGCGAGGCGGTGATCGAGCATTGCCGCTCGCACCTGACGGGCTACAAGCGGCCGCGGCAGGTCGAGTTCGTGGCGGCGATTCCGAAAAACTCGGTCGGCAAGGTCTTGCGCCGCGAGCTGCGCAATCTGCCGCACTCGTCCACCCAGGGCTGAGGCGCGCGCCGAAGGCGGGCGACTAGCCGCCGCTGCGGCGCGGGGCGGGGCGAGTCGCTGCCTCGAGTCGCCCCAGCCAGGCGATCGCCTCGCCGCGCGTCTGGCCGCACATGTCGGGCGCAGGTTTCAGTCCGGCACAGACAGCGGGTCGATCGGCGCGGCCGAAAATCGCGCAAGACATATCGGTCCGCAGGTGGAGGCAGGCGACGCCGGCGGGCTTGCTGGTCGGTACCTTAAGGGCTGGACGGACCCTAAAAGCTGCTCGGCGGCAGAAAGATAAAAGCTCAACGCTTACTGGGTATGTCCTCCATCCCTTTAGGAACCATACCCGTGAGCACCGTTTCCCCTGTAGCAACCAAAGTGACCGCCGCCATCTGCGAGATGGCATCGCGCCCCAAGGCTTACTCGTACATCCGCTTCTCGACCAAGCGCCAAGCAAAGGGTGACAGCTTGCAGCGCCAACTGGAGAAGAGCCGCCGCTACGCGGCCGAAAACGACCTGGACCTCCAGGAGACAACCTTCGAGGACTTGGGCGTATCTGCTTTCGACCGCAGCAACGTCACGCGTGGTGCACTAGCCGCTTTCATCAATGCCGTGGAGTCCGGTGCCATGGAGCGCGGCTCCTACTTGCTTGTCGAAAGCCTGGACCGTCTTTCCCGCGCCGATGTGTTGGACGCGATGGGGCTGCTTTCCCGCCTAGTCAAGCTGGGCATCCGAGTCGTCACCGTGATTGACGGCCGCGTACTCGACGAGGAGAGCATCAAAGAACCCATGAACGTCATGTATGCGGTTCTGGTCTTCGTCCGAGCAAACGAGGAGTCCGAAACCAAGGCTCATCGTGTCCAGAAGGCCCATCAGCGCAAGCGCGACACCAAGTCAGCCTTCGCGTTCGGGCAGGGTCCTGCGTGGCTGCGGCCCAACGCTGACAAAAGCGGCTGGGAGGTCATCCCGGAAAAGGCTGAAAGCATCGTGAAGGTGTTCGAGCTTGCGGCAAGCGGTGTCGGCTCGACTGCTATTACGCGCATCGCCAACAGCGAGAACTGGCCGGTGCCCGGAAAGGCGAAGGGCTGGCACAAGACGCTCCCGCACAAGTTGATTCACAACCGCCGCGTCCTCGGCGAGTTCGAGCCATCCGTCAAGGATGGGAACGGCCGGCGCGCCACGGGCGAGTGCTGGGATGGCTACTACCCGCCCGTCGTTTCGCACGAGCTGTTCAATGCTGCGCAGGCATCAGCCGAACGGCGCCGCCACCTTCCAAAAAGGCGCGATGCGGGCTACCACAACATCTTTCAAGGGTTCCTACGCTGCGGGCACTGCGGCGCGACCCTTGCCAGAAAGTCCAAAAGCAGCGGTCGGAATAGTCTGGGATATGCCCTGTACGTCTGCGCTGACCGCGACCGTGGGTTGACGAACTGTCCGAACTGGAACGCGCGCGAGCTTGAGACGGCCCTCCTCCCGTCGCTGATGAACTGCGTGTCCTCGGAAATCTTGAAGGGCAGCGTCAAGAAAGAGGCTATCGAGGCGCTGGACTTCGAGCGTGCCGCCATGCAGCAGGACAGCAAGTCACTGCGCAACCTGCTCTCCGTCATCGAAGAAGTGGGGGCATCTTCGGCTCTGGCCAACCGCATCCGCGAACTCGAAGACGCGCTCGCGCGGCGGCGAGTTCGGGTTGCGGAACTCACCGCCGTTGCCAACGACCCGATGACCTCCATCTGGGAAGAAGACCTAGACGCAGCCATTGCCGATGCGCTGCGTGCAGTCCGCGACGTAACGGATGAGCGCATGAAGGAGCGTTCCGAGTTACACGCCTCATTCACACGTGTGGTCAACAGGTTGTGGGTTTGGCCTGGAAGCCATGCGGCGCTCATGCTGCACAACGACGCCACCAAAGTCTTTATCCCCCTGTCAATGCACGCCCCTATTCAGGCGGCCATCGACGGAGAAATCAGCGTGCCGACGCGCGAGTCCTTGGAAGCGGCCTAAGTGGAGGAGCGTGCGGCGCTGGGTGGTGTCTTGCGTGCCGCATGTTGGCGGTCGCTACATGCCGGATGCACTAATCACCTTTGCTCTCCTGGTATCTGTATTACCGTCGATACCCAATCCGCTCGCCTTCTCACTGACGATGGCGCTCCGTCGCCCGAGCTGAAGGGCGAGCCCCTGCTAGCGCTCGCGCGTCTCTGCGCAGCTTTGCACGCTTCCAGCCACATGCTGGGCGAGCTCGAACTGCGTCACCTTGAACAGTTCGTCGCAATGCAGCGCTGGCTTCGCTGAGCCGCGCGCCCGCCCTGGACGATTTGAAGCCGCTGCCGCAAGACAGCGGTCAGTCCCGGCCGGCGCCGGGGCTGACCCGGAGGTGCGCCGCGCCCCAGCGCGGACACCGCAGGGCCGGGGGAGCCGGCAGCATCGAGGCGCGGTCCTAGCGCCGGCCCGCCCCCAGGCGGGCGATGTTGACGGGACCGCAGCCGCAGGCGTGAGGTCCGCCGCTGACGAAGCGAAGCGCAGGAGGCCACCCTGGTTGGCGGCGAAGCGTCCAGCTTAGAGCCAGGACAACGGCACGTTGAGCAGGCGTCCGACATCCGGGGTGGCCTCCTGCGCGGTACGCCGACGAAGTCGGTGGGTCGGGCAGGAAACGGCGCTGTATTCGACGGAGGACAAGCGGCGTCCAGCCGCGCGAGTGTGCGTGTGGCCCTAGCCACCGAAGAGCACACGTTCAGCCGCCCGGTGTCTCGGCATTGAGCTGGCAGCCTCTGCTGCGAGCGTGCCGAGGCGCCAGACGCATCGCCAGATGGGGCGTCGCTACACCTGGCATCTCCATGCCAGGTGTTCCTGATGAAACTCTCTCCCGACCTTCTCTGCGGCCTGCTGCGCCCGCCGGCCCCGCGCCCCAAGCAGCCCACCTCCCGCGAACTCGCCGCCGCCAATCGCCTGCGCGTACTCAAGGCCGTGGGCGAGCACGGGCACCTGCGCTGTGCCGAC
The DNA here is from genome assembly GCA_023443095.1 of Pseudomonadota bacterium. GTDB lineage: Bacteria > Pseudomonadota > Gammaproteobacteria > Burkholderiales > Burkholderiaceae_F > JAEZVV01. The sequence continues at coordinate 7,457 of JAEZVV010000080.1, forward strand.
CTGGGCGCAGCTTGCTGGCCAGGCGCACGGTATGGCGAGCAGATGGCCCAACGCACCGTGCGCGCGCTGGTCGAGACCGGCGAACTCAAGGCTCGCGCAAACGCCTTGGGCGGGACCAGCTTCGTGCTCACGCGCCCCGGCGCTGCGGCGCTCGAAGTGCGCGGGGTGCCGGCCCACCACGGCTTGGACCTAGCGGTCAGCGGCCCAACCTTTCGGCATACAGCGTTGACCTCGCGCTGGTGCATCCACAAACAGAGGCAGGGATTCCAACCCTTCACCGAGCATGCCCTCGTCCAGGGTCGTGCACCGGTCAGCCGCGAGCTGCTGCTCCAGCGCTACGACAAGCATTGCGACGCCGTGCTTTTGCGCGGCGACAAGCTCTACTTGGTCGAAACCGAATCCGCCCCGAAGGCGACAGCCGAGCTGATGCGTATCTGCGCGCTGGTCGAGCACGTCGGTCGGCGCGTGCATCCCGACTTGCCGTTCGTGCTGGGCGGCTTGTTCGTCGTCTTCGACGGCTCACAGAACCACGCCACCCGCATCGCTCGCGCTGCCCGTGAGCGCTGGCATCGATTCAGCCCAGCGGACCAAGCCACGCTCGCTGGCCGCATCAAGCTGGCCCGCGTCGAGCTGGGCTTGCCGCTCATCTGGCGCGGCTGCGCCGAGCAACGCATGACCGTCTGATGCGACGCCGATGCATATAAAACCGTCTGCTACACGAGCTAGGAAACCTTCCATTGCTCATGCAAGGCCACCGTGCAACTTCCCTTATTCGGAGCCTCGCGCTCCCCCAGCGGCCCCGAAAGGGGCCGTTGGGTTTTATGGCTTTGCCTTTCTGGCTACCTCCCCGCCACGGTGTCGAGCCGGCCTGACTAAAGCCCGCTCTCTACAGGCAGGACCCCCATTGCACGGAGTCCTGTCATGCCA
>JAEZVV010000133.1 GCA_023443095.1 Pseudomonadota bacterium
CGCGGCGGGCGCCGCCTACCCCCCCCAACCCCTCCATGACAACCCTCCACACCCTGGCCGCGCGCTTTCGCGCGCTCGCCCCCGCCGCCGACTATTGCGCGCTGCGCGTGGTCGAGGAAACGTCCGAAGAGACTGCCGTCCGCCAGAACGTTCCCGAACCCACCCGCACCCGCATCGACCGCGGCGCGATGCTGACCGTGGTCGACGGCGACGGCCTGGGTTACGCCGCCACCAGCGACTTTTCCGACGCCGGCCTGAAAGCCGCGATCGAACGCGCCCGCGAGCTCGCCCGCCTGGCGCGCGGCCGCAGCGTCTTCCGCGGCCAGACCCCGGACCTGCCCGCGCCGCGCGGCCATTACGCCTCGCCCACGCGGCGGCCACTGGATCTGAGCAAGGCCGAGCGGATCGAGCTCCTGATGCGCGAATCGCAAGCCTGCAAAACCGACGATCGCATCGTCGACTGGGCGGCCAGCCTGTGGACGATCCGCAGCCGCCAGCTGATGGTCACGGCCGACTCGGGTTATGCGCTGCAGGAGTTCGACTTCACCATTCCCAGCCTGCACGTGGTCGCTCACCACGCCGGCCTGACCCAGGTGCGCTCGTGGGGCGGCCGCTACAACGGCTTTTGCCAGCAGGGTGGCTACGAGGTGCTCGAGCGCTCGGGCTTTTTCGGCGCCGGCGCCCGCACCGCCGACGAGGCACTGCAGCTGATCGCCGCCCCGAACTGCCCGGCGGGGACGATGGACGTGATCCTGATGCCCGACCAGATGATGCTGCAGATCCACGAGTCGATCGGCCACCCGCTCGAGCTCGACCGCATCCTCGGCGACGAGCGCAATTACGCGGGCACGAGCTTTGTCACGCTCGACATGTTCGGCCACTACCAGTACGGCTCCGAGCTGCTCAACGTCACCTACGACCCCAGCCGGGAGATCGAGTTCGCCGCCTTCGCCTTCGACGACGAAGGCGGCCGCGCCGAACGCGAACACGTGATCCGCGCCGGCAAGCTGGTGCGGCCGCTGGGCGGCGCCAGCAGCCAGCAGCGCGCCGGCATGGGCGGCGTGGCCACCACCCGCGCCTGCAGCTGGAACCGCCCGCCGATCGACCGCATGAGCAACCTCAATGTCGAACCCGGCACCAGCTCGCTCGACGACATGATCGCCTCGATCGACGAGGGCGTGCTGATGAAGACCAATGTCTCGTGGTCGATCGACGACAGCCGCAACAAGTTCCAGTTCGGCTGCGAGTGGGGCCAGCGCATCCGCGGCGGCCGCCTCGCCGAGGTGGTGCGCAACCCCAACTACCGCGGAGTCTCGGCCACGTTCTGGCGCTCGCTCGCGATGGTGGGCGACGAGTCCACGCTCGAGGTGATGGGCACGCCGTATTGCGGCAAGGGCGAACCGAACCAGGTGATACGCGTAGGCCATGCCAGCCCGGCGTGCAAGTTCAGCGGCATCGACGTTTTCGGCGCGGCGCGCTGAACCAGGAACCGACCATGAAGGAACTTTTCTTCGAGCTTGCCGCTTTCGGCGAATCGCAGCTGCGCGGCAGCGAGGTGCTGCTCGCCAACTTCAGCGGCGAAGTCTCCGACTTCGTCCGTTTCAACCAGTCGCGCGTGCGCCAGCCGACCACGGTGCGTCAGGCCGTGCTCGAACTCAAGCTGATCAGCGGCCAGCGCCACGACAGCACGGCCATCACGCTCAGCGGCGAACGCGACCACGATCGCGCCCAGGTCGCGCACGTCATCGCCACCATGCGGGCGACTCTGCCCACCCTGCCCGCCGATCCTTACCTGCTGTATTGCCAGGAAGCGGATCAGAGCAACACCGTGCGCAGCGGCCGGCTGCCGAGCGCCGAAGAGGCGATCGCCACGGTCACGCAGGAGGCGGCCGAGGTCGACCTCGTCGGCATCTTCGCCGCCGGCCCCAGCCTGCGCGGTTTTGCCTCGAGCCTGGGGGCGCGCCACTGGCACGAAGTCGACTCCTTCCTGTTCGACTGGTCGCTCTACCACTCGACCGACAAGGCGGTGAAGTCGAGCTGGGGCGGCGACCGCTGGGATCCCGCCGAGCTGGGCCGCCGCCTCGAAGCCGCCCGCGGCCAGCTCGCGCACCTGGCCCAGCCCGCCCGCACCATCGCGCCCGGGCAGTACCGCGCCTACCTGGCGCCGGCCGCGGTCGACGAGCTGGTCTCGATGCTCAACTGGGGCGGCGTGTCGGCCAAGGCCCAGCGCACCAAACAAAGCGTGGTCCAGCGCCTGGTCGACGGCGAGGAGCAACTCTCGCCCAAGGTCCATCTGAGCGAGGCCACCGGCAGCGGGCTCGAGCCGCTTTTCGATGCCGCCGGTTTCACCAAGCCGGCGGCGGTCGAGCTGATCCGCGCCGGCCAACACGCGGGCTGCCTCGCCAGCCCGCGCACCGCCAAGGAATACGGCATCTCGGCCAACGGCGCGGGCGACGACGAAGCGGCCGCCTCGCTCGACCTCGCCCCCGGCACCCTGGCCGCAGACCAAGCCTTGAACCAGCTCGGCACCGGGCTCTACCTCTCCAACCTCTGGTACTTGAACTTCTCCGACCGCCCCTCGTGCCGCATCACCGGCATGACGCGTTTTGCCTGCTTCTGGGTCGAAGAGGGGAAAATCGTCGCCCCGCTCAACGTGATGCGCTTCGACGACAGCCTCTACCAGCTCCTGGGCGAGCGCCTGGTCGACCTCACCGACGAGGCGGAGTGGATCCTCTCGGCCAGCACCTACGGCAGCCGCTCGCTTTCCACTACCCGCATGCCCGGGGCCCTGGTTTCGGGCATGACCTTCACCTTGTAGTGCGTTAGCCTTAAGCCCATCCCGCGAGGCGGCCCGCCGCCTCACCCCTGAATTCCCGGATCAAGGAAACCGCTTATGCGTCTGTTCGCCCTTCCCCTCGCCGCCCTTGCCCTCACCGCCTGCGCCGCCGCGCCCACCGGGTCGGCGCCCGGCAAACTCGCCGGCAGCAGCTGGCAGGCCGATGTCGTGGCCGGCAAGACCTGCAGCCTGCCCTCGACCATCGAGTTCATCGACGAGCAGCGCGCTGCCGGCAGCCTGGGCTGCAACCGCTTCACCGCGGTCTACGAAGTCGACGGCACCAAGCTCAAGTTCGGCCCGGTGGCGAGCACCCGCAAGATGTGCGCGCCCGAGCTGATGAGCCAGGAAACCGCGTTTGCCAAGGTGCTCGAGTCGACCCGCTCGGCGCGCCGCGACGGCGACACCCTCACCCTCTACGGCGCCGACGACAAGGCCCTGGTCAAGCTCGCGCCCGAAAAGCCCGGTTCCTGCAACTGAGGCCCGGCTTCTCCTGCCACGGCGCGCGGCTGGCGCGCCGTTTTTTTGAGGGGAACTCCATGAACTGCCGTCCCGGCTGCGGCGCCTGCTGCATCGCGCCGTCGATCACGAGCCCGATCCCCGGCATGGCCGACGGCAAGCCGGTTGTCAACCATAGGGCTGTTCGATGAACTGCCGTGAGCGGTGTGGCGCGTGCTGTATCGCGCCGTCAATCTCCAGTCCTATTCCAGGAATGCCTGGCGGGAAACCGGCCGGTGTGCGGTGCATTCAGCTTGGCGAAGATGAGCGCTGCAAGATTTTCGGTCGGTCAGACAGGCCTAGTGTTTGCAGTTCTCTCCAGCCTAGCGAGGATATGTGCGGTGAAGGCCGCGAGCAAGCTATGCGCTGGCTCGGATGGATGGAAGAACGTACCGCGCCGTAGGTAGAACGCTCTGGCCCAACTGCGGGCAAACCAGCAAACTTCGTCCCGAAGTGAAAACGCCCCGCTAGGCGGGGCGCTTATAGGTCGCGGGGGTGTTATCTAGCCGATAAACAAAAGTCAATTAAATCAATGTTTTAGGATGCTTCTGAATAGCAGCTCGGCCAAAATTAGAGCCCGTTGCGGGTGCGCCACGGAAGGTGCGACCCGCTGGCTCTAGCCACCAAAGCATCGCCCGGAGGGCGCACTGCGCCTGCCCGCTCCGCTCGACCGAGCCTCCAGGCGCCCGCGCATCCTGCTTCTGGGAAGGAATAAGGGCTAGTAATGCGGCAGGCCTACTTGGCCAAGCTTTCCATGACCGCAGTGTTGCGCTCCATGATGACTTCGGCCTTGGACTGCAGCGCCTCCGCTTCTCTGACGGCAGTCTGCTCGGCGGTCTCGAGCTCCTTCAGCTTACCTACCAGCGCATTGAACTCGGCCTGCAAACCAGGGCTGGCAAATCGCGCTTGTCGAGCCTCGAACTGCACTTTCCCTTGATTGCGCTCCGCCCAGTTCAACACTTCAGCCATGCCGTCAGCCATAGCACTCTGGGTCTTG
>JAEZVV010000152.1 GCA_023443095.1 Pseudomonadota bacterium
ACGCCAAGGCGACCCGGCGCGGGCTGGCGCTGGCGCAGCTGGCGCGGGCTTTCGCCGCCGCGGGCGACCGCACCCTGGTCCTCGACGCCGCGCGCCAGAACCTGGCGCACGAGCTCGGCCAACGCGCCCGCTTCGACTTGTTCCACGGCCTGTCGGGCGAACGCGCCCTCAAGGAAGTGCTGCTGCCGGCGGCGCCGCGCCTGCGGGTGGCGCCGGCGCTGCGCGCGGTCGAACAGGCGCAGGCCCATCGGCTCAGCCTGAAGGGCGCGATCGGTCACGCGGCGCCGGGCGCCGACCTGGTCTTGCTCGCGCTCGAAGCGGCGCGGCTGGGCGACCTCGGCGGCGAGGCGATCCTGCTGGTCGGGCCGACGGCGCCCGAAGTGGCGGCGGCCGCGGGCGAGCTCGGAGCGCTGTTGATGCGAGCCGAGGGCCTGGCTTTCCGGCTTGTTTTCGCGGATCTCGAAGAGACCGCTGCGCGTACCCTGTTCGAACGCTTGCACGACACCCTGACGCGGCCGGGCAAACCTGGGCCGCGCTGGGGCGGCAGCCTGGCCGGACCCGCCGACGCGGCGCGGCTGGCGGCTGCGGTTATCGGCTGGGAGCTGGCGCATATCGCCGGCCGGCCATGAGATTACGGAGAGCCTGAGTTGAATGCCGTCACTTATTCGTCTCGCGGCACGCTGGACCGGCAGGAGTACATCCGCTTGCACGCACCGCTGGTGCGCCGGCTGGCGCATCAGATGATCGCGCGGCTGCCCGCCAACGTCGAACTCGACGACATGGTCCAGGCCGGCATGATGGGGCTGATGGACGCCATCGGCCGCTACGAGGAGGCGCAGGGCACGCAGTTCGAGGTCTACGCCGCCAGCCGCATCCGCGGCGCGATGCTCGACGAGCTGCGCGCCAACGACTGGTTGCCGCGCTCGGCGCGCAAGAGCCAGCGCGACATCGAAAACGCGATCCACCGGCTCGAAGGCCGTTTGAAACGCGCGCCGCAGGAGTCGGAGATTGCGGTCGAACTCAAGCTGCCGCTGGCTCAGTACCAGGAGATGCTGCGCGAGGCGCGCGGCACCCAGCTGGTCTACCTCGACGACCTCGGCGGGCACAGCGACGACGCCGACGACTACCTCGAGCGCCACATGGTCAACGACGGTCTTGAACCATCGCAGGTCGTGCGCGACAGCCGTTTCCGCCAGGCGCTGGTCGACGCGATCGAAGCCCTGCCCGAGCGCGAGAAGCTGATGATGGGCCTCTATTACGAGCAGGACCTCAACCTCAAGGAAATCGGTGCGGTGCTGGGCGTGACCGAAAGCCGGGTGTGCCAGCTGCACAGCCAGGCGGTGGCGCGGCTGCGAGCCAAGCTGCGGGACTGGTGAGCCCGAGCCACTCCAAAAGCAAAAGGGACGCCGCGGCGTCCCTTCTTCTTGTTGAAGGCGAAGCGGTTTACCAGGCCAGACCGACGCCGAGATTGAAGTTCGCCGGCGAGGGCTTGATCGCGGCGGTGTCCTGGCCCGGACGGCTCAGGTCCAGGCGCGGGAAACCCATTGTCAGGCCGCCGGTGAGGTGAACGTTGCGCGACAGCGCCCAGGTGGCGCCGGCCTGGGCCACCGGAGCGAACGCCGACTGCTCGAGCGAGTTGGCGCCGAGTTCCTGGTTCTCGACGCGCCAGTAGCCGAGGCCAAGGCCGGCGTGCAGGCGCAACTGGTCGTTGAGCTCGAAGTGGTATTGCGCGGCGACACCAAGGTTGAGCAGGTCAAAGTTGCCGAGCGGGGCGCCGAAGTCGGCCAGAGCGTGCTGGCTGCGGTTGGCGTTGATATCGACCGCCAGGTTGCGCGTCAGGAAGTGGCGGTAACCGATCATGGCGCCGTTGCCGCTTTGAACCGTGATGCCGTCGATGCCTTCCTGGTCGGTCTTGACGTGCACGCCACCGGCGTAAAGCAGGTTGCGAGTCGACCAGGCCGAGCCGGTCGCCGGTGCCGAGCCGCGGCGGCGGGTGTCGTCGAACTGTGCCTTGGCAAAGATGAAGGCCACGTTCGAGATCGGCACGTAGGTGGCGTAAAGCCCGAAGTTGTCGGTGCCTATGCTCGCCAGCGGCAAGGGGGCCGGCACCGGCAGCCACGAGAAGTCGGAACGCATCGTGATGCCGACCGAATAACCCAGGCCGCCGTAGAGGCCGGTGCTGCCGAGCGGCCAGCGCGCCAGCCAGGCATAGCCGACGAAGGGCTCGATGTCGTAATGCGAGTCGGAGAAAGCGATGGCGTAGATCAGACGTTCGTTGCCGCGCTCGTCGATCACCGAGCGCGAGATGCCGCCGCCCCAGGTGTAGCCGTTCTGGTTCTTGCGGTTGGGGTAGTCCCACGCCGGATGGACCGTATAGGCCGGCAGGATGAGGCCGGTGCTGCCGCGCTGGGCGATGTCGCTCATGCCGTCCCAGGCGTCGCCGAACCAGCCCGAGCGCTCGGCGACCGGCTTGAGGCCGACCGGGGTGGTTTCGTTGATCGCCGACAGCGCGCGCGAGAAAAAGGACTCTTCTGCGGCGACGGCGGTCGAAGCCAGGGCGAGCGGAAGGCTTAAAGCGAGAAGGGAGCGGTACACATGGGTCTCCGGCGGGCGCACGTCAGCTGACCCGCAGACAACCAGGGCTTGGACACGAGGCGCAGAAAAAGGGGGACGGCAGAAAGCGGCGGGCGAGGTTAACACGCGGCCAGCACCGGCTTTCATGGGGTCAAGGTAAACCCGGTGATCGTGCGGACGGGCCGCAACGGGCGCGAGGGTGTTTCAGGCGCTGCCCAGGCGGCGGCCGCCCGAGCGAGCTGCCGCGCCGTAGGTGGCGGCGGCGGGCTGGACACCAAGGGTTTCGAGCCGGGCACGGATCTGCCCCTGGCGGGCCGCAAGCAGGATCGCGACCTCGGCATTGAGGTGAGCGGCGGCGAGTAGGCGCGGCGCGACCGCGGCGTCCTGGCGCAGAGCGTCGGCGTGCGGGGCCAGCTCGGCGAGCAGGCCTTGCTGGCGGGACACCGCCTCCATCAGGCGCTCGATGTCGTTGGCGGCCAGCGCCGCGCTGGCCGTTGAC